>CAYGVJ010000031.1:40785-42195 GCA_964353255.1 uncultured Solibacteraceae bacterium | reverse complement strand
CGGGTTCTTCATCGCGGATACGTTCAAAGTCACCCAGAAGCTCACGCTCGACTACGGCCTGCGTTGGGATTATTACGCGAACGCCAGCTACGACGACGGCTTGATGTACAATTTCGACCTGAAGAGCGGATCCATCGTCGTTCCACCGGATGCGGCGTCCAAAGTCCATCCGCTGTATGCGAAAGCGATCGGAGCGACGCCCATCATCACAGGAAAGGTCGTGCCGGCCGGGTACAAGAAGAGCTTCCGGCCGCGTTTCTCGGCGGCCTACCGGCTCACCAGCAAGACGGTCATCCGCGGCGGCTACGGTGAATTCACTGACAGTTGGAGTTACACGGCCCGCCGGCCGGGGTCCGATCCGTTCCAGTTTGGCGAGTCGTACAACAACAGCAACAACGCACTGGGCTTATCGTTCCCGAACCCGTTCCCGGCCAGCCTGGGCGCCGCTACGGTGGCCAGCCAGAGCGTCACGGTTTGGCCGCTCGATACCCACAACGGCACGATGCGGTCGTTCAGCTTCACCCTCGAGCGGGAGATCCACAACCTCGGTCTCCGCCTGTCCTATATGGGTGGGCGTCCCACCGGGATCAACTACGGCACCTACAATATGAACAAGCCGCAGCCCAGCACCATCACCTTCACCCAGAGCCGGCGGCCCTATTCTTTGTTCAACAACGTCAATGTGTTCGGGACCGACGGCAAAGGGCGCTACAACGCTCTCCAGGCTGAAGTCCAGAAGCGCGTTGGTTCCCTCATCTTCAACTCGAACTTCACCTGGGGGAAGAGCATGTACAACTATGCCAACACCGAGAATCCGTATGCCATCACCGACAAGTGGGCGCGCGACTCCGCCTTCCGCGAGCGCTACTGGGTCACCAGCATGACCTGGCAACTGCCTTTCGGCAGGCAGCGGCGGTTCCTGGCGAATGCGCCGGCCGTTGTGAATCACGTCATCGGCGGATGGACGACGCAGTTCATCAGCACCTTCGCCTCGCCCACCTATATCACGCCGGGGTACAACAACTCGCCCCTGCCCACTGGCGGCACCACCGCCGATCCCTCTGGCACCAACACCAATGGCGGGTTGCCCGACGCCATCGCCAATCCGTACTCCGGCTTTGACCGGACCATTGACCATTGGTTCAACCCGAAGGCTTTCGCTCCGCCGCCGCTGGGCCGTTTCGGAAACGCGATCCAGAACAGCCTCGAAGGCTACGGCATCACGGTGCAGCACCTCAGCCTGGCCAAGACCTTCCACATCACGGAACGGCTCAGGACCACGTTCACCGGCGCATTCTCGAACCTGTTCAACCGTCCCCACTTCTCGGGCATCAACACCAACGTCCAGAACCCCAATCCCGGCATGTTCACCGGGACCAGGCCGAACTACGAGCCGGAGAAGCAGAGCTA
>CAYGVJ010000031.1:0-40685 GCA_964353255.1 uncultured Solibacteraceae bacterium | reverse complement strand
ATCCCGGCATGTTCACCGGGACCAGGCCGAACTACGAGCCGGAGAAGCAGAGCTATCGTCAAATCGACCTGAAGTTCCGGATCGAGTTCTGACAGGACAGGGGGCAGGAGTCAGAAGTCAGGAGTCAGAATAACGGCGAAGGTCGCCCATCTCAGTGCGCTTGGTCTGCCGCCGCTTATCGCTTTTATGCTCGCATCTGCGCCTGAGCCGCGGGTGCAGTTCGTAGAGGTGGCTGCCCAGGCGGGCCTTACCACGTTCAAGCACGAGAATGGCGCGTCGAAGGAGAAGCTCATGCCGGAGACCTTCGGCGCCGGCGTGGCCTGGATCGACTACGACAACGACGGCTGGATCGATCTGTTCTTCTCCAACGGCGCCAATCTGGCGCGCGGCAAGCCCTCCCCCGGCAACATCTTGTTCCGGAATCTGGGCAACGGCAGGTTCGTGGACGTCACCGCCAAGGCCGGGGTGGCCGGCAGCGGAATGTTCTCGACCGGCGTCGCCGTGGGTGACTACGACAACGACGGCTTCCTGGACATCTTCGTGGGGGGCTACGGCGACCGGCAGCTTTTTCACAACAACGGCGACGGCACGTTCACGGACGTGACCGCCAAGGCCGGCGTAGGCGGAGGCGGCTGGTCGAGCAGCGCGGCCTGGCTGGACTATGACCGCGACGGCTGGCTGGACCTGTACGTCGTCCGCTACCTGGACTACGACATCAAGAGCGCGCCGTACTGCGGTTACAAGCGCGAGGGCTACCGCATGTACTGCGACCCGCAGCAGTTCGACGGCCTGCCGGACCTGCTCTACCACAACAACCGGGACGGCGCCTTCACCGAGGTCTCGCGCAAGGCGGGTGTGGCGAACCCGGCGGGTAAGGGGCTCGGCGTGGTCGTCGGCGACGTGGACCTGGACGGCTGGCCGGACATCTTCGTCAGCAACGATGGTGTCCGCAACTTCCTTTACCGCAACAAGGGCGACGGGACGTTCACCGACGTGACCTACGGCGCCGGCGTCGGCTTCGACATGAACGGCAAGCCGATGGCCGGCATGGGCGTGGAGATCGCCGACTACGATGGCGACGGGCTGCCCGACATCTTCCTGACGGCCTTTTCCCGCGAGTACAATACGCTCTACCGCAACTTGGGCAAGCTGAAGTTCGAGGACGTCACCCTGAAGGTGGGGCTGGAGTCCAGCTTCCTGACGCTGACGTTCGGGACGAAGCTATTCGACTTCGACAACGACGGCGACCTGGACATCTACTGCACGAACGGGCACGTCACTGACAACGTCGAGCTTTACGATGCCCAGCTCTCTTACAAGCAGACCGACCTGCTGTACGAGAACGTAGGGGGCGGGCGGCTGCGCGACATTTCGGCGGAGAGCGGCCCGGCGTTTCGCGTCAAGCACGTGGGGCGCGGCGCCGCCATCGGCGATTTCGACAACGACGGCGACCTGGACATCGTAGTGGCCAACTGCGGCGACCGGCCCATGCTGTTGCGCAACGACGGCGGGAACCGCAACCACTGGCTCGCCATCCGGGCGCGGGGCAGGGAAAGCAACCGGTTCGGCATCCTGTCGAAGGTGAGAGTGACCAGCGGCGGCCGCACGCAGCTTCGGGAGATCAATTCCTCCGGCAGCTACCTCAGCACCAGCGACATGCGGCTCTACTTTGGGCTGGGCTCCGAGACGACGATCGCGCGTTTGGAGATCGAGTGGCCGAGCGGGAAGAAGCAGGTGCTGGCGAACGTGCCCGCCGACCAGACGCTGCTGCTGGACGAGGCCAACGCCAGCCGCTGAGCACGGGTGGGTTCCGAGCCGCGACCGTCAGGGAGCGGTCTGCCGCGCTCATCCTATGGCAGACGCGGCAGCTTCTCTGCCGCCGCGGCGTGCTGGCGGGCCCGAAGCGTGTCCCCTTGCTCTGAGTACAGCTCGGAAAGTCGCCGGTGAGTCTCGCTGCGGCTCGGGTCGAATTCGAGCGCCTGAGAAAAGGCCTCGATGGCCTGCGCCGTCATCCGCTTGGCCTGGTACGCCCGCCCACGCTCGAAGGCGATGTTCCCCTGAAGTTGCTGGTAGTAGGGCGAAGTGGGGAAGCTCTTGCCCTCCGGCGCCGCCAGCCGCACCGCCGCCAGCGCCTTGTCGCTCCAGCCCTGGACGTTATCGAGCTGCGCCATGTTCAGGTAGGCTTCCGCGCGGGAGGGATCGAGCGCGATGGCTTTCTTGCAGACTGACTCCGCCTCGGCGTAGCGCTTCCGCTGAGTGTACAGCGAGCCCAGCGTGAGATACATCTCCGGCGCCACGTGCTTCGACTGAATGGCGCTCTCCAGCTCGCGGATCGCGTCGTCATCCTTCTTGAGGTCCATGTAGGCGAGGGCCCGATAGTAGTGGGCCGGCGACATGGTCGGGTCGAGCTCGATGGCCTTCCGGTTCAGCTCCAGCGACGCCTCGGGCTTGCCCAGCTTGCGGTTCACCTCCCCCAGCAGGGAGAGAAAATGCGGCACGTTCGGCCGGTCCTGGAGGCCGCGCTCCAGTTCGCCTCTGGCCTTCTCGTACTGGCCGAAGTCTATGTAGACCCTGGCCAGGTAGAAGCGCGCCCAGAACAGGCTCGGGTCGATGTCCAGCGCTTGCTGAAACTCGGCCTTGGCTTCCGCGATCAGGCTGAGGGAACGCTGCGCCACGTAGGCCTGGCCCAGCAGCATATGGCCCGCCGCGGATTCGGGATCTAGCGCCACCGCGGCCTTCAACTCGCGGACCGCCTGCTCCACCTCGCCGCGCTGAAGAAGATCCGCGCCAGCCTTCCGGTGAGCAAACGCCTCCGGGTTCTGCGATCCGAACAGGCCCAGCGCTCCCAGGAGAATCAAGCCTGATGCGGCCGGCGGCCAGGCGCGCAACACGCCCGCATTATAACAGAGGGGTTTTGGGCCCGCGCTCGCGGGCCAAAACGTGCGCTGGCAGCCAGCCCGTAAACTTACTGCGCTTGAGGCCCCCGCCGGTCATCCAGGACTGGTCCGGCTCCGGGTCGCGCAGGACTTCGGCGACGCTCTTGAACCGCGGCATAGGCTCGGAGCTGACCGTTCCTTTCTGCGTGCGCCATGCCACACAGCCCCGGCGCGCAATGGCTTCGACGATCGCGTTGGTGATCTGGCAGTCGCCGATCACGTAGTCCATCACGCGCTGGTAGTTGCCCTTGCTCCATTCCCGGGGCGCGTCGGCGGGATTCATGAGTTTGGTTTGCCGCACGCCCATGGCCTCGGCCACCGCCGCCAGCCCGACCGTAAACCCGCGCTGGTTGAAGAACTGGAACATCGGATCGTACGAATCCAGCGCCACCCTGGCCGCGGTTTCCATGTCGCCGGCGTTGTAGCCGATCCAGCGTAGATCGAAGCCCAGACCATTCCAGGCGAACAATGGCCATCCTTCTTGCTGCATCTTCAGCAGGAAGGCCAGGAGTTCCTGTGCCTTCGACCGATCCATCGCCGCAGCGGGCGTCCCGTCGCCGCCGGCCGTGTACCACAGCCGGCTGTTGCCGTCGGAGTCCACCGTGGCCGCCACCGCGATCTGAAACGGCGCGTGGTCCAGCAGATCCTCGCCGGGCTTCAAGTCGAACACGTTGGAGATCTCGATATCGAAGCTGAGGTGCTTCATTGGGCCTCGGAAACCCCTGGTGGGCGGTGGAGGGCTCGAACCTCCGACCTCCTGCTTGTAAGGCAGGCGCTCTGACCGGCTGAGCTAACCGCCCTTTCACTGAGTTACGGGCGATCGGGACGCCCCGAAACGGTCCACTGTGGGGACTTTTGTGGGGACCCCAACTGAAACCGAGCGGGCCTCCAGCGCGTCAATCGCCTCCCGGCGCGCTCTGGCCCGGATGTGGGAGTATCGCCGCAGCATGGCCGCGCTCACGTGTCCCATCATATCAAGCATAGTGGCCTCCGGCACGCCGGCCTCGGCCATCTTGGTGCAGAAGGTGTGCCGCAGGTCGTGGAGCCTGCATTGAACGCCCGCGGCCTGCCGCACAGTCTCCCAGGCGCGTTTCATCGACGCCACCGCCCGCGCCGGATCAACCGGCCTGGCCCGGCTGCAACCCGGGAACACGTACCAGTCCGGCTGTAGCAGCCCGAACTCGCCCGCGTACCAGGCCGCGTGATGCTGGCTACGTTGCCGGAGGGCCTACTCGGCACACGGGACCGGGCACTCCTGCTCATCGGCTTCGCGGGCGCCTTCCGCCGCTCCGAGCTTGTGGGGCTGAATGTGGAAGACGCCAGCTTCACGAATGATGGCTTGGTCGTAACGCTCCGCAGATCAAAAACCGACCAGGAAGGCGAAGGCCGAAAGATCGGTATCCCCTACGGGTCGAACCCTGCCACTTGCCCGGTGCGGTCCCTCTGTGCTTGGCTCGAAGCGGCGGGGATCAGGGCCGGCCCGCTGTTTCGGAGTGTGAATCGTCACGGCCGGGTACAGCCGGGGCGTCTCTCCGACAAGGCGGTTGCTCTGATCGTCAAACGCCAAGCCCAGGCTTCCGGCAGGGATGCGCGAACGTTCGCCGGCCACAGCCTACGGGCCGGCCTTGTCACGGCCGCCGCGATTGCGGGCGCCACCGAGCGTAACATCATGGCCCAAACGGGCCATCGCAGCACCGTGATGGTGCGGCGCTACATCCGGGACGCTTCGCTCTTTCGGGACAACGCGGCTGCCCGAGTCGGGTTGTAGGCCGCTGCGCCCGGTGGCCATTCCTCACGCCCGAGAACCGCAAGGTGTGCTGGAAGCCAGCCCCAAGACCCAACTGGGGACTCCCGCTAACGAGGCCGGCTCCGACGGAGCCGGTTGGATGTATGATAAATGGTGGCCAGGGTGCGAAAGAGGAAATCCTGGTAAAGAAGTTGTCAAAGGCGGAATCCACGATGAAGGAAAACCCTAAACAGCGGAAGAACAGCCGACCGCACGAGAATGCGTCGTGGTCGTTCGGTGTCAAAGTTACAGTCGTAGCTCTGGCCATTGGCCTTGTGACCGCGGGGCTGGCTATGGGTGGCTTCGTTAATCTTCTGGTTGCCGGGGGTCTCGTGTGTGCGGGCCTAGTGACTGTACTCTTAAGCCTGCGCTATCTTTCGCGGTCGCGATGCGTTCGGATCATCATCGGTGTCCTAACGCTGCTGTGTGGCATTGCCCTCGCTTCTAGGTTCATTGACAAATACCGACAGCAGTCGGAAATTGCCGTTTTGAAGTTGTCGCCAAGCAGACGTGCGGCCTTTCTCCAAGTCCTGCAGTCGCATGTTTCTCCTCGACTGCCCATTGCTATTGCTTGCCCCCCGTCCAGAGAAGACATATGTGTGATTGCTCTTGATTTCGCTCAACTGTTCCGCGAAGCTAAATGGGACATTGGAGTTGGTGTACGGCGAGCGATGTCGACCGTACGCCGACCTGGCGTTAGCATCGGCATGGGCCTTGGATTTGAAGGCGCGACCCCTGGGGGAGCATGGGTTGAAGTGACCGAAAGCGAACAAACTGTACGGCGAGCGTTTTCGGCAGCGGGCGTACCGTTCAAACACCAAGCCACGTTTGGCGCGCCAAAGAGGAGTGTTGCGGTTTACTTCGGCATACCTGAGCTGCACTAGGACTTTGTTGAAATATTCTTAGCGTGAGATCCCCGGACACCCGGGCCGCCGGCAGTTGCTGCCGCTCGTGCCCGAGAAGGGGGGATCATCGGAAGTCAGACGGCCCGCGGCTGCCGAGCAAAGATGAAGGGCGCCGGCAAGTGCCAGCACCCCTGTTCCGCTCCTCGGGGTCATTGGCCCCCGGATTCGGCGATTCTAGCCCCCAGGACGCGCCGGAGGGTGTCCCCCAGGCATCACTTACGCCTTGTCGATCGCTTCCGGGCCGCTCTGTACGCGTACAGCGGGCGTCCCCTGTTTGTCGGGCCCTGGGATTGCGTCTAAACTGCGGTTATGGACGCGGTGCGCTACGTGTACTGGCAGGACGGCGGCATGTGGCTGGGCTATCACATCCTCAAGAGGCTGAAGGACTAGCCAGGTTCTCTGATCCCGCGTCAGACCTTGTTGTACCGGGGACGTCGTCCGTGTCGACGCTGATAGCCCTCAATGCTGGCCCGTTCCCAAGCCAGCGCGGACTGTCTTGTCACCACGGGACCAAGGATCCGCATCGAAGTGAAACGTTTCCCGTCCGCGGCGTGCTCAGCGCGCCTCCGAACCGGATCGTTTGTGATGCCATACTGGACGTTGGTGTTCCCCTCGGAGAGCCCGTATCGATAAGTGTTGCGCGGCGCGCGATTGCTGCGCGGCAGGGATAATCCCCGAAAGACCTCTGCGGTGAGCCAGGCGGCCCCGACAAACAACAGGCCCTTCACCACCACGTCGGACCAGTCGCGTTCCCCCGAAACGGCAGGGCCCGGAGGGTACGGGAACCCTGGCTCGGGGGCGAGCCCCGGATTCAAGATGGCGGGCGGTCCGGTCAGCACGTACATTGCTACTGCCCTGCGTGATAGTATACCGCGCCATATCGGCTTGTGCGTTGCCCGAGAGGCTGCGTCCCTGCTACCCCGGTGCGCGGTGGAGGGCTCCAAGCTTCCGCCTTCTGCTTGTACCGCAGGGTCGCGGGCTGACGGTCTGCCAAGGGCTCAAGGCGGGAGCAACCTTGTGTTGAGGGAACGACTGCACGCGGATGACGTGGATGCTGCGCGGGAGAAGCGATCGAGGTGTTGGTTGGGAGCGGGGGACTGGAACCAGCACACCCTGTGCCGACGCTGAGGCCCCGGGTACCCGACAGCGGGAATACTGGGGTAGCGACGTTGCTGGTCTCTCTCCGACTTGGACTCGCCGGTCGCTTTCAGCGGGTGAAAAGCTGGGAGGTTCCGTGCGAGCTGTCACTTGGCAAGGGACGCGCAAGCCGCTCTGCGTTCGAGATTGAGTTGCAGCAGCCTTAGCAGGACCTCTTCCGTGGCTATGTCGGCGGGCCATCCGTAAGCGGCCGCTACGGCCGCATCGAGCTCCTGATGTGCCTGGAGGAGCCACGTCGGGCGTTGATTGTAGAGGTTGGTCAGCGTCCGGGTTTTCAGCAGCTGGGCAGCTGTCGCATGGGCCGGGATCACTCGCTCGGGGAAGCCAGGTACAACCTCGGGCAGGCGGTGCACCAATTCCGGCGGACTGAGCCAGTTTTCACGAAGTCCGTTGAGCCGTTTGGCGGCCTGGGCGATCACCGTGGCCCGCGGGTTGTTGGCATAGGTCGGGGCTGGGATGTTGGGCGTCAGGCCTTCAGGGAAGGGGAAGGTCTCGAAGGTTGAGGTCGGCGTATAGCGTGGCCGGTCTTCAAGGCTCGTACCAAGCCGGAGAGCCCATGCCTCGTGGAACCGGGAGTGCAGGATGCCGAAGGTCGTGTCGTCATCTCGGGCGATCGCGAAAAGCGCGCAATCAGGGAGCACCGCTCCCTCAAGCCACACAAACAGTCTGTGCTTCGCCACTCGGGGCGTGGCGATGTAGCGCTTCAACCGTGAGACTGCACTCCTGAGGTCCTCACCGGATCTGCCATGCAGCCACCAATTGAGCCGCCGCCCTCGATCGCGGTTCTTATCGCGGAAGGGCTTCACGTGGTTCCGAACATACTCGAAGGGAGCTTCGTACAGTGCGGCAGACGACTGCCCCATCGCACCGAAGTCGATGATCCAAGTGTCAGAGGGTCTCCGAGTCAGGTCCAAACCGTTAGCCCATGGTCGGAGCACATCTGAATTGCGTCGGCCATTCGGGTTCGCGGGAAGTGCGAGCCACTCTCGAGCGAGTTGACCGGGGATGTTAAATGCCCCCACCTTGACCGGGCCCTGAAAGCAGCAGTCGGTATTCTCAGGCAAACGGCGTGCCTTGGTAAGGTCAGCAACGGCACGCTCTGTTGTGCGCGCTTTGAGATCGGCGTAGATCTCGACCACTTGATTACCGTCTAAACGGGCGGGCAGCGAAGAATCGCACGGGGCCTGGAAGCAGACAATCGAGACCCGGACGGCCGCGCCCTCGAGGATCCAGGGTTCGTCGCTCCATGCCTCGAAGATCCTGCCGCTCTCGCAGATTGTGTCCAAAACTTTTCGGTTCTGGCCGCCGCGGATAGAGTTGGTGGCGACTAGCCCGGCCTGGCGAGCCCGGCCTGCCGCGATCTCCCGCCAGGCTTTCTCGTACCAATACGTGACCAGGTCCGCGCCACCCGGCACGCGGCCCTTGTACTTGGCGCGCAGCAGCGTCACCTTCTCCTCGCCCAACTCGCAGATCATCTTCTTGTCGCCCAGGAATGGCGGGTTGCCGACGATGAACTCCGCGGCTGGCCACTGCGCTTCCGTGCCATCATCGTTGAGCAGAGCGTCGCGACAACTGATCTGGTCCAGCTTCTGAAGTATCGGGTCGCGCGAGAGACCGAAGCCGTGATTGAGCATCCACTGAATCTGTCCGATCCAGATGGTGACGCGCGCCAGTTCGGCAGCGTAGGGGTTGATCTCGATCCCGGTGACGCACTGCGGGCCGACCGCGGGTAGAAACGGAGGAAGGCCCAGTTGCTCGGCTTCGTCGATGACCTGTCGCTTCAGGTCCTTCAAGCCCAGGAGCGCCAGATACAGGAAGTTGCCCGAGCCGCACGCGGGGTCGAGGACACGGACGCCCTGTAGCCGGTTCAAGAATTCGCGGCACTTCTCCTTCGCCTGGAAGAAAAACTTGGTCGAGGTGCTCTTGCTGGTAGCCTTGCGCGACTTAGCAAGGAGTTGTTCGATCTGCTGCGTGGTGGCGGCCCACTCAAGGCGCAGAGGAGCGAGCACGACGGGCTCCACGATGCGCATGATCGAGCGGCGGTCCGTGTAATGGGTGCCCAGTTGGCTACGTTTGCGCGGGTCCAAACCGCGTTCGAAAAGCGTCCCGAAAATGGAGGGCTCTATCGCGCTCCAGTCCAGCTGCGAAACACCACGGATGAGCTCGATCTCCTGCTTGTCGAGTGGCAGGGCGTCATCGTCGTCGAAAAGCCCGCCGTTGAACCAGGCGATCACCTCCGGGCCGAAGTCGCCGCCGTCTTTCATGGCGGCGAAGAGCTTGGTTGCCATCTCCTGGAACCGCCCGGGGCTCTTTGCCGCCGCTTCCAGAAGGCGTGTGAACAGGTGCGGAGGCAAAATGCTGATGTGTTCGGCGAACAGGCAGAACAGCACTTTGTTGACAAAGTGCGCTACCCTCTGGGGCTGGTAACCGCGGGTATGTAGGGACTGCGCCAACTTGGCGAACTCTGCCGCGGCTTGTTCGGTCAACTGCTTGCGGGTCACGCCCGGTTTCAGTGCTTCCGGCTCCGCGAAGGCACGCTTCAACAGGCTGCGCCTGTCCTCCACGAGGAGGTCTTCCAGGCTGATGTCGTAAACCTGCTCGACGGTGTAGGTGAAGTTGGTGTGGATCGAGATCGTGTCCATGTCCGACACGATCAGCAAGGGCGGGTTCTGCAGTGCGATCCTGTACCTTTGGAGCTGTGCGAAGGCCGCATCGAGGCCCTTGTGCTTGCCTTTGTACTCCCAGGCGAAGTGGCCCTTCTTCCACACGTCGGCCCATCCAGTCCCCCCACCGGTTTTCTTTGCGCCGGCCTCGAAGCAGTACCACGTGCCAGCGGGATCAGCTTCCGTTGGGGTCGGCTCTTCCAGCAGCGAGCAGAGGTCGTTGAAATGCGACTGCGACGCCTGATCTTCCCGGAGGGTGGACGGACGCCATTTCCGGACGAATTCTTGCGGACTCACCTCTAAGAGAATCCCACAATCGCGTCCCCGATGCGAAGGGCAGTAGCGAGTGCTCTGCGCTGGGATACGCTGTCGGAAGGAGAAACTCGATATCGCGCGATTCTCTCTCCGCCGCCGGGGGCTCCGAGAGCTTTAGTATGACCCGCTGGCGCTCTCCAAGCGCGAGCGGCTGCAACGGCGGCAGGAGCCCGCTCTGACAAACCGCCTCAACTTGCCTGGTCACAACACCTTTCCTTGAAGGGACCTTGGTCCCCGAACCGGGCGATGAGCGTTGACCCCTGGCGGGCGGTGGATGCCCCGAACCTCCGACCTCCTGTACTGACCAAGCAGCGCGACCGCCGCCTGCTTGGTCACACTGGTAGCGCTCGTCTCCGGATCTTTTCGTGATCAACAACGACAATGGACCTCGGCAATTCCTCGTCGCGAATGGCCGCCAAGACCCTTCGCACAGCATCAATGGCCTCCGCCTCGCTGTAGTTGCCTCCGCGGAGAAGGATCAGTCCAGGGCCGGCTGCCTGCATAGTGGCAAGCAACCGCGGAAAGTCCAGGTCTGCTGTGATCAACACTCGGCCCTCCACGGTGGCAGTCCGCAGAATCTCCGAGTCGGGGGCCTGATTCAGCCCCAGCCAGGTGGCATGCACGGCATCGTGGCCCTGGGCCCCCAGCCACGCCGCCACGTCGGGCGATAAGGGCATATCGACGAGGAATTTCATCGAACGAACTCGACCGTTTCCTCGTCCGCGAGGTAGGCTGCATACCGCAGCGCTTCGTCAATGTCTTCAGGCTCCAGGTAGGGGAAGGCCCTGAGGATGGACCCCTTGGTCTCCCCTGCTGCCAGAAGCCCCAGCAGACGGGAGACGGGGAACCGCAACCCACGAATGCATGGCTTTCCCGTCGCCACCGCCGGATCTATCGTAATGCGTTCGAAGCGCATACGGCAGTTGAAACTCCTCCTCTCTATGATAGGTCAAAGGTAGAGGAGTCGGGTCGAAGGTGTGGTGGACGGTCGCCCGCAGTGTTTGTCAAGCGGCACGAGGGGGCGGCCGGTGGAGAGCGTGGCGATGGTCAGCGGGGGGTGGTTGCATCTGTTCCGATTTGGAATCCCTGGTGGGCGGTGGAGGGCTCGAACCTCCGACCTCCTGCTTGTAAGGCAGGCGCTCTGACCGGCTGAGCTAACCGCCCGCGCGGCGCACCTCTGATTCTACACTGTGGGCGCAGACAAGGCGGGGCATGCCGGGGCGAACGGAGGTCCGGGGAGAGGGGCGGGTCCCAGCTTCCGCCCCACTCCCCGGCTTGCAGCCTGCGGCTATGTGGCGATGCAACGCAGGATGGTCCCTTGGTTTTACGCGTCCAAGTCGCCTGGGCGATGGAGACAGTTGGACGCTTGGGACAGCACTAATTAGTCGTTACGGTAAACAATTCCTCTCACTGGTATTGCGTTTGCCCGCCAGATGGCCCGCCCCGCTCCTGTACAATGCGAGCATGGCGCAGGTTGTGGGGATCCAGGAGATACAGGCGGCGGCCCAACGGATCCGGCCCATCGCCCGCTGCACCCCAGTGCTCACCTCGCGCAGCTTCGACAGCCAGGCCGGCCGGCCGGCCTTTTTCAAGTGCGAGAACTTCCAGCGCGGCGGCTCCTTCAAGATCCGCGGCGCCGCGAACTTCATCTTCTCGATCCCCCCGGCCGACCTGGGCAGGGGCGTGGTGAGCTTCTCCTCGGGCAACCACGCCCAGGCGGTGGCTCTGGCGGCCAGGCATGTGGGCGCCCCTGCGACCCTGGTGATGCCGGCCGACGCCCCGCGCTCGAAGCGGGAGGCCACCCGAGCCCAAGGCGCCACCATCGTCACCTATGATCGCCTGCGCGAGAGCCGGGAGAGCATCGCCGCCTGCATCGCCGAGCGCAGCGGCGCCACCCTGGTTCCTCCCTTCGACCACCCGTGGACCATCGCCGGTCAGGGGACGGCCGCCCTGGAGTTCCTGGAGCAAGCGCCGGAACTGGACGCCCTGATCGCCCCGGTGGGCGGCGGCGGGCTGCTTTCGGGGTGCGCCATAGCCGCCAAGGGCCTCCGTCCTCAGATCCGCGTCTTCGGCGCGGAACCTGAAGACGCCAACGACACTTTTCTGTCTTTCCGCGCCGGCCGCCGGGTGGAAATACCTCCGCCGAGCACCCTGGCGGACGGCCTGCGCGCCACCCGCCCCGGCGAAGTCACGTTCCCGATTCTTCAAGCCTTGGTCGAGGACATTCTGCTGGTGAGCGAGGACGAGATCCGCGCCACGGTCAAGTTCTTGTTGTCGCGCTTGAAGATCCTGGTCGAGCCCAGCGGAGCAGTGAGCGCCGCGGCGGTGCTCTACGGCAGACTGCCGGCCGGTGTGGGCTCGGTCGGCGTGATCCTGTCCGGCGGTAACGTGGATTTTGAAACACTGTGTGGGCTTTAGAGGGAGAGCCGAATGCTGGCCTTGCTGATCCTGCTGGCGCCGCCGTTTTGGGAAGCGCGGCCGCCCTCCGCTTGGACGGACGAAGAGATCCGGCAACTGCTCACCGACTCGCCCTGGGCCCAGGAGGCGACCGCCGCGCACGGCGACGGCGGCGTTCCGGTCTACCTGGCTACGGCGCGGCCCGTCCAGGAGGCCGAAGCGGGACTCATTCGCCGAAACCATGCGCCGTCCCCCGGCGAGGATACGGTCAGCGAGGAGTACCGCAAGTTCCTGCGCGATAACCAGGGCAGCGTCATCGTTCTGGCTGTCCGCCTGCCCGGTGGGCGGGCACTGACGGAAGAGGCGGAGATACGCCGGATGGAAAAGGAATCCGTCCTCAGAATTGGGCGGCGCAAGTACCGCCTGACGGGGCATTTCCCCCCGGCCCCGACGGATCCCTGCCTGCGTCTGGTGTTCCCGAGAGAAGTGGATCCGCAGGACCAGGCGCTGCGCTTCGAGCTTTACCTCCCCGGGCTGCCGAGCCCTTACCGGTGGGCGGAGTTCCGGTTGAGGGAGATGCGTTACCGGGGCGAGCCGACTTTCTAGGCTTTCTTGGCGGACGGCGTGCGCCCCATCTTCTCGATTTCGCTGAAGTAGACGCCGCGGCCCTCATCCATGGCCAAGTTGGCCAGGATGACCATAGTGGAATCGCCCAGGCCTATTTCGAGATCCGCCGCGGGCCGCTTCCCAGTCCGCGTGCACTCGAAGAAGCTGGCAAGCTGGGTATCGACCGGGTTGGCGTCCTCCTGCGGCGCCATGATGCCCTTCGAGTACAGCCAGCGGCGGGCGAACTTCATTTCGCGGTCGAGGAACGATTCCCTGCCGCTGATCTGGTCCCGGGCCAGCAGGATGGGGTAGCCCTTCTGTCCGCCCGCGGTGGTGGTCAGCGTGGCGGTTGCCAGGGCCGCCCGCTCTTTGGTGTCCGGGGCCTTCTCGGTCTTCGGGCCGGGCTCGTAGTACCACAGGCCGATGGCCGGCTCGTTGTCGGTGCCCACGGTGATCTCGATGGAGCCATCGGTGCCCATGATGAGCTCGCCGAACTCGGTGCGGCCGCCGGTGAAGAGAGACAGGTGCTTGTTGGTGCTGATGGACTGGTAGGTCATCTTCTGGCCCTGCGGGTACCTGAAGATGAGCTGGATGTTGTCGAAGACGTCGCGTCCGTCCTTGATGTAGTCCAGGCCGCCCACGCCGACCACGTACTCGGGGCTGGAGCCGAAGATGTAGTCGGCGACGTCGATCTGGTGCGAGCCCAGCTCGGCGGTCAGGCCGCCGGAGTACTCGCGGAACAGCCGCCAACTGAGCTGCCGCCGGAGCTTGGGGTCGGGGTTCATCCGCCAGCCCGGGTTGCGGTTCCATTGGGCGGCAACGTGGGTGACCTTGCCCAGCATGCCCTTGTCGATCATCTGCTTGGCGGTCTGGTAGAACTGGCTGTAGCGGCGCTGGAGCCCGACCTGGATGACCTGCTTGGGCCGCTCCCGCGCCAGCGCGCGGAGCGCATGCACCTCCTCGGGCTTGAATACCAGGCTCTTCTCGCAGAAGACGTGCTTGCCGGCCAGCAGGGCGTCGCGCACGATGGGGAAGTGCATGTACAGCGGCGTCACCACCAGCACGGCGTCGAGGTCCTGGCGCGCCAGCAGCTCGCGATAATCTTTGTAGGCCGTCGGGTTGCTGCCTGCGGCCGCCGCGCCTTTCTTGAGATTCGGCTCATAGATGTCGCAAACGGCCAGGCAGCGGCCCACGTCCATCTTGGAGAGGTGATTCAGAAGATACTGGCCGCGGCTGCCGGTCCCCACAATGCCGTAAGGGACCTGGATGCTAGCGGCTCTGACGGTATGAATCGCCGGCGCCCCCTGGAGTCTGACGGCGGCAGCGGCGGCAGTTACACTCCCGGCGCCTCGGAGCAAGTCGCGCCGGCTCACATGGCCTGATTGGGGCATCGAACCATTCCTCAGATTAAGAGATTCCCGCGGTTGGGCTGGGTGATAAACATCAAGTATAGGGGCTTCGCCCCTCAGTCTGCAATTGGGCCGACGGGTCTGCTCCCTCCGCCGGGCGCCGCCGCGCCGTCCACTCCGCTCCGGCCAGCACGACCATCGCCCCCAGGAAGCCCCACAGCAGGATGGTCACCGAGTAGGTGAAAGGACCGTACTCGGCTACCAGCTTGCTGCGCCACAGGGGCCAGGTCAGCATGTTGATGTGTTTCAGCACCTCCAGAGCCAGGCCCACCACAATTGCCGCCGGCAGGACCTGCCGCGGCGCGATCCGGCCATTAGGCAGCAGCCAGTAGATGAGAAACAGACCCAGGATGGACAGCGGTATGGCGGCCAGCTTGAGGATGGTCACCTCCACGAAGCGGGCCCAGGTGGAAGTTTCGCCCAGCCACTTCACGTTCACGCCGGTCAGCACCGCGGAGATCAGAGCCAGCGTGCCGCAGGCGAAGATCAGGCCCAGGCTGATCAGTTGGTTCCTCACGTAGCTGCGGTTCCGGGTGATGCCCCAGACCCGGTTGAAGGCCACCTCCAGCGGCTCGAAGATGCCGTTAGCCGTGAACAGCAACAGCAGCAGCGAGACCACTTCGAGCGTCCGCCGTGACCCCGCCGTGGCCAGCAGGTTGCGGCGGATGAAATCCAGGAACGCCCCTTTGTCTCCCAGTTGTCCCGGGAAGTAGTCGCTGAGCACCAGGTCGATGGCATCCACCGTCGCCGTCCAGCCCAGGGTGTGGCGGCACACTGAGAAGATGACGATCAGAAAGGGGAAGAAGGACAGCAGCACGTTGGCGGCGATCGAGAAGCCGTAAACGTGGACTTCGGTCTGCATCCAGTAGGCCAGCGTGGGGCGGAAGCGCGACCAGAAGTCGCGGGGCGGGACGGGGTTGAAAAGGGACATCAAGAAACAGGTTACAGTGGAGTGAGTGGCGCCTGCCATTCGGCGGAACGCTTTGCGCGGGAAAGCGTAGGAACTTTTCAGGAGGAGACAAATGGTGCGGTGGGTTCGTACGTTGCTGTGCGGGTTCATGATGATCCCGTGCGCGCTGGCGCAGCCGGCGCCGATTTCGGGCTTCAAGGACGAGGGCGTTTTCCTGCTTTATCGGAATGAGGACCGCCTGGGCACCCTCAAGTTCCGCTGGCAGCCGGACGGAGCCTTCGACACCGAGGTCACGCTGTCGGTGGCGGGCCAGACGCTCAACATCAGCACCGTCATCGCCGTCGATAAGGACGGCCGCTGGGTGAGGATTGACGGCAAGGGGCCGCAAGGTCCCGTCGTCACCGTGCGGGAGGGCAGCCAGCTTCGTTGGACGTTCAAGGAGAAGACCGAGACCGTCCAGATCAAGCCTGATGCCCGCCTGTTCGGCAATTACGCGCCCGCGCTGATGAGCCACGCCGTGCGGCTCTACGACAAGAGCAAGGGCGGCAAGCAGAGCTTCCCGCTGCTGATCATCCCGGGCGTGATGATGGAGGCCTCGCTCGAGTACAAGGACAAGGTCGAGCGCACGGTGGGCGGCAAGGACATGGAGTTTGCGCGCTACGTCTATGGCTTGCCGGGCGTGGACATCACCCTGTGGGTGGACGCCGAGGGCAAGCTGTATCTGGCCGACGTGCCCGCCCAGTACGCCGCCTACGTGCGGGAGGGCTACGAGGTGTTGCGCCAGGCGCCCCAGGTGGACCCGCTGCTGTCTGCGGCCAAGTACGAAGTCAAGGTGGAGCGCGGCGTGGGCGCGCCGATGCGCGACGGAGTGAAGCTCGCCACCGACATCTATCTGCCCGTGGCCGAAGGCAAGTTCCCGGTGATCCTGGTGCGCACGCCGTACAAGAAGGAGATGGTCGAGCTCCAGGCCCGTTACTATGCGCGGCGCGGCTACGTCTTCGCGGTCGAGGACTGCCGGGGCCGCTTTTCCTCGCCGGGCACCTGGGAGCCGTTCATCAACGATCCCAAGGACGGCTACGACACCATCGAGTGGCTGGCCAGCCAGCCCTGGTCCACAGGCAAGGTGGGCATGATCGGCGGCTCCTACGTGGGCTGGGTGCAGTGGTGGGCGGCCAGCCAGCGCCCGCCGCACCTGGTGACCATCATCCCCAACGTGGCGCCGCCGGATCCTTTCTACAACATTCCCTACGAGTACGGAACGTTCTTTACGCTGGGCGCTATCTGGTGGGCGGACATCCTGGAGAGCAACGCCACCGCCGACCTGGGGGGCGTCGCGCTGAGCCGGATCATGGAGAAGAAGTACATGAAGCTGCTCCAGCCGCTGCCGGTGATCGACCTGGACAAGGTGGTGCTGGGCAAGGAGAACCCGTACTGGCGCAAGTGGATCCAGCACCCCACCAACGACGCCTACTGGGAGCAGGCCAACTTCCTGGAGCGCCTGAAGAACGTACGCATCCCGGTGTTCCACCAGTCCGGCTGGTTTGACGGCGACGGCATCGGCAGCAAGCTGAACTATCTGCGGATGAAGGAGAGCGGCCATCCCTACCAGAAGCTGGTGCTGGGTCCGTGGGGGCACACCGACCAAGCCATGCGGCGCATCGGTGATGAAGACTTCGGGCCGCAGGCCATCATCGATCTCCAGCGCGACTACCTCCGCTGGTTCGATTACTGGCTGAAAGGCATCGACAACGGCATCGCCAAGGAGCCGCTGGTGAAGATCTTCGCGATGGGTTCGAACAAGTGGCTGGAGGGCGATGTCTATCCGCTGCCCGTGACGCGCTTCGAGAAGTGGTACCTCGTCAGCGGTGGCCAGGCCAACACCTCCAAGGGCGACGGGCGCCTGAGCAACCAGCCGCCGCCGGCCAACTCAACGCCCGATCGTTACGTCTACGATCCCGGGGACCCCACGCCTGCGCCCTTCTACTACGAAGAGTCCGAGGAGCAAGAGAAGATCGTCCGCTCCGCCGAGGAGAAGAAGAAGGAGCGCGAAGCGCACCACGAGAAGGTCACCCAGGCGCGGCGCGACATCCTGGTGTATGTCTCCGAGCCGCTCAAGGAGCCGCTGACGTTTGCGGGGCCTGTCTCGGCGGTGCTCTATGCTTCTACCTCGGCCCGCGACACGGATTGGCACATGACCCTGACCGAGGTGGACAAAGACGGGAAAATGTTCCCGATTCCGCTGGGTCGCGCGAAGTTGCGGGCGCGCTTTCGGCGATCGATGAGCAAGCCGGAACTGCTTAAGCCCGGCCAGATCTACGAGTACACGCTGGACCTGTGGCAGATGGGCATAACGATTGCCGCCGGTCACCGGCTGCGAGTCGAGGTGGCCTCCGCGTCTTTCCCGCTGTTCTCCCGCAACCTGAACACGGGCGGGCACAACGAAGTCGAGACCAAGTACGTGAAGGCCGAGCAGACCATCTACCACGACGCGCGCCGCCCCTCGCACGTCCTGCTGCCGGTGATCCCGGCTTCCGAGCTGAAGGGGAAGTAGGGCTCAACGCAGGATCTCGAATCCCGCGGTGAGGAAGTGGCGGTCGAAGGTGAAGGCCTTCTTGATGCCCAAGCGGCGCATGATGGCGAAGCTGGTGCAATCGACGGCGCCGGCGCCCGAGCCGCCCCAGCGGCAGAACAGGTCCCACGCTTCGGATTGCAGGGCCGCATCCAGGTAGACGATCTCCACCTCCGGGTTGGCGCGGATCTCTTGGAGGAACTGGAGAGCTGCCGAGAGCTGGCCACGGGCTTGGAGTAGCGAGATAGTCTCGTTGATCACTGGGGCGGAAGTCACGAAGCGGAGACCTGGTTCTGCCGCCTGAATCGCCTGCGTTCGCCACTGGTCACGCGCGAGGACCCTGGCGACGAAGTAGTTGCTATCGACGAACACGGTCATGGCGAACGAATGGGGGCAGCCAGCCTTTCATCTCGGGGGGATCAGTGCCGTAAACGATCTCATCCACGCGGCTGGAGAGATCGGTCTCGTCGGTGTCAGCGATGCCGGTGATCGAGGCAAAGGGGTCCCAGGGCCTCTTATTGTTCTTCAGTTCGCGCAGCCGGTGCTCGACGCAGTCGCGGATGAACTCCGCACGCGGGACTTTCAGGCGCCGGGCGGTGATCTGGATCTGGGCGGCCAGAGGGTCTGGCAGGGTGATCTGGAATTTGACGCTCACAGGATCATTATACTGACGGATGGATCATTATCGAAACCCACCGGCGCTGCCGGTCGGGAGGACTCTGCTACAGTCGGGGTCTATGCCCGCTCGCAACGCTGCCCCGGAGATGACCGTGAAGGCTGTCGGCCTGGGGCTGTTTCTGGCGTTCGTTTTCGGGGCGGCCAACGCCTACCTGGGGATGAAGGCCGGCCAGACGGTGGCGGCCACCATCCCGGCGGCCGTGATTGCGCTGGCCCTGTTCCGCCTGCCGCGCTTCCGGGGCGGGGTACTTGAGCAGAACATTGCCCGCACGGCGGCGTCGGTCGGCGAGGCGCTGGTGGCCGGGGCGATCTTCACCATCCCGGCGTTCATGATGGTCGAGATAGGCGGCGTGCGCCTGTGGGCGGACCTGCGCGCCCACTACTGGGAGGCCGCGGTGGTGCTGCTGGTGGGCGGGCTGATCGGCGTGTTCTTCATCATCCTGCTTCGGCGGCCGCTGTGCGTGGATGCCGGGCTGCCTTGGCCGGAAAGCGTGGCCAGCGCCGAGATCGTCAAGGCGGGCGAGCGCGCCGGCGACGCGCCCCGCTACCTATTCGGCGCCATGGGCTTCGCCGCCCTCTTTCAGTTGCTCAAGAGCGACCAGGGATTCCAGGTCTTCCGGGAATACCTCCAGGGGTTCCTGGCTTTCCCCCGCTCCCTGGTTCGTCACCAGGATCTCAACGACCGGCTGCTGGGGGAGGTGAGCCACCGCGGCGGTATCCTGTGGTCCACACCGGCGCTCTCGCCGGCATTGATCGGCATCGGCTACATCATCGGTCCGCGGCTGGCCTCCATCAACACCGCGGGCGGAGTTATCGCGTGGTGGGTGCTCATTCCGCTGTTGCTGTTCTTCGATCCCGACCTGCCGCGGCGGCTGGGCGCGACCGCTGATGCGCCCTGGGGCGTGATCGCGAACACGGTCTGGCAGGGCGTAGTGCGACCCATCGCCGTGGGCACTATGCTGGTGGCGGCCTGCTACACGCTGTACTCCATGCGGGCCTCACTCGCCAAGTCGCTACGTGGGATAAGACTTCGGTCTTCTCCGACCCCGACAAGTCAGGAGACTTATCCTACTGAGACCGAGAGAGACATCCCCCTGGGGTGGGTAGTCGGTGCGACGCTGGCGTTGCTGGTGCCCATCACTGCCATCTACTACCACTTCACGCGGGGCTGGGGCGCGGCGGTCTTGGCCGCCCTGGTGATGAGCGTCGCGGGGTTTCTGCTGTCGGCGGTGGGCGGCTACCTGGTGGGACTGACAGGCAGCTCGAACCAGCCGGTCTCGGGCCTGACCCTGGCGGCGCTGGTGATCGCCGCGCTGGTGATGCTGGCGATCGGCGTCACGGGCGTCCCCGGCGTGGCGGCGGTGTTGGGGGTGGCGGCGGTGGTCTGCTGCGCCTGCTGCGTGTCGGGCTCGCTGATTCAAGACCTCAAGGCTGGGCATCTTCTAGGCGGCACGCCCTGGAAGATGGAGGTGGTCGAGATCATCGCCGTGGTGGCGCTGGCCTTCTTCCTGATAGGGCCGATTGTGGTGCTGCATGAGGCCAACCTGGCGACGGGGGGAATCGGCGGGACGGAACTGCCCGCGCCGCAGGCCGGCCTGATGGCGCAGCTCGCCAAGGGCATAGTGGGCGGCCAGATGGCCTGGGGGCTGCTGGGCATCGGCGCGGCCTTTGGCTTGGCGCTGATCGCGTGCGGGGCGCGCGCCCCCATGTTGATCGCGGTCGGCATGTACCTGCCGTTCCGCACCACTTCGGCCATCTTTCTGGGCGGCGTGCTGAAGTGGCTGTGCGACCGGCTGGCGGCGCGGCGCGCGCCGGAGGCCCGTGCGCGGGTAGAGGAGCGCGGGACGCTGCTGGCTTCCGGTTTGATCGCCGGTGAGGCAATCGTCGGAATACTCCTGGCGGTAGCGACGGTGAGCGGCTTACCGTCGCTGACAAAGCTCCTGACGGGCGCTGGGCAGCTCAGTTTCTACCCGGCCTGGGGCGGCTGCTTGTCGCTGGCGGCGCTGGCCAGCCTGGCCTACACGCTTGTTGGCGTGCCGAACCGGCCCCGCTGAGCGGGGCCGGCGCGGGGACAAGACGGGAGTCTTATCCTACTGGGGTTTCTTGTACGCGGCGTCCGCGACGCCGGGGTTGAGCTTGACCTCGGTGACGGTCATTTCGGCGAATTTCTTGCCCTCGCGGTTCATGACCACCTTGTGGGCGAGCTTGACCCCGCCGACCTCGCGGAAGTCCGAGTGGATCTCTTCGATCTCGCCCGGCGCCCCCATCACGGCCGCGGTGTAAACCTTCCTGGCGAGCAGGCCAGTCTTAGGGTCGATGAACAGCTTGACTTGCAGCTTGCGCGCGGCATCGGAGACGGCGACCCCTTCGACGCTTTTGCCCTCCACCTCGGCGGGGCCCAGCGCCTGCACAGTGTAGGCCGGGTTGTCGAGGTTGCGGAGCAACGAGATCTCGTCCCGGAAGAGGTTCCCCTCGAGCTCGGCTTTCTGCGAGCCGGGCAGCTCCTGCGTGCCCTGAGGGGTGCGCATCCAGGCGGTCTGGCCGTCGTAGCCCTGGGTGACCTCGCCCATGGGCGTTTGCATCTTGTTGAGCATCTTGCCGGCCAGATTGGCGGTTAGCTCCATCTTGATGGCGAACTCGCCCTGCGGCGTGGACAGCGTCATGTTGGCCACAGAAGTGTAGTCGGTGACCTTGTCAAGCGCCGCCCCGCCCATGGCTTGGCGCAGGTTCCCGAGCAGCGCCTTAGCCTTGTTGACTGCATCCGCCGTCGCCGCGCCCAGGGCCTCCTGCTTGGGCTTGGGGATGGTGACGTCGATGTTGGTCACCTTGCCGAGCGAGGAGAGCGGCTGGTCCATGCCCTTCTCCTTGCCCACCACCAGGATGGCAAGTTGGTCGGGCTTCAGATACTGCTTGGCCACGCGGGCCACGTCCGCCTTGGTGACCTTCTCGATGTTGGCTTGGTACTGCTGGAGATAGTCCCGCGGATAACCGTAGTAATCGTAGCTCATCATCCGCTGGACGATCTTGGAAGTGGAGTCGAACTCGAAGGCGAAGCCTTTGAGAATCCCGTCCTTGGCGCGGGTCAGCTCGGCGTCGGTGGCCCCCGCTTCCGCCATGTTGGCGACCTCGTGACGGATCGAGCTGAGGATCTTGACCGTGGATTCGGTCTTGGTGCTGCCCAGGGCTTGAAACAGTCCCGGCCGGTCCCAGCCCGCGGCCCAATTGGAGCCGACCGTGTAGGCCAGTCCTTGCTCGGAGCGCACGTTGGCGAATAACCGGGAAGCAAACCCTCCGCCCAGGACCTGGTTCATGACGGTCAGGGCGTAGAAATCAGGGTCGTTGCGCTTGCCGCCCAGGAAGCCCATGACCACCCAGCACTGCGGGGTGTCCTCTTTGCCGATGAAGTAAATCCCGGCCCGGTTCCGTGCTGCGGGGTCAACCTCGGGCGCGGCCGGCTTGGGCCGTCCCCCCCGCTTCCAGGCGCCGAGGGTTTTCTCGATGCGGGCGCGCATCTCGGGGGCACTAAAATCGCCCCACGCTCCCAAAAGCATGTTCTCTGGCTGGAAGTACTGCTTGTGGAAGGCAACCAGGTCCGCGCGGGTGATCGAGCTGATGGTGTCGTATTCGGTGATATGTCCGTAGGCGGTGTCCTTGCCGAGGATTATCCGGTTGAATTCACGGAAGGCAATCGAACTGGGATTGTCGTTCCTCCGGGCGATCTGGTCACGCTGCTGGATCTTGGCCAGGTCGATTTTATCCTGGGGGAACGCCGGGTTCTGAAGGATGTCGGCCAGGATAGTGAGGCCGCGGTCGATGTCCTCCTTGAGTACCAGGACCTGGGCGCGGCCGGAGTCCTGGCCGATGCCGGTCTCGACTGCGGCGCCCAGCCGGTCGAGGTCTTCATCCAGCTTGTCGCCGGGGCGCGCGGCGGTGCCGCCGGTGCGCATGACCGAGCCGGTGATGGAGGCCAAGCCGGCCTTATTCACCGGTTCCCAGCGCGAGCCGGTCCGGATCGTCGCGGAGACGGTGATCACGGGCAGCTCGTGGTCCTCCACCAGGTAGACCAACATGCCGTTGGCCAGCTCGAACCGCACCGGCTCGGGCACCTTGATCTGATTCAAGGCTGGGTACTTCAGAGTCTTGTAGGTGGCGGCGGGTTGCCCGGCCGCCGCCTTGGCGGGGGCCGCTTTCTTGGCCTCCGGCTTGGGAGCTTGTTGCGCGGTCGCCGCCACCGCCAGGGCCAGTGAAATCAGGATGGAGCAAAGCAGTTTCGTCACACGCATCGTAGTTCCTCCTCACCCGTCACTGGGATGCCGTCTCAATGGGGTCGATAGTACCGACCGTCTTGTTTTCCCAGGTGAAAGTGGCCTTGGCCACGCGCTGGATGTCCGGCGGGGTGACCGCGTTGATCTTGTCGAGCTGGCGGAACAGGGTGCGCCAGTCGCCGGTGAGCGCCTGATACTCGGAAAGCACCATCGCCAGCATGGGATTGCTGTCCATCGAGCGGAGCAGTGCGGCGCGGGCGCGCCGCTTGATGCCCTCCAGCTCCTCCTGGCTGACCAGTTCGTTCTTCAGTCGCTCGATCTCGGCGTCAAGGGCTTTCTCGACCTCCTGGTTGGTGCGGCCCGGGGCGGTGAAGCCGTAGAAGAGGAACAAGCCGGGATACTTCTGGCCGAGGAAACCCGGAAAGCCGCCGGCTTGCGTGGCCACCTTCTTGTCACGCACCAAGGCGCGGTAGAGCCGCGAGGAGCGCCCGTCGCTGAGCAGGCTGCCGATGGAGTCGTAGACCGCGTTATCCGGATCGTTGATGTCCGGTTTGTGATAGCCCATCAGGATCACTCGCTGCGACTGGAGTTGCAGCGCCACCCGGCGCTCGCCTTGCTGGGGCGGCTCGACCGTGCGCAGCGGCTCCGGCTTGGGCCCGCTGGGCAGACGTCCGAAGT
Source organism: uncultured Solibacteraceae bacterium (assembly GCA_964353255.1). Classification (GTDB taxonomy): domain Bacteria; phylum Acidobacteriota; class Terriglobia; order Bryobacterales; family Bryobacteraceae; genus VFZS01. Next base: position 17,410 of record CAYGVJ010000031.1, on the reverse strand, counting down.
AGGTCTCAGCCAGCTCCCGTATGCGCTTGGGGTCCACGTCTCCCACGATCACGCTGATCAGGTTGCTGGGGATGTAGTGCTTGCGGAAGAACGCGATCCCGTCGGCCGTAGTCAGGTTCTGGAGGTCGCTCATGTGGCCGATCACTCCTTCGCCGTAGGGATGCGCCTTGAAAGCTATCGCCTGGAACTCCTCGATCAGGCGTCCCAGCGGCTGGCTTTCCATCAGCCGCCGCTCCTCCATCACCACGTCGCGCTCTTCGTAGAAACCCCGGAAAACCGGATCCCGGAAGCGTTCCGACTCGAGATAAAACCACAGCTCGGCTTCGTTCGAAGGCAGGCTGAAGAAGTAGTTGGTGCGGTCTTCCGCGGTGCTGGCGTTCAGCCCCCGGCCGCCGGCGCGCTCGATGATCTCGCCGAACTCCTCCTTGAGCATGAGCTTCTTGGCCTCTTCCCGCACGTCCTTCCAGGCCTGTTCGAGCTGCTTGAGCTTCTCCGGGTCGGCCTTCGGCCCCTTGCGCTTCTCATCGCGTATGGCGGCATAGGCCTTTTCGACCTTATCCAGGATCACCCGCTCTTTGGCCCAGTCTTTGGTGCCGACCGTGCTGGTGCCCCGGAAGGCCATGTGCTCGAACAGGTGCGCCAGGCCGGTGATGCCCTTGGTTTCCTGGGCTGCGCCCGCGTCGGCGTAGGTTAGGAAGCTGGCCACCGGGGCCTGGTGCCGTTCCACCACTATGAACTTCATGCCGTTGGCCAGGGTGAACTCGGTTGTCCGGGCCTGGAGGTCCCGGAATTCGTCTTGCGCGCACGCCGGGCCGATGAGCGCCGCCGCCGCGGCGAGCGCCAGCAGGCACAGCATCTTGCGATGATGTTGCATTCTGTTCCTCCAATGAGTCTGGCAAGCCGGGAGGCTTACCCTACGCTCTCAGATCATTTCCTTCAACAACTCCGGGCGGGGAGCGGGAATGACCACCTTGTTGACCAGCAGGCCCTTCTGCGAGAGAACCTGCGCCCCGGCCTCCACCGCGCTTTGGACCGCCGCCACGCTGCCCGTCAGCGTCACGAACGCCTTGCCGCCGAGCGCCATGGCCAGCCGGATCTCGATCAATTGCACCAGGGCCGCCTTGGCGGCCGCGTCGGCGGCCTCGATGAGCGAAGCCACCGAGAAGGATTCCAGTACCCCCAGCGCCTCCAGCTCTTCCACTTTCGTGGTCCCGCTGATGGCCGGGAAAACCGACTCGTGAACGTTCGGGATGACGAAGGTGTCGATGACGGCGAAGCCGGCGGCGCGCGCTCCCGCTTTCACGCTGGACTCCACCGCCGCCACGTCGCCCCGCACCAGCACCACGTACTTGCCTGAGCAGACTGACCGGGCCAGCACCAGCTCGACGTCGGCGGTCTTGAGCATGGCGTCGCAGGCCTCAAAACCGGCGGCGATGCTGCCCAGCTCCACCAGGCCGATCGAGTTTTTCGCCATCCGCGCTACCTCGTTACCTCGACGTAGGCCTCGGTGACCGCCGTGACCGTGCCGTCGATGCTGGAATGAACGTTGGCTCCCAGTTCGCCCGCCTCCATCCTGCCGACAACTGTGCCCTTGGTCACCTTGTCGCCGCGCTTCACCACCGGCCGCGCGGGCCGTCCGGCGTGCTGGGAGAGCTTGATCCTGACCCGCTCGGGCGACACCCGCACACTGTCGAGCGGCGCCGGTCGCTCGTACTCCTCGATATTCAGCTTGCGCCGCAGCGCGGCCAGCGGCGTACGCCGCGCCTCTTTCAGCGGGTGCACGCGGACCGCGCTCTGCTGCTCGAACTTGATCCCGGCGGCGCGCAGATCGGCTTTGGCCTGGTCGCAGGCTTCCTTGGGGTAGAGGTCCTCCGGACAGGCGTACAGCGTACAGAGGCCGCAAGCGCAGCACAGTTGCCCCCACTGGTTCCAGTTCCGCGCGCCGGTCAGGGTGAAGCCCAGGCTGCGCATCACCTTGTGCGGCTCGACCTCGTAGCCCAGCAAGTAGCGCGGGCAGAACTCGGTGCAGTAGGTGCACTGGTCGCAGGCCGACTTCCCGATCCGGTTCATGCTCTCCGGAGACCGGTCCCTGCGCCGCACCAGGTAATGCTCGCGCGGCAGGACGATCAGCCCGGCCGTGGTCTTGGTGACGACCTCGTCGAGATCGAAGGTCAGCGTGCCCATCAGGACGCCGCTGACCAGGATGCCGAAACCCGGAGTCGTGGCGCCGCCGGCCAGCTCGATCACCTGACGGAAGGAGGTCCCCAGCGGCACGCGCACTGTCTTCGGCTGCCGGACCGCGCCGGAGACAGTCAAAAATTTGTCAGTGACCGGGACGCCCTCGTTGGCGAAGTGGACGTTGTAGAGCGTCTCGACGTTGTTGACCACGCAGCCCACCTGGAGCGGAAGCCCGGCGGGCGGAATGAGCCGGCCGGTGGTCAGGTGGACCAGCTCGTATTCGTCTCCCGAGGGATAGAAGTCGCCCAGCGGCACCAGGTCGATGGGGCGGGAGCGCGCAGCCGTCTCGATGGCTTCGAGCGCGGCGGCGTTCTTCTCCTTGATGCCAAACTTGGCCCGCCGCGCACCCGTGGCTTCCATCATCAACTGAATCCCAGAGACGATCTCGGCGGGGAAATGTTCCATGATTTCCACGTCTTTGTGAATCAGCGGCTCGCACTCGGCCCCGTTGGCCAGCACGAACTCGACGCGGGCCTCGGCCTTCACGCAGGTGGGGAAACCCGCCCCCCCGGCCCCGACCACCCCGTGTTCCTTCAACTTCTGGCTCAACATGCGGGACTTTCAATTATCCCAAAAGTGGCGTGCGGTGGCGCGCGCTTCAGCGGGTGCTGAAAAAGGCCTTGGACAAGCTGAAGCATGTCCTACGTGGGCGCGCAAATGCCTGATTTGGCGTTGTGGGACATGCTTTAGCTTGTCGTCCTCGGGCCTTGAAGTGGGCCTTTTTCAGCACCCGCTGAAGCCCGCAGTCCCCGGCCCGGGGTATACTGGTGCCGGCCGCGTCCTGGAGGCCCGCAGCAGAGATCTCGACTCGGGAGGAAAGCCCCGTGGGAGGCAAGCGACCCGCTGGGAAGGTCATCGATTGGCTTCTGGAAGAGGATAATCCTCCGGTCCGCTATTTGACCCTGCGCAACCTGTTGGGGCAGCCGGCAACGAGCGCTGGAGTCGCACGGGCCAGATCACGCCTCATGACCTACAAAGTCACGCAGGAGATACTCGCGCATGCGGACGAGTTCTGGCGTGATGACGACGACAAGACCTGCTGGAAATACAGGGGCAAGTACTGGCAGTTGATCTTTCTGGGGCACTTCCTGGCGGACGGGAACGACCCGCGCATCGCCCCAGGCGTCCGCGACCTGCTGGCCGGTCGCAAGTGGGTGATGAGCGGTGGGGGGCAGTGTGGGACTGCCAACATCCTCGCCGCGCTGGCGCGTCTGGGTTACGGGAATCATCCTGTGGTCGAGCAGGAGAGAGAGGCTCTAGCGCGGAGGATCGTAAGCGACGGCGGCATCGACTGCCGCGTCATGGACTACTCCCTGCTGCCTCGCTGCTACATGGCTCAGCCCAAGCTGCTGCTGTGTTTCTCCTTGGCGCCGCCGCAGGGTCGGAGCCGGGCGTTGAGGTCGGCGATCAAGACTCTGGTCGGTCGCCTGCTGGAGCACGAAGTCTTTGTGTACGTGCCTGGAAATCAGAAGGAGTGGCAACGGATCCTGGAACGCAAGCCGGGACGCGGCGAGCTGGCCCGTGGTCAAACCATACGGCAGTGGAGTGCCAATCAACGGGAGCGCTTGCTTGCCAAAAAGGGAATCGTAAAGCCGAAGCCCAAGCCAGGCTGGCTCAAGTTTGGCTTTCCGCTGCACTACAATTCGGACATCCTCGAAGCCATGTACGCGCTCGCCGAGCTGGACACGCCGATGTCGGCCCGCCTGGCCCGGCCGCTCCAGGTCATCCGAGACAAGATGACGCCGGATGGCAACTGGATCATGGAGAGTTCCTTGAACGGCAAGATGCGGGCGGACGTCGAGGAGAAGGGGAAGCCGAGCAAATGGCTGACCTACTTTGCGCTCCGCGTGCTGGGCCACTTCGGCGAGCCGTCCTGAGCGGGGATCTCCAGCGGCGGCTGCCGAGGTTGCCTCTCCACTTGGCGCCTCGCGTGAGGATGGGGTACTGGATGAGCGTGCTGGTGAGCCAGTCGGGCACCGAGGTCAAGATCCCAAGCTTCAGTGTATCGCGAACGGTCCAAGCGACCGGAGAGGAGACGTATACTTACAGTTTCTTGGGAGGCTCAGATGAAGATCTCAGCAAAGGTGCTTGGGCGCGTTTTGGTGGTTGTTGTCGTTCAGATCCTCCCGGCGGCAGGTGCGCTGAAGGGTCCCGTCAAGACGGAATCCGGCCTGGTGGCCGGAAGCGGCGGCGAGGTCCAGGTATTCAAGGGCATCCCGTACGCGGCTCCTCCGGTGGGTGATCTGCGCTGGAAGCCGCCACAGGCTCCACAACCCTGGCAGGGGGTGCGGCAGGCCACCGAGTTCGGACCGGCCTGCGCCCAACCGGCCAGCCTGATGGGAAGCTTCCCAAATCAGAGCGAGGACTGCCTGACGCTGAATGTCTGGACGCCGGCCAAGAAGGCGGGGGAGAAACTGCCGGTGATGGTCTGGATCTACGGTGGCGGCTTCATCCAGGGCGCAAGTTCGCAACCTGTTTACAGCGGTGAGTCGCTGGCGCGCCAAGGCGTGGTGGTGGTTACCATCAACTATCGCCTGGGTGTGTTCGGGTTTCTGGCGCATCCGCGGCTGACCCAGGAATCACCGCATCGTTCTTCCGGCAACTACGGGCTGCTGGACCAGATTACGGCGCTGAAGTGGGTGAAGCGGAACATCGCCGCCTTCGGCGGTGATTCGAAGCGGGTGACTATCTTTGGAGAGTCCGCCGGGGGAGCCAGCGTCTACCTGTTGCTGGTATCCCCGTTGGCCAAGGGCTTATTCCAGAGGGCGATCGCCGAGAGCGGCGGCGCAGCCTCTACCCCGATCCGGCACCGGAGCGAGACGTGGTATGGCTATATGCCAGCGGAGAAACTCGGCCAGGCGCTCGGGGAGGATCTGGCGGCCCTGCGGGCTAAGACCACGGCGGAGATCCTGGCGCTGGCTGGGCCCCTGGGGACCGACCTGTTTTCCGACAAACCCGCGGGCGAGGGGACACAGTACCGCCCCATTGTGGATGGGTTTGTGTTGCCCGATGATCCGGAGGAGTCACTGGACGCTGGCCGGCTTCACAATGTTCCGTTGCTGACTGGCGCGAACGCCGATGAGGGGACGCTGTTCATGCTCTTGAATCCGCCCCAGGGCAGGACGCTGGGAGCGTACCGCGACTACGTGAGGAGCCGCTATGGAGAGAGCGCGGACCGGCTGCTGGCTCTCTATCCCGCCGCCAGCGATGCTGAAGTGCGATCCGCTCTCGGCCGCCTGATCGCCGACAGCCGCTTCCTTTATGGCGCCCGGTCAATGCTGCGGGCCGTTGGGCGGAAGAACGCCAAGGCGTACGCTTACCACTTCACGCGGGTCAGCCGCGCGAGCGGGCCAATGCGGTTAGGGGCCTTTCACGCCGCGGAGATACCGTATGTGTTTGCCAACCTCTCCGTCCCGCTTTCTGCCGTTCTGGGGGCTGGCCCGGCTGCCTATGACGACCGTGACCGCGCGCTCTCCCGGGAGATGAGCGCCGCCTGGGTGCGCTTTGCGGCGACTGGGGACCCCAATGGGCCGGGACTCCCCGCCTGGCCGACGTACAAGGCCGCGTCGGATCAGTACCTGGAGTTCGGGGATACGACTCAAGTTCGCTCCGGCATCCGCGCCAAGGAGCTGGATTTCCTCGCGGAAGTGTTCACGCGGATGCGCGCTGCCCGGCGTCAGGCCCCTCAGCGGCAGTAGCCGCCAACCGGGGCGCCGATCAGATTCACTTGTCCAACCCGCCGAAGAACTCCTTCAGGACGGCCAAGGTGCGCGGCTTCTGGTCGCGGCGGACGTTGTGTCCGGCGCCTTCGATGTGGACGATCTTGCCGTTCTTGAGCAGGCGGGCGATGTCCTCGTTCTGCTTTCTGAGCTCGCCTTGGGCGTCGGCTTTGAGGATGAGCGTCGGGGCGGTAATCTTGGCGAACAGCTCGCTCATGGGCGGACGGGTGCCGAGGCTGACCAGCGCGGTGTCGGGGTGGTGGCGGCGTTTCGACGGCGCCCAGAATTCGCACTCGGAGAGGCCCCACTTCGGAGTGTTCTTCTGGCAGTCTGCGACGATCTGCTCGTAGGTCATGTTGTTGCGCGCGAAGACGGCGGCACGGCGCTTTTCGGGATCGGTCGGAACGCCCGGGGGGCCAGGGGCGCCGGGGGTGCGTGGAACGAGGCCCGGGTCCTCCAGGATAACCGCGCGGGGGATATCGGGATACTTGGCGGCGAACCAGGCGACCGAGGCACTGCCCATGGAGTGCCCCATGACGATGGGCTTGACCAGTTTCAGCTCGCGAATGAGTCCGGCCAGGTCTTCGGCCTGAACGTCCGGGGGGTCGGAGGGCTTGGGGGGGTCGGAGAGGCCGTGGCCACGCGCGCCGGGCATGATGATGTCGAAACTCGCCTCCAGCTCCTTGGCGAGGTTGGTCCAGCACAGGCCGTCATCGGAGGAGCCGTGCGCAAGCACCAGGGACGGCTTGTTGCCGCCCGTGCGCCAGTAATGGACGCGGATGCCGTTGGCCAGCACGTAGCCGTCGGTCCAATGCGCGGGCGGAGTAGGGGGCGCGGCGGGGAGCGCGCCGGCGGCCAGCAGAGCCCCAATCAGGATCCGAGTGTGGGATGACATGCAGTCCTCCTTGATTCCCAGAACTATACCACGCCCGGTCTCCTTCTGTGGCAGGGTTTCGCTAGTACAATGGAGACTCTCTCCGGAGGCCTGACATGACGCGCCGTGCGTTCCACCTGCTGGCGATCCTGTTGCTGTTGTTGCCCGTGGCCGCCGCTCAGAGCGAGCGCGCCCGGCTAATCGACGACCTGCTCACCGCCTACCACCAACTGGACCAGTTCCACGGCTCGGCGCTGGTGGCCGAGAAGGGCCAAGTGATCCTCAAGAAAGGCTACGGTCTGGCCAACTGCGAGTTCGGTATCCCCAACACCCCGGACACCAAGTTCCGCCTGGGCTCGATCACCAAGCAGTTCACCGCGGTGCTGGTGCTGCAACTGGTCGAACAAGGCAAGCTCAAGCTCGAGGGCAAGATCAGCGACTACCTGCCCGAGTACCCGAAGAAGGTGGGGGAGCGCGTCACCATCCACCAGTTGTTGAATCACACCTCGGGCATCCCGAGCTACACCGGTTTCCCGGACTTCTTCGCCCAACGCAGCCGCGATCCGTATGCGCCGCTGGAACTCACCAAGCTGTTTTGGGACAAGGATCTGGAGTTCGAGCCCGGCTCGCGCTTCGCCTACAACAACTCGGGCTATCACCTGCTGGGCGTGCTCATCGAGAAGGTGACCGGCCAGCCTTACGAGGCGGTGCTTCAGGAGCGCATCCTGGCGCCGCTGGGGATGAAGAACACCGGCTACGATCACCACGATCCGATCCTGCCCAGGCGGGCCTCGGGCTACCGTCCGGTCCTGGATGGTTACGTGAACGCCGCCTACCTGGACATGTCGATCCCGTTTTCGGCCGGAGCCCTGTACTCCACGGTGGAAGACCTCTACGTGTGGGACCAGGCGCTGTACACCGACAAGCTGCTCGCGCCGCAATCCAAGGAGCGGATGTTCCAGCCCGGCCGGGGCAATTACGGATACGGATGGTTCATCGACCCGGCGACGATTCCCGGCCTGGATCGGAAGGTCCCGCGAATCGCGCATGGAGGCGGCATCAACGGCTTCGCCACCCTGCTGACCCGGCTGACCGGCGAGCGGCACCTGATCGTGCTGCTGAGCAACACGCCGGGCCGGTCCCGACTCAGCCAGATCAACGATGGGATCATGGCGATCCTGTACGGCCAACAGCCGCGGCCGCCGAAACCCTCCATCGCCCAGGTGCTCTACCAGGCGATCAAGGAGCAGGGTGTCCAGGCGGCGGCCGCGCACTACCGCAAGCTTAGGGCGGAACAGCCGGAGCAATACGATTTCCGGGAGCCCGAGCTGAACACCCTGGGCTACGCTTTGATGAACGAGGCCAAGAAGACCAAGGAGGCGATCGAGGTTTTCAAGCTGAACGCGGAGGCCTACCCGAAGTCGTCGAACGTTTACGACAGCCTGGCGGAGGCTTACGCGAAGGATGGCCAGAAGGCGGTGGCCATCCAGTACTACCAGAAAGCGCTGGAAGTGGATCCGAAGAACGCCAACGCCGCCAAGCAACTCGAGAAGCTGCGGCAGCCGTAAGGAGGGCGCCCGGGGGAATCACGCGGACCGGAAGCTGTGAAAAAACCGGGTGACAGCTCCAACGGACAGGCAGAACTGCCTGTCCCACACTGCCACGGAGGCACTTAGCCGGCCGTGGGACAGGCGGTTCCGCCTGTCCACCGGTTTTTTCACACCTTCCCGTCCCCGGGTTTTGCGGGTTTTGTGCCATAGTGGGAGTCGATGCGGCGCAAGCGGGGCCTGCTGCTGGCGGCCATTGTTGTGATCCTGGGAGCAGTCGCGGTCAGCTACTACTCCCGGAGAGAGCGGCTGGCCCGGCAAGCGCCTCCGCCGCCCCAGGCCCTGCCCAGAGAGGTCGAGGCCGTGGCCAGCGACTGGGTATGGTCGCACACCGCTGGCGGCCGCCCGGTAGTTGAAGTCCGGGCGAAGCAGTTCCGACAAGTGGGCGGCCGCTTCGAGCTGGAGCGCGTCGATCTGCGCCTCTACCACAACGACGGTAGCCGCTTCGACGGCGTCAAGAGCGCCCGCGCGGAGTTCGACGTGGCCCAGGGCAGCTTGTACTCGGAGGGGGAAGTCGAGATCACCATGGGGCTGCCCGCCCAAGGCCCGGCGCAGGGGCGGCTGGTGCTGGTTCGCAGCTCGGGCGTGACCTTCGAAAGCCGCACCGGCAGGGCCTCGACCGAACGCTTGGCCGCCTTCAGCTTTGACCAGGGCCAGGGCCAGGCCGTGGGCGCTTCCTACGATCCCGGCACGCGTGAGCTGCACATGAAGAGCCAGGTGGAGCTCAACTGGCGCGGGCGCGACCCCGCCAGCAAGCCGATGAAGCTGGCGGCTGGGGAACTGATCTACAGGGAGCGAGACGCCCTGGTTTCCTTGTCCCCCTGGGCGCGGCTGACCCGTGAGAACACCGTGCTGGAGGCCGCCGGCGCTTTGGTCTTCCTTGCTGACGGCGCCATCCAGAAGGTCGAAGCCCGGCAGGCGCGGGGCACTGATCGCTACCCGGACCGGCAACTGGAGTACGCCGCCGAACACCTCACCATGCACTTCTCCCCGCGCGGCGAGGTCGAGAAGATCACCGCCGACGGCAAAGCCAACCTGGTGGCGCTCTCGGAGGCGCGCACCACCGTGCGAGCCGAACGCGTGGACCTGGATTTTGATCTGTCCTCCGGGCAGAGCGTGCTCCGGAAGGCCCTGGCGATGGGATCGAGCTCGATGGAGTCTGTCCCGCTGCCGCGTCCGGGCCGGGCGCTTCCGGAGACGCGCGTGCTGCGCAGCGAGGTCATCCAGCTTGCCATGCGGCCGGGCGGGCGCGAGATCGACTCGGTCGAGACGCAGGCTCCCGGCGAGGTGGAATTCCTGCCGAATCGGCCCGAGCAGCGCCACCGTCGCATGGCGGGCGAGCGGATGTGGATCAGCTACGGGCCGGAGAACCGTGTCCGCTCGATACGCGCGGTCGAGGTTCGCACTTCCAGCGAAGGCCCGGCGCCGCCCAAGGGAAAGCCCGTCCCGCCGCCGGCGCTGACCTCGAGCAAAGACTTGGCCGCGGAGTTCGACTCCCAGACCGGCCAACTGGCGCGCCTGGAGCAGTGGGGCGATTTCCGGTACGAGGAAGGCGCCCGCAAGGCGCAGGCCGGACGGGCGGTCCTCGAGGAAGCCCGCGAGGTGATCACGCTGGAGCAGAACGCGCGGGTCTGGGATGCCGCCGGCTCGACCGCGGCCGACTGGATCCGCCTGGAGCAACGCACCGGAGATGTAACGGCGCAGGGCAAGGTGATCTCGAGCCGCTTGCCGGAGCGGAAAGGCGGCTCCTCGGGGCTGCTTTCCACCGATGAGCCCCTGGAGGCCCGGGCCGGGCGGATGATCACGACGGAGCGCCGTCAGAAGGTGCGCTATGAAGGCAGCGCCGTCCTCTGGCAGGGCGCCAACCGCCTGCGCGCTGAAACCGTAGACATTGATCGCGCCGCCCGGCGCCTGGAAGCTCACGGCGGGGTCTGGACTCAGTTTGCGGATGCGCCCAAGGGAGGCTCCGACGCCGCCAAGCGAAAAGGGCCGCCGGTCTTTGCGGTGGTCGAGTCGGCCGATCTGAACTACACCGAAGCGGATCGTCTGGCGCGCTACTCCGGCGGCGCTCGCCTGCGCCGGGCGGCTTTGGAGGTCAGAGCCGGCCAGATTCGCGCGTACTTCCGCGAGGCCAGCGCGCAATCCTCCTTGGACCGGGCCTGCGCCGACGGCCAGGTCGAGGTGGTCGAGCAGACCCCGGACCGGGTCCGCAAGGGCCTCGCCGAGCACGCCGAGTATTACGCCGACGACTCCAGGATCGTTCTCTGGGGAGGCGCCCCGTCGCTCGCGGACAGCCTGCGCGGCCAGAGCCGGGGGGAGCGGTTGACGTACTGGGCGGATGACGATAAGCTGCTCATCAACGGCGACGAACAGCGCCCGGTAGTCAGTCGTCTCCGCCGCCAAAAATGAGCAAGCTGCACACCGAGGAAATCTCCAAAAGCTATCGCGGCCGGCGCGTCGTGGACAACCTGTCCATCGCCATCGAGCAGGGCCAGGTGGTGGGGTTACTGGGCCCCAACGGGGCGGGGAAGACCACGTCTTTCCACATGATCGTGGGGCTGATCAGCCCGGATTCCGGGCGGGTGATGCTGGACCAGGAGGACATCACCGAACTGCCTATGTACCGGCGCTCGCGCCGCGGCATCGGCTACCTGGCCCAGGAGCCCTCGATCTTCCGCAAGCTGACCGTGGAAGAGAACCTCCTGGCTATCCTGGAGACGCTGCCGCTGAACCCCGGCCAGCGCCGCGCGCGCCTGGCCCAGTTGGTCGAGCAGCTTGGCCTGGAAAGGGTGCGGCAGAGCAAGGGGTACATGCTGTCCGGGGGCGAGCGGCGGCGGGTCGAGATTGCCCGGGCGCTGGTCATCCAGCCGGCCTTCCTGCTGCTGGACGAGCCGTTCTCGGGCATCGACCCGATTCAGGTGCTCGAGTTACAGCGCATCATCGCGGACCTGAAGCGCTCCGGCATCGGTATCCTGGTGACGGATCACAACGTGCGCGAGACCTTGGCCGTGACTGACCGCGCCTACATCATCAACAACGGCCGGATATTCCGCGCCGGCACCCCCGAGGCCCTGGGGCGCGACCCGGAGGTCAAGCGGGTCTACCTGGGGGAGAGTTTCAACCTTTCGGAGCCCCATCCCGCCCCCGAGTAAGGGCAATCACCGGGTTCTGGTCCCAGCCTCCGTCTGCTATCATTGAGCCAGATGAGCACGCTGTCGCCCAGGCTCCAGCTCAAGATCACCCAAAAGCAGATTCTGACGCCTAGCTTGGTGCAGCTGGTGACCGTTCTCCAGCTTAACCGCCTGGAGCTGCGCGAGATGATCACCCAGGAAATCGCGCAGAACCCGGTGCTGGAAGAAGCCGGTGAGGACGGCGGTGAGGAGCTGAGCCCGGAAGAGGTTCAGTCCCTGCTGGAGGCTGAGCGGGAGGTTCAGCCGGCCGATCAATCCATTCTGGAGGCCACCGATGGCGCCGGATATGCGCCAGCCGATGCTCCGGCCGAGGCCCCTGACGAGTTCTCCGAAGCGGACACTCGCCTCCCGCCGGCCCCGCCGGCGCCGGAGACCCCCGCCGAAGCCGAGGCCCCTCAGGAGAAGGCCACCGACCCGTTCGACGAGATCGATTTCGGCACCTTCTTCGACGAGTACCTGGATCCCGGATACAGGAGCCCCTCCGCCGAGCAAGTCGAGAGACCACCGGCGGAGAGTTTTGTTTCCGCCCCCGTCACCTTGCCGGACCATCTGCGCTCGCAGCTCAGTATGCTGGCGGTGGCCGACCCGATTCATGAGGCGGCGGATTCCATCATCGGCAACCTGGACGAGAGCGGGTACCTGACGGCCTCGCTGGAGGAGATAGCCGCCGCGGGCGAGCACTCGCCGGAGGATTTGGAAGCGGCGCTGCTCCTGGTCCAGTCCCTGGACCCGGCCGGGGTGGGCGCCCGCGACGTGCGCGAGTGCCTGCTGATGCAACTGGAGAGCCGGAACGGTCGCGGCGGCGTGGCCTGGCAGATCGTCTCGGAGCATCTGAAGTTGCTGGAGCTGCGCCAGTACCGTGAGCTGGCCAGGATCTTGGGCCGGCCCTTGGAGCACATCCAGACCGCGGTCGAGGTGATCCGGCATCTGAACCCGCGGCCCGGGTTGCGCTACTCGGGCCCTGGCGCGCGCCAAGTCGAGCCCGACGTCTACATCGCCAAGCAGGGCGACGACTACGTGATTCAATTGAACGACGAGGATATGCCCCAGTTGCGGCTCAACGGGCAATATCGCCGCATGCTGGACCGCGGCCGGGAGCCCAGCAAGGAAATTCGCAACTACGTCAAGGAGCGGTACGTCTCGGCCCTCCAGTTGATCCGGAACATCGAGCAGCGCAAGCAGACCATCCGGCGAGTCTGCGAAGCCATCGTCCGGCGGCAGCCCGAGTTTCTCGACCACGGCATAGACCGCCTGCGGCCCATGATGATCAAGGAAGTCGCCGAGGAGATCGGCGTGCATCCTTCCACCGTCAGCCGCGCTGTGGCCAACAAGTACGCCGACACCCCGCAAGGGGTCTTCGAGCTGCGTTACTTCTTTTCCGAGGCCGTCCAGGGGCCTTCCGGCGGCGCTACGCCCCTGGTGACCCTCAAGCGGATCGTCAAGAAGATCATCGAGGAGGAGGACCACGCCCATCCCCTGACCGACGACCAGGTCACGGCCCGGCTCCAGGCCATGGGGATCCGGGTGACCCGGCGGACCGTGGCCAAGTACCGCGAGGACATGCGCATCCCTTCGACGCACCAGCGGCGGGTTCGCGACTGAACCGTTCGAGATCGGGCGACGCAGAGGCACACATGAAGGTCAATTACACAGGCAAGCACGAGGCACTCACCCCGGCGCAGCGGAACAGGCTCCAGGCCAAGTTCGCCAAGCTGGCCCGGCTGCTCGACATGAAGCAGGGCGAGCGCGAGGCGCACGTGATCCTGACGCAGGAGCGCCACATCCAGCAGGCCGAGATCACGGTCCGCTTCCACGACCACAACCTGGTGGGAGTAGGCCTCGGGGCGGAGGTCTTTCCGGCCATCTGTGACGCGGCCGACAAGCTGGAGAAGCAGATCCTGCGGCTGCGCGAGAAGTGGCGGGACGTCCGGCGGGGCTCCCGGCCGGAGGCCGCGGCCGCGGAGGCGGGCGCCGAGACCGAGACCGAGGCGGGTCCCGGCAAACAAGTCTTCCGCACCAACCATCATGAGCACCGCAAGCCCATGACTCTGGAAGAGGCGCTGCTGGAGATCGAGCTGGATCGCGACTACGTGGTCTATCGCGACGCCGGGACCAATCGCTTCTCGCTGTTGCTGCGGCGGCGCGACGGCAACTTCGAGCTGATCGAGACGTGAGCCAGACCATCCCAGCTGCTGCGCGGGCGCGTTCCCCGGAGCTGGTCATCATCACCGGCTTGAGCGGCTCCGGCAAGGGCACCGTGCTGAAGTGCCTGGAAGACCTGGGCTACTACTCGGTCGATAACCTCCCCATCGAGCTGATCCCAAAGTTCGCCGCGCTTACCAAGGAATCGCCCAGTATTCGCTGCGCCGCCCTGGTAGTGGACATCCGCGAGGGGTCGGGCTTGCGGGATTTCCCCGCTATCTACCGGAGCATCCGCCGGCGGATTCCCACCACCTTGGTCTTCCTGGAGGCCGACGAGGATACCCTGGTGCGGCGTTTCAGCGAGACGCGCCGGCCGCACCCGCTGGGCACCGAGCGGTCCGTGGTCCGGAGCGTCCGCTCCGAGCGCCGGGCGTTGGCGTCCATTCGCGCTTTGGCCGACCACGTGATCAGCACCTCCAAGTTCAACGTGCACGAGCTGCGGGAATACGTCGCCGAGCGCTTCCGGGGCGGGCGGCAGCAGGCCCGCATCGTGGTCTACGTGACCAGCTTCGGTTACCGCTACGGGGTGCCGGCCGACAGCGACCTGGTCTTCGACGTGCGCTTCCTGCCCAACCCCAACTACATCCCCGAGTTCAAGAAGCTCAGCGGGCGCCACCTCTCGGTGGCCCGCTACATTCGCTCCTTTCCGCAGACGGTGGAGTTCGTCGAGCGGATCTCGCAGTTGCTGGTCTACCTGCTGCCGCATTACATCCAGGAAGGCAAGAGCTACCTGACCATCGCCTTCGGCTGCACCGGCGGCCGGCACCGCTCGGTGATGATGGCCGAGGAGATCCGCCGCCGCCTGGCCCGCGCCGGCTTCCGCACCAAGGCCACCCACCGGGACATGGACAAGACGGGGTGAAGGCTCGGGGCCCCGGAATCCTCCCTTGGGGGCTCTGCCCCCAAACCCGCGCCGGCAGGCGCGCCCGTTCTACCGCAAGCCTTTCGTCTTCAAATGCGCGATCAGCGCGGCCGGGTCGTCGGTGATGATGGCGTCTACTTTGGCCTGGATCAGCCGGTCCCAATCGGCTTCCGTATTTGCCGTCCAGGGCGCCACCTGGAGTCCCGCCTTATGCGCCGCTTCCACCTTGCTCGGGGTCACGAGGCTGAACTCCGGCGAAATGATCTCGGCCTGGGCTGCTTCGGCCGCAATCGACGGGAAGTCGCGCTGACTGCCTTGGATCAGGGCCGATAATCGGATTTCCGGCGCCAGCTTGCGCATCGCCACCAGGGTCCGGAAGTCGAACGATTGCAGGATGACCCGCTTCTCCAGCTTGTACTGGCGGACCTTGTCAAGCACCAGCCGCGCGAACTCCTCGGGCGGCGGCGTATACTCGGGCCGGTTCGGGAAACTCTTCGTCTCGATGTTGAAGTCGAAGGCGCCGCGGGTGGCCAACCGGAACACGTCGTCCAGCGTGGGTATACGCGTGCCCGGAACGGTTTGCTGCTGGGCGAACTTGGGATTCCGGACGGCGCCGCAATCCCAGCGGCGCACTTCCGCGAGCGTCAACTGGCGGATCACCGCGCTGGGTTGCGGGCCGGCGCACACCGGCGGCTGGAGGATCGGGTCATGCG
The DNA here is from genome assembly GCA_964353255.1 of uncultured Solibacteraceae bacterium. GTDB lineage: Bacteria > Acidobacteriota > Terriglobia > Bryobacterales > Bryobacteraceae > VFZS01. The sequence goes on along the minus strand of CAYGVJ010000031.1, from coordinate 2,004 downwards.
AAATGACGATGACGTTGTCCTTGGTCACCGCCATGTCCATCTCGAGGACGTCCACGCCCTGCTCGAGGGCGTATTGGAAAGCGGGAATAGTGTTTTCCGGCCTGCGGGCCCGGGCGCCGCGATGGCCGTGCACCAGGATTCTGGGCTGCTCCGCGGCCTGTGACAGCATGGTAATCGAGCCTAAGAACACCAGCATAGTGCTCGGCGCGATAAATCCTCTGGGCATGGCCACTAGTATACTGAGTGAGATCCGCGGATGGAGGTGTCAGCATGAAGGCCCGGTTGAACGTCGGGGTCATCGGTTTGGGGCGGCTGGGCCGCGTGTACGCGGCGGACCTGGCCCAGCGCGTCCCGAAGGCGCGGCTGGCGGCGGTGGCGGACCAGCAGGCGGACCTGGCCGAGCCCTTCGCCAGGGACTACGGTGTTCCCAAGTGGTACCAGACCCACGAAGACTTGCTGGACGACAAGGCCATCGATGCGGTGGCCGTGATCACTTCCACCAGCACCCACCGAGAGGTCGTCATCGATGCCGCCAGACGTGGAAAGGCCATTTTTTGCGAGAAGCCGATAGCGCTCTCGCTGGCGGAAGCCGGCCAGATGCTTCAGACAGTCGCAGCCACGGGCGTGTTCTTCCAGATGGGGTTTCAACGCCGCTTTGACTCGGGCTACGTGGCGGCGAAGGAGAAAATCGAGGCGGGAGCCATTGGCACTCCGGTGCTGCTGATATCAACGTCGCGGGATCCCTATCCTCCGCCGGTGGAGTTCTGCGATCCGAAGGTCAGCGGCGGGCTGATCGCCGACATGGGCATTCACGACTTCGATGTAGCGCGGATGTTCATGGGCGAGGTGAGGAGCGTCTACGCCGTGGGCGGCGCCCTGGCGTATCCCGAACTGAAGGCGGTCGGCGACATTGACAACGCGATCATCAACCTGGTTTTTGAGAACGGCACGCTGGGCGTGGTGGAGCTGAGCCGCAACGCCGTCTTCGGCTATGACATCCGCGCGGAAATCTGGGGCACGAAAGGGTCGGTGCAGATAGGCTATTTCCGCCAGACACCCATTCTAGTGATGACCGGGCAGGGTATCACCCACGACGTGGTGCCGCACTTCATGCAGCGGTTTGAAAGGGCGTATCTGGCCCAAATTGAGGATTTTGTGGACAACGTGCTGGAGGGCCGGGCGCCGCGCGTCACCGGGGCGGACGCGGTCGCCGCCCTGCGCGTCAGCCTGGCCGCCACCAAGTCGTGCCAGGAGAATCGGCCTGTACAGGTCAGCGAAACTTAGATGAGTTCGCTTTTTCGGCCGGCCCCGCACCTCGCCCGCCTTCCCGACGAGCAGGTCCGGAGACTATACCCGCGGTTCCGGTGGCGGATTCTGGAAGCCACCTTCATCGGCTACACCAGCTTCTACTTCGTCCGCAATAATCTGCCCGTAATTTCCAAGGAAATGGGCCAGGCGCTGGGTTACAGCAAGGGCCAGATCGGCGACATGCTGGCTCTGACGGCCATCGCTTACGGGGTCGGCAAGTTTCTCATGGGCACGTTGTCGGACCGCAGCAATCCGCGCTACTTCATGCCCGCGGGGCTGCTGTTCACGGCGCTGTGCAACTTTCTGTTCGGCGCCGCGAGCAGCTACGGCGTGCACCTGGCGCTGTGGGGGCTGAACGGCCTGGCGCAGAGCATGGGCTGGGCGCCGTGCGGTCGCTCGCTGGGTCATTGGTACAGCGTGCGCGAGCGTGGCACGGTGTTCTGCTTCTGGAATCTCGCGCTCAACGTCGGCGGCGGGCTCACGGGGCTGATCGCCGCGTACAGCACGGCCTGGATGGGCTGGCGCTCGGCGTTCTACGTGCCCGGCATCCTGGCGGTGCTGTGCGCGATCTATCTCGTCTTGAGGCTACGGGACACGCCGCAATCGGTCGGGCTTCCTCCGGTTGAGGAGTACCGCAACGACTATCCCGCTGGCGGTGAGCGCGATCGGGAAGTGGAACTGGGCACGCGCGAGCTG
>CAYGVJ010000030.1:0-42266 GCA_964353255.1 uncultured Solibacteraceae bacterium | reverse complement strand
TGCGGCACGCTGCTGTTCCAGGTCGGCCAGAGGTTGGGACAAGGTGGGCCTCCTTCTCCTAACGTATCATTACGCAAGGAAAACGTCCACAAAAGAGAAACCGAGCAGTGCCCCACATTCATGTCGCGCACCCGTGCCACAGGCATTCCCGCCGGTGTTGTGTTAAGATGGTGAAGGACAGGCGCCCACGCTTTGCCCCTCAATCATCCCAACCACGGAGTGCTCGACAGCTAGGAATGAGTCTCACCGTTTTTCTCGGCAATCTTCCCATTTGGGTGACCGCGGACGACATCCAGTCCTGGCTCGCCTCGGAGAACCTGGTGGCCGACGCCATCAAGGTCATACGCAACCCGGAAACACAGGAGTCCAAGGGATTCGCCTTCATCGATGCCCCCAATCAGGAGGAGATGCAGGCGATCATCCGCCGCTTTGACCGCGCCCCGCTGGAGGGGCGGTTGCTGCGCGCCAACCAGGCTCAGCCGCCCAGGTCCAGAGGACCGGCCAAGCCCGAAGACCGGGGCCACCCCGCCCAGCGGCGCCGGCGAGGCAAGGCGGGCTCGGAAGACGCCAAGAGCGCTTTCGCCACCGAGCTGGCCAAAGCGCTCTGAGAGGTTGAAGAAAAGTCCTTTGCGAGCCCCGGGGGAGCACCGGCCGAAGGAGGGTGCTGAAAAACGCCCACTTCAGAGCGCTTGCTAACGCGCGCGCCTCCGAAAGTGCTTCACTGTCAACAGGCTTGGTTCCGAGCCGCGACCGGGTGCCCCCTGGGCGGGGAGCGGTTCCGGGCGTTTTTCAGCACCCGCTGAAGGCCCGTGCCACTGGCCGCCGGCAGAATCCTTCCGTCGCATTTCGTGGTATGCTTCAGCCGATAGGGTGATATCCAACTAGCGGGGCAGCATTAGAGCTTCTTAGTCAGTGATTCTCCTCGCGCTCCGGGGGGAGAAAGGCAACGGAAATGGGCAATGCACTGATCATTCGAACTTCATTCATCATCCTGCTGGCCTATACCGGCTATTTCCTGACGCCCTTCAAGGACACGGCGGGTCGTCCCGTGCAGTTGGCCGGGGCGGCCGCCGGCCTGGCGCTGGGCCTCATCATCATCCTGTTCGAGCTGCGCGCCAAGCAGATCAGCCTGAAGCGGCTGATCGGCGGGGCTACGGGCTCGATCCTGGGAATCCTGGGCGCATTCCTGATGGCAGGGGTGCTGGGCACGGCCCTTTCCAGAGACAATCCCGCACTGCCGTTCATGCAGGTCGGCCTGTTGCTGTGGATGACTTACATCGGACTGGTGTTGGGCGCCAGCAAGGGCGAGATGCTGAACTTATCGGCCCTGGGCGGGCTCTTCCGCGGCGACAAGGGCGGCAAGCAGGCCTTCAAGATCCTGGATACCAGTGTGATCATCGACGGGCGCATCGCCGACGTGGCGGAGACGGGCTTCATGGACGGCACGCTGGTCGTCCCGCAGTTCGTGCTGCGGGAGCTCCAGTTGGTGGCTGATTCGTCCGATTCGCTCAAGCGCAACCGCGGGCGGCGCGGCCTGGACGTCCTACAGCGGCTCCAGAAGATGGCCCATCTGACCATCGAGCTCCTGGAAGAGGATTTCCCGCACCTGCGGGAAGTGGACATGAAGCTGATCGAGCTGGCCAAGCTGCACGAGGGCCGGATTGTGACCAACGACTTCAACCTGAACAAGATGGCGCAACTGCACGGGGTCCGGGTGCTGAACATCAACGAGCTGGCCAACGCGCTCAAGCCGGTGGTGCTGCCCGGGGAATCGATGCGGGTCTTCATCCTGAAGGAGGGCAAGGAGTACAACCAGGGTGTGGCCTACCTGGACGACGGGACCATGGTGGTGGTGGACAACGGCAAGAAAGTGATCTCGAAGACCGTCGATGTCACGGTCACCAGCGTCCTGCAAACACCGGCCGGGAAGATGATATTCGCCCGGTACGAGGAGCGCCAGCACGGAGGCCCCGACCGGGCGCCGCGGGACGCGGCCTCGGGCGGCGCGGGCGGGGGCGGCTGACGCTGTGGCCGCCGGCTGACGGGCGCGGCTCAGCAGGCGGCATCGTGGCGGGATACAATCGTAGCTCAACCATCATGAAAGTCGCGGTCATACTGCCGGCAGCCGGACTAGGCACCCGCATGGGGCGCAGCGCTGCCGAAAAGTCCGGGACCAGCCGGAAGCAGTTCATGCTGCTGGACGGCTCGCCGATACTGCTGCACACCATCCGCAAGTTCGTGGCCTGCGAAGCGGTGTCGGAAATCGTGGTCGCCCTGCGCCGGGAAGACCTGAACTGGGTGACCGGGCTGCTCGGCGGGGGATCGCTTTCCCAGCCGGTGCGGCTGGTCGAAGGCGGGGACTCCCGCCACCAATCGGTCGAGAACGCCCTGGCCGTGCTGGCGCCGGACACCGACCTGGTGGCGGTGCACGACGCGGTCCGGCCCTTCATCGACCTGGCTACCATCGAGAAGGTCTTTCAGGAAGCCGCCCAGACCGGCGCGGCCATCGTCGGCATCGTGCCGGTGGATACCATCAAGCAGGTGCGGCGCAACAAGATCCACGGCACGCTTCCCCGCGAGCGCCTCATTTTGGCTCAGACGCCCCAGGTCTTCGGCTTCTCCCTGCTGCGCCAGGCCTTCCAGAAAGCCCGCGAGGACGGCTTCACGGCCACCGACGAGTCCAGCCTGGTCGAGCGGCTCGAACAGGTGGAGGTCAGCGTAGTGCTGGGCAGCGACCGCAATATTAAGATCACCAAGCCGTCGGACATGGAGCTGGCGCGCCTGTTCCTGGCTGAGGAGCAGGCCGCCTCATGAGCGCCTGCCGCGTGGGGCTGGGCTGGGACATTCACCGTCTGGTTCCGGGTCGGCCGCTCATTCTGGGTGGGGTCGAGATCCCGTCCGAGTTCGGCCTGGAAGGGCACTCTGACGCCGACGTGCTGACGCACGCGATTACCGACGCCGTGCTGGGCGCGGCGGCGCTGGGCGACATCGGCCAGCACTTCCCCGACACCGACCCCCGCTGGGCGGGCGCCAGCAGCCTTCAGTTCCTTCAGCACGCCCTGGCGCTCGCGGCCGAGAAGGGCTACCGCCCGGTCAACGTCGATGCCACCGTCCTGCTGGAGCGCCCCAAGCTCCAGGACCACCGCGCGGCCATCCGCCAGAAGCTCGCCGCGACGCTCGGCCTGGAAATCGACGGTGTTTCCGTGAAGTTCAAGACCGCCGAGAAGCTCGGCCCCGTCGGCGAGGGTCGCGCCGCCGAGGCCCAGGCGGTGGTGATGCTGGCGCGGGGCTGACCGGGACCTATTTCACTCCGCTCTTCTCCCGCGCCGGAAGGAACTCGTCACCTGGCTTCCAGGTGGGCAGCCTCTCCAGATTGGCGGCTTCCAGGCCGATCAGCAGTCCGAAGCGCGCCATCTGTTCCAGGCCGGCAAAGTCCCAGTCCGCGTGGTACTCGTCGGAAGGCTGGTGGTAATGCTTGCTGTTGAACTCGCGGAAGAACTGCTCGCCAAAATCCGCGGGCTTCCCCGCGATGCGGTCGCCCGTCTTGACGCTGAAAGCGGGGATGCCGACCTTGGCAAAAGAGAAGTGATCCGAGCGGTAGTAACTGCCTTGCTCAGGGTGCGGGTCAGGCTTGATCTCCAGACCCATGCGCCGCGCCACCCCTTCGATGACCGGGAGAGCGGTGGTCCGCTCGGCGCCGCTGAGGACGACGTCGGCGACCCGCCCGACGGGGGGGAAAGCGTCGTAATTGAGGGCCAGGGCAGTCTTGCCGGCCGGCACGGCCGGGTGCAGAGCGTAATACTCCGAGCCCCGCAAGCCCCCCTCTTCCGCCGTGACCGCCAGAAACAGGGCCGAGCGACGGGGTTTCTGCTCGAGCGCCGCCCAGGCGCGCGCGATTTCGACAAGAATGCCGCAGCCGGTGGCGTTGTCCACGGCGCCGTTGTATATGGGGTCGCCGTTGACCGGCGCGCCTACCCCAAGGTGGTCCCAGTGGGCGCTGAAAATCACGGCTTCGGAGGAAAGCTCGGGATCGCTGCCCGCCACTCTGGCGACGACGTTGCTGGTATCCAGCTCGCGCACTTTCGCCGCCAGGCGGCCGCGCACCCGGAGGCCCAGCGGAATGGGCCGGAAATCCCGCGATTCGGAAGCCTTCAGCAACTCGGCCACAGTGTGCCTGGAAGGCGCCAGGAGCTTCTCGCCGGCTTCGCTGGTCACCCAGCCGGCGAAGGCCAGCGCCCCGTCACGCGGGGCGAGCTTCACGGAGGGTTGCTCGCGGCCCCAGGAAGTCCGCACCACATTCCAGCCGTAGCCGGCCGTCGGCGTGGTGTGGATGACGATTACTCCCAGGGCCCCCCGGCGCAGGGCTTCCTCGTACTTGTACGTCCAGCGGCCGTAGTAGGTGAGCGCGCGCCCGCCGAAGAAGTTCGCGTCCGTCGAGGTCGGTTCGTTGGTGAACAGCACCAGGATCTTGCCGCGCACGTCGGCGCCCTTGAAATCGTCCCACTGGTACTCCGGCGCGGTAATGCCGTGACCCACGAAGACGGCTTCAGCCTCGAACTGATCGAGGGGCTTCTGGCGCTGGCTGGCGCCGACAAACTCTTCCAGCCACCGCAGGCGCACGGTCCGCCCTCTTCCGCGAGCCGACAGTTCGGAGGCGGGCTGCGGGTCCACCCCCACCAGCGGCACTTTCTGGAAGTACGTGCCGTTGTCTCCGGCAGGCTTGGCCCCCACCAGGGCGAACTGCGCGGCCAGGTACTCAATGGCCAGTTTCTCGCCGCGCGTACCGGGCGCGCGGCCTTCCAGCAGGTCGCTCGCCAGAAACTTCACGTGCGCGCGAATCCGCTCTCCCGAAATCTCCTGGATCTGGGCCGCGCCAGAGCCGGCCAGAATCGCCAGCAGCGCGGCGCGACGCAGAATACCCGCACAATGGCAGCCCATGATTCCGTTTGTCCCTTTCGTCCGCCCAGTATAACTGGTTCCGCAGCTCGAACTGCCGGGTGTGCTTGCGCTAGACGTCGAGTGCCCGCCTTACCGCCGTTCGCAGCCGGACCGGCCCGAGCAGCCCGGATTCCAGCAGCGGGTCGTCTTTGCCATACCACTTCCAGGCGGTGAAAGCGACCCGCGGGCATGGCCGCGTGGGCTTGCTCTGGAACTTCCACACGTTGCCGGTGCCCTTGCCATTCGGTTTGACTGCCGCCGGGTTTTGCAGGCAGCCACTCGCACGTCACTTTCGGTCAAGCTTGAGGAAGCGCACCGCGTTGTGGTAAAAGATGTCCCGCTTCTCCTCTTCTGTCAGGAAGGCGGCTGACTCGATCCCTTCCACTGCCATTCCGATCGCCTCAGGCCACTCCATCTGGTCCGACCCAAAGAGCAGCCGCTTGCCGAAGCCGGCGCGGACGAGCTCCCGCAGGTAGCTGTGGAATTCCTCCCGGGGCAGGATCCAATCAACCGTCGCGAGATCGGCGTAGACCTGCGGGTACACCGACAGGATTGCCTTCGTTTCCTGAAGGTACGGCGCCCCGGCGTGCATCAGGTACAGGCGCAGCCGCGGGTGACGAACGAGGACTTCCTCGATGAGAATCGGGTTTCCGAGCGTCACACGGAAGTGCGGGCAGCACGGGTCGTACGGCGTTCCCGGGGGGCCAATCCCCGTGTGGATCCCAACAGGGATGTCCATCTCCTCGGCGAGAGCGTAATACGGCTCCAGGCGAGCGTCGTTCGGCGCCATGCCTCTGTGTTGCAGGACCAGCTCGCCCAGAACATCCACGCGACCCGCTTGTATCTCGGCGCGAAGTCTTGCCAGATCAGGTAGCGGGTTCGCCGCGTCCACAAGCACGCCGACCATGATCCTGCCCGGAGCCGCCATGCGCCACTGGCCGACCGTATCTGCTGGCCCGCTGGCGACGGCCTTCACGATGTTGTAGCGCTCCAGCTCCGCCAAGGACATGTTGCGAAGTTCGGCGCTCGTTCTCGCGGCGGACGGTCGCCCGGTGACCGGATTCACTGCCGGTGGCTTTCCGTCGTCCAGCCGGTAGGCATGGAGGTGCATGTCGATGATTGGCGGCCTGCGGCTACCGACGCCCGTCTGGGCCAGAGCGGGATCCGATTGGCTCGCAGACGCCACGAGCAGGAACGCCAGTACGGTCACCTTTTGCATGAGATGCTCCAGCCAGCAAGTGTCGCAGCCCCCGCCTTTACCCCGGTACAGTGGCTGTAATGTCCGCTGCGCAGGGCCCCTACCACGTAGTCGCAAAACCTTGGTGCCGGCCGACCGGGGAACAACCCCAGTCGCGAGCGCCGATTCCACGGGGGACTGCTCATGGCACTTGGTTCGACGAAATGCCAGACGACTTCAAAGCGATGATATCAAGAGACGCCCTGCTCGGAGAACCAAACGCCAGCGGGGACGGTCCAGCACGCCTTTCGCGGCCAGAACACGCGCCCCCCGGAATCCTTCCAGGGCCGCGCCCACGTTAAACGGCAATTGCTCGCCGCACCGCCGTCCGCAGCCGCACCGGCCCGATCAGCCCGGATTCCAGCAGCTGGTCGTCCTTGCTGTACCACTTCCAGGTGGTGAAAGCCCCCCGCTGGGTCTGGGGCTTGGGTTTGCCCTGGGCATACCAGTCCGGAATCTTGGTGATCCCGCCGGTGCTGCGGCCGCCTCCGGTGCCGGGACCAAACATCGCGCCCACTTCCACCCGCCCCAGGTCCAGAAACACCCCCTTGCCGGCCGCGGTCGTGCCCCCAGTTCAAGGTGCACTGGACCACGGCAAACGCTAGGGCGTGAGGGAGGTTCTGGCTCGGACAGGCGGAGGTCCGGTTATCCGATCGTGTCATTCGCGCCAGTTACGGCGGCGAGATTTCCATGCGGCGGACGAGATCGGCAAAGCGCGGGTCCGAGCGAAGCGGATCGATTCCCGGAAAACCTGTGCTGAGATACTGTATATCGCATCTGAGCCGATAGGCCGTTTCGAGCCATTCGAAAGCCGCATCGGCATCGCCGAGGCCCGCGTAAAGGACGACAAACGCAATGGGCGAAGCACGGCCCTGAGCGAAAAGCTGCTCGAGTTCTCGGAGGAGGCGCATGGCTTCGTCACGGCGGCCGAGGCGGGCATAAACGTGGCCCAGAAAAGAGAGCGATAACGCTTCGCGCGAGAGGCTGAGAGCCTTCTCAAATGCGGCAACCGCCTCCTCCGCCCTGCCCTGGCGCCACGTGGCCCATCCGAGCACGAAATGCGGCTGAAGGGAATCCGGAAAGAATTCGATCGTCCGCCTGGCGTGCGCTTCCGCCTGGGCGTCCTGAGATGCCTGAATGTAGAACCAGGCAGCCACCTGATTCGGGAGGAGCGAAGTGGGATTCAGCCTCAACGCGTACTGAGCCTCGGCGATCGCCTCGGAATGCCGCGCGGTGCAGGATAGAAGCGTCCCGTAGGAATCATGAGCCAACGGATTGCTTGGGCTCAGTTCAATAGCCCGCCGGAACTCCTGCTCGGCGGCGGCCAGGTCCCAGTCGAGGAGCCAGTTCATCCAGGCCAGAACCTGATGTGCCTCACTGAGGCTGTCATCGGCGGCGACGGCTTGCAATGCCAACTGCTTCGCGCTGGGGAACACCTCACGGCTCGGCGCGTGTCCGAAGAAACCCAGGGCCATAAGACACGCGGAATGCCAGGCGAGCCCCGGCGCGAAATCCGGAGCTTTGAGCGTGATCTCCCTGAAGTACTGGAGAGCCTTCACGAGGCCTTCCGCACTCGCTTTTTCGAGCTCAAAGCGGGCTTTGAGGTAGGCCTCGACGATTTCCGCTGCGGGGTGCCCGCTGGGCCCGTTGCTCGCTGGGCCCGCCGCCATCGGCGCCAGTGCCGCCGCGCTGGCGGGTCTCAACGCCGCCGCTACACACTCGGCAATCGCACACGCCGCCTCGCGCTGTGTCAGCAGCACGGCGGACATGTCGCACTCGTAGGTCTGCGCCCACGCGTGCCGCTCGGGTTCCATCAGGATCAACTGCGCCGTCAGACGGACCCGGTTGCCCTCGTGCAAAGCGGCTCCTTCGACAACGCCGTCCACTCCGAGGTCGCGCGCGATCTCATCCAGCTTGCGGCTACTGCCCTTCAGATGGAGTACGGATTGGCGTGAGATCACCCGCACCGCCCGGATGCGCGCCAGTTCGGTAGTCAGCGCATCCGTGATGCCGTCGGCGAAATACTCTCGATCGGGATCGCCGTTCAGGTTCGCAAAAGGCAGCACCGCCAACGTGGGCTCCGCAAACGGCCGCCGGCGCTGGACTGGTGCGATGAAGCGGTAGCCTCGGCGGGGAACGGTCTCGATATACCGGGGGGCGTGCGCCTTGTCGCACAACACGGAGCGGATGCGGTTCACGCAATAATCCACCCCCACGTCGTAATCTACGAACGTGGACTCGCCCCACAGGCGGCGGCGTATGTCCTCCCGGCTGACCAGCTTGCCTGCCTCACTGACCAGAAGGCACAGAACGCTGGCGGGCTGCGGCTGAAGCTTCAGGATCGTGCCGGACTTCCGCAACTCACCGGTCTGCAGGTCGAGCTCGAACTCTCCGAAATCGACCTGGCCGGAAATCGTCGGCATGCTAGCAGGATTATACACCATCAACTCCGTAAGCTCAATCTTTCCATCAGCTTGGACCCAAAGAAAAAACTAAGCCAGGTTCCAGCCGTTATCTATGGCCGGGAGCCCGCCCACAGCGTAATGTGGCCAATGAAAGGAGCCTATTCAATATGCGAGAGTATGTGATGCGTTATGGAACCTTCGCGCGGACGGTGCTGTTGGCCGCCGCGTTGTGTTCTAGTCTTGGCGCCCAGGCTCCGTGCTCGGTCGAGACCGTGCGCGGAGTGTGGATCGAGACGACAGGCGTTGGCACGGCTATGGTGGCGGCGCCCGGAAGCGCCCAGCCGGTCGCGGCGCCCGTCACAGCGCTGGGCATGTACAGCATCGACGAACAGGGCCGGCTGACGGGCTGGTTCAACATGATGCTGGCAGGCGACTACAGCGACGCCACCGTAGCGGGACGCGTGGAAGTGAACTCGAACTGCACGGGAACGATCCGATTTACCGTCACGCCGCTGGGCGCCCCCGGCCCACTGCCCGGCGAAGGGGCTTTCAGAATCCTCGTTCTCGACAATGGAAACGAGATACGGGCGATGAGTGTCACCGACTTCCCACTCAAGTACACCGGCGTGGAAACCCACCGGCGGATTGTCAGGAACAGCCAGGCGGCGCCCAAGTGCACTGCTGAGACCGTACGCGGGACTTACGGGATCGTGGCCGAGGGCATCACCTTGATTACCGTGCCGGGTCAGACGCAGCCGGTGCCCGCCCCTTATTCCGGCATCGGAGCGATCGCCATCGACGGCCGGGGAGGGATCACCGGAGGCAGCACCGCTTCGGTTGCCGGCGGACTGGGGGAGGTGGAGCTTGCCGACGCCAGCCTCCAGGTTCTCGCAGATTGCACCGCGTACGCCATCTATCGCGTAAGACCAAAAGGAGTGCCGGCGGCTCTGCCCAGCCAAGGCATCATGAAGCTCGTAATTCTGGACAACGGCGAAGAGATCCGGGGGTTGGAAATCCGGGGCCTTACAGGGAAGTCGCTCCTGCCGTTAGTGTGGAAACGTATCTCGAAGGAGCCAGGGCCGGTGGACTGGTAGGACAACTCAGCCCACGCGGCTGGGAGAACTGATCATCAGGGGGCACGGTCCCGGACGCCTTTCGCGGCCAGAACACCCCGGCCCCGGAATCCTTCCGGGGCCGGGGTCACTTTAACCGGGAATTGGTCGCCGCACTGCCGCTCTCAGCCGCACCGGCCCGATCAGCCCGGATTCCAGCAGCGGGTCGTCCTTGCTATACCATTTCCAGGTGGTGAAGGCGACCCGCTGGGTCTGGGGCTTGGGTTTGCCCTGGGCATACCAGTCCGGAATCTTGGTGATCCCACCAGTACTGCCGCCAGCCCCGGTGCCGGGACCAAACATCCCGCCGCCATACTCGTACTCCGCCGGGAACTGCTCGTCGCCGATCAGCCGGTTGGGCCAGAGATTCGTCACCTGAATCTCCAGGTCGTTTTCTCCGGCGCGAACTGCATCCGTGATGTCCAGCCGGTACGGGAACTTCCACACGTTGCCGATGGGCTCACCGTTCACCTTCACGTCGGCGAGGACCTCCACTGTCCCCAGGTCGAGGTACAGCCGCTTGCCGCCCGCTTTGGCCTCGGCTGGAACGCTAAACTTCTTCGTGTAGGTTGCGGTGCCCGAGAAGTACTTGACCCCGGGTTCGGAGTGCCGATGCAGCGACATCAACTGGGGCAGCGTGATCTCCGCCGGCGCTCCCAGGTTCGGCGGGAAGCTGACCCGCCACGGCCCCTTGATCTCCACCGGCTGGCCGATTCCCGAAATCTGCACCGACGTAGTCCGGCCTGCACTGTCGCGCAACGTGTAGTTACCGTCCTCCCAGTAGAGCAGTTCCGCTTTCGCGCTGCCTGCCGGCTCGAACGGCGGGGGATCTTCCGGTTTCGGCACACCCGTTGCCGCCAACTGCTGGATGCGAGCTTCACCCAGCGCCTCGTTGAGCAGTTGCGGTTCCGTCATCTGCCCCATGAAGTCCATGGGGGCGTCGTAAGCTTCGCCGAGGCCGGGGTGCACCACCTTCCCCGACTTCTGGGCCTGGCCAGCCGGCTTGCCGTTCACATACAACGACGGAGCGCTGTCTCTGTAAACTACTGCCACGTGCGTCCAGCCCGCCAACGGCACGCGGGCCGAGGCCGCCAGCGTGAGGTTTCCAGTGGCGCGCTCGTACAGGGCCACGCCGTTGCGGTTGGCAGCCAGGCCGCAGGCGACATGGCTTGCGCCGTAGACGGTTTCGCCGGCCGGCGGGTAGAAGACATAACTCGGCCCGCCCCCGAAACCTCCGAATCCCGCTGGCGGACCTGCCGCCCCAACCTGGGGTATGTTGCCCTCCATGTCGGGCTTCACCCAGACGCTGATCGTGAAGTTGTCAGTCACGTTCCGATGCACTCCGGGGGCGGCCTTAGCGAAAGGCTGGGTGGTGACGAGCGTCGCGCCATCCCTCGCGATGGCCTGGAGGCGCCGTGCCGGGGCCGGCGAACGGAACACCACGAAGATAGATCCGGCTGGTTCGAGCCGAATCGGCACCCGTGTCCGTCCGTCGGCCACTTCGTACGTGGCCACCTTCGCGATCTCGCCGGTAACCGCGTCCCAGAACTCTGGCTGCTTACCGCTCACGCGGAACGTGCAGACCAAGTCTTCGCTGCGCCGGCGTCGATTGGCCACGAAGTAGACTTCGGCGTCACCGGCGCGCCGGTGGATCCAATGGATCGGCGCATCGGCGGAGCGGGCTGTGTATTCGAAATCGGGTTTGACATTCAGCTTGTCCAGAACTGCCCGCATCGGCTGTCCCCAGAGCACGCGGCCTTTGCCGAACGCCCGCTCCGTGACCGTCGTTCCGTTCAGATCGCCCCACACTTCGGCGGCGAGGCGGCGCACCTCCGCATCGTCGTCAGCGAGACTCGGAGACTGTACCGGCTTGGGACCCACCAGCCACATGCCCTGGTTCACCAGGTCACGCAGTTTTCGCAGCAGTCCTAATGACAGCTTGGTGTTGTCCCGAAGCACCAGCACGCGGTAGCTCATCCGGTCCGGCAGAACGATCTGCCCGTTCTCGATCTTGATCCGCGTCTGGATCGCGCCCGCGTCAATGGTGTCCCAATCGTATCCCGGCGGGGGCGGAGGGTTCAGTTGAGCCGGCCCTGGCGCCACCTGGGGAGAATCCTCGCCCGTGAAATAGAGCAGGTCTCCCACGAACAAGCCCTGCCGGAGCATGTTCTGGGCGCGGGCCACGTACGTAAGCCACGTCCCAGACTTTTCAAACCACGTGTTGGTCCGGTCGAAGTACCATCCCCAGGGTCCCATGGTCATGCCCGGCGCGACGTCCGGATGGGGCTGATGGCAGTAGCGGTGGAAGACGTAGTTGTTCAATCCCTGGGTGTACATATAGTCGCCGAGCGTCTTCATGCAGTACGGGTGTTCCTGCCATTTCGTCTGCCCGGTGAAGGACTCCGCGCCCATTATCTTCTTCCCATACACGTGCGCGACCGAGGCCACCAGCTTGACGCTGTGATGATTGGCTTGCCCCAGCCAGAACTCGCCCATGGGCATGTCGGCGTACTGGCCGGTCGGCATCTCGTCGAAGTTGCCCGGATCGTAAGGCTCGATGAAGCACCGCATCCCGCGCTGGTGGAGGTCTTCGGCAAAGCGGCCGTAGTAGTATTCCTGCATCAGCTCGGCCTGCGTCTTGCGGACGTCCCACAGGAAGCGGTCGGAGATTTCGGCGCTGCCGACCACCCGGCCCAACATGGCCGGCATGTGCTTCCGCAAGTCATATCCGCGGCGCTTCTGGAACTCCTGCGGAAACTGCGCGGTCCAGTTCTGCATGCCGGTCTCGTAACTGTCGATGATCGAAGCCGCCAATCCCTTGGCGGCCAGCGGAGCGATGACATCGAACAACTGTCCGAAGAACTGATTGAAATGGAAATCGTAGGCCTCTTTGCTGAACTTGTCGCACTCCAGGCCGACGCCGCCGTCCGGGCCGGGAGCGTTCTGTCTTCCCGTGGTGGTATGTCCGATGCGGAGAATGGTCCAGTTGCCCGCGGGCGCCTGCCAGTCGAGCCGGCCCTGCGCGTCCATGAACTGGGTGATGTCGAGAACCGAGTTGGGGTCGATCATCGGTCCACCGGGCGGCTCGACCGGGGCCGCTGCCGCAGCCATCGCCCCGAACCCGCCCCGGGCACTGGCGAAGTTGGCCTTGGAACTCCAGTTCACGATCCGCCCCGCCCCCGCCAGCCGGATCTCGGAGATGCGGCGCGCCTGAGTGGAGACCAAGCGGAAGTACTTCGCCCGAGTCGCGGCGAAATTCGTCACTGAAGGAAGCTGCACTCCCCCGCGGCCGCCGAAGCCGCCGCCCCCGCCCCCGCCGATGTCGGCAACCTTCCGGAACTGAACGCCATCGTCCGAGGCTTCGAGCGTCATCGCACTGGCGGCGCCGAAGCCGGGGAAGCCGCCGCCGGGGCGGGGCCCGCCGGCGGTTATCGGGGCGCTGGTAATCGCCATTGACCGCGCCTCGAAGGGCTCGGCAAACTCCAGTTGCAGGTACGCGGATTGGCCTTCCGCGGCCGGGCGAATCTCGATCCCTCCCGCCGGGTCGCCGGCGTTCAACAGTTTCGCGTCCACCGGGCCGCTGTTGGATGTGACGCTGGTGGGCTGTACCTGGTCGCCGGGCTGCGCCGGGAAGGCCAGCACCAGGGCATCGCGGTAGTAGTTGCGCGTCGCGTTGGGCTGCCGCAGCGTGATGTTTACCCTTTGGCCGCCGGCGACGGAGGTCTCCGTCCACGTCAGCACCTGCATGGAAAGCTCCGGCGTGATCCATGGACCGCCGCTGGAGGACCAGCCGGGGCAGTTGTGCATGGCGAACTCGAGCCCCAGCCGATGGGCTTCTTTGGCCGCGTGCCGCAACAACTGGAGATGTTCCGGGCTCCCGTAATCGACGGGGCCCTTCACAATGCCCGAGCCGACCTGGAAGATCTGGAAACCGCCGCAGCCCACCCGCTTCATAGCCTCCATGTCGCGAGTGATTCCGACGGCGCTCATGTTCCCGTTCATCCAGTGCCACCAGGTCTTGGCCTGGGCCGAGGCCGGTGGATTCCGGAAGGCTTCTTCCAGGGTCGTCTCCGCGGCCTGCGCCAGTTGTGGTCCTTCAGCTACCAGTGTCGCTGCGCCCGCGGCGCAGGTCTCCATGAATGTTCGACGTTTCATCTCCATCCTCCCGTACTACTTGCCACTCAAACGCCTGCCACCTCGATCCAGCGGCCGCTCCGCGCGCTCTCCAGCACTGCGTCGCATACCCTCTGCGTCTGCCATCCGTCGCGGAAATCGGGCTGCGCCGGTGTACCGCTCTCAATGCCGGCCACGAAATCCGCCAGTTGGTTCAGAAAAGTGTGCTCGTAACCGATGCATGTTCCCGGAACCCAGTAGCGGCCCATGTAGGGGTGCTCTGAGTTGGTTACATGGATCTTGCGCCAGCCGGTCAGATGTGATTCCACCTTCTTGCTGGACTGCAACTGCCGGTACTCGAAGAATTGCAGGTACTCCGGCTCCTCGAGGTTGAAGTAGATGCTGCCGTCGGCGCCGTTCAGTTCGAACGTGTTGAAATTCTTCCTGCCGCGCGCATAACGCGTGGACTCGAACGTGCCCATCGAGCCATTGGCGAATTCGGCGAGAAACATGCACGCGTCGTCGATGCCTACGGGCTCAATCCTTCCGGTGACTGCGTGCTGGCGTTCCTTGACGAAGGTCTCAGTCTTGGCCACCACGCGCCTGATGGGCCCATCGAGCCACATCGCCGTGTCGATGGAATGGGCCAGCAGATCGCCCGTGACGCCGCTGCCGGCGACGTTGACCTCCAGCCGCCAGAGCGCGTCGCCGCCCTGCGGGACGTCGGGGGAAATCGTCCAATCCTGTAAGTATGTCGCGCGGTAATGGAATGGTCGCCCGATGCGCCCTTCGTCGATGATCTGCTTGGCCAGCGCGATCGCGGGCACGCGCCGGTAATTGAACGAAATCATGTTCGCGACCCCGGCCGCCTCCACCGCGCGCACCATCTCCTCGGCTTCAGACGCATTCATTGCCAGCGGTTTCTCGCAGAGGATCATCTTGCCGGCTTGCGCCGCCGCCACGGCAATCTCCCTATGCAGGAAGTTCGGAACGCAAATGTCGATCAGGTCGATGTCCGTCGCCTCCATCAACCTGCGCCAGTCCGCTTCAGCGCGCTGATAGCCCCAGACCTCCCTGAATTGTTCCGCTTTCGCGAAGTTGACGTCGCAGACGGCCTGCAATAGCGGGCGGTGCTGCACCGGGAAGAAGTTCTTCAACCGCAAGTACGCGTTCGAGTGGGCGCGGCCCATAAAGCCACACCCGATAAGACCCACCCGCAAGTTCTTGATTGCCATGATCGTTGTCCTCAGCCGTATCTCAAGTTCAATTCAT
The DNA here is from genome assembly GCA_964353255.1 of uncultured Solibacteraceae bacterium. Taxonomy (GTDB): domain Bacteria; phylum Acidobacteriota; class Terriglobia; order Bryobacterales; family Bryobacteraceae; genus VFZS01. The sequence goes on along the minus strand of CAYGVJ010000030.1, from coordinate 27,189 downwards.
CGACTCGCTTCTTGCAGGACTCCGTCGCCGCCCAGGCATCGGGATAGAAACACAGGTCGATCGTCCACCAATCGTGGGGCGACCGGCAGGCCTTCACCAGCTCCGGCAGGATTGCGTCGAAGTCCAGCACGCCCATGCCAAACGGGGGGTGCGCCGACGTTTCGTCGTTGCCCCCTGTGTCCTGGTGGCACGTGTTGTCCGAGTCGATCAGGTGGACGTGGTTGATCCGCCCGCTCAGCGCCCGGAGAAACTCCGCCTGACTGGGAAACACTTCCTTTGCCCCCTCCTGCCGCGCACCGTTCACCCCCACCATCTGCCCGTGGCAGGTATCGTACAGCAGGCCGAAGTTGGCCTCGCCGACGGCATCGTGAATCCGCAGGATATCGCTGGGCTTGTTGAAAGCGAAGCCGGGCTCGAACTCCCAGGTGACGTACTGCCCGTTATCGGCGGCGATCTGGCAGCACACCTTCCACGTCTTCACCACACGCTCCATCGCGGTCTGGTAGTCGATCTCGCGGTGGATGGTGGGCGGCTGGACACAGTCCACGCGAACGCCCTGGATGCCCAGGTCCCGCGCAAACTCGGAGTTCCGTTTGAACTCGGCGATGTACTTCGTCTGGTCGTCGGTGTTGATCAGCTTCTCGCTCCACAGGTTGGCCGCGATGCCGCTGAAGGCCAGGCCCAGGGCGCGCATTTTGGCCCGCAACTCGTCGCGCTGCGACTTCTCCGGCATCGCGCCTGGCCACTCGGAATCCGGCCCACTCGGATTGCCGGGATTGGGATGGGGCGGGAACGCCCCCAGCTCCACTCCATCAAAGCCCAGGTCCTTGAGCCGGCGGCACACCGTGTCGAACGGCACCGGGTGGTCGGCGTAGGGTCCGATCGTGTACGCCCAGGATCCGATCGAAATGCGCTTCGGCATGTCTTCCTCTCCCTCACTTCGTGATCAGCGGCTCGGCATCCGAGTTGCCGGGACCGAAGTGCTTCAACATCACAAGGCTCTCTGTGTTGCTGGTGTTCGTGATCTTCACGCCGGCTTTGGCCGCCCCGGCCGTGACGAAGACTTCATCTTTCGTCATCTCGCCAAACCGGATCATGGTCGGCGTCTCGATGTCAAGCACACCCAGCGTGCCGCGGCCCTGTGTCAGGATCACGCCATAGGCAGCCGCGTCGGTGATCACCACGGACCGGCCCGGAAAGACGGTCAGCTCCTTGGCCGAATACCACGGCCTCCCGTGTGTCACCCACAGCTCGCGGTACCCAGCGTCGGCCATCTCGTCTTCCGGCCTCACCGGCTTAGGAAACACCTTGTTGTGTTTGCCGAACTCGGGATCGACATTCTTCTCCCAGTCCAGCATGCCGATGATGTAGTCCAAATCCTGACGGTGCTCCGGCGGAACATCCTTCACCAGCAGGTCCCACGGCACAGGCCGGTTCTCCACCATCGACTGGAACATCCCGAACACGTCCGAGTTCACCTGCGGCTCGTACGTCACCAGCGAGCCTGGCGCGTGCAGTATCCCGGCGTCGATTTGCCACCCGGTTCCGGGCTGCAACTTGTACGCCTTGGCATGGTACAGGATACCGTTGTCACCCTGGTTCCAGCGCTCCAGGCACCTCCGCACGTCGTCTTTCGTAGTTCCCGGCTCCAGCCCCATATAGGTGTGCGGAAAGTTGTTCTCCGCGAAGTTGTACTGCGGCGCGAAGTAGTACGCCTCAGGCTTGCCCTTTTGCCCTACCCGGGCCGCGTGCTCGTCCATCTGGTGCATGTGATGAGGAATCGGCCCCAGATTGTCAAAGAACTTGCACAGAAGGTTCCAACCGCCCTGCTGCGCCATGACATCCGCACCCAAGAACAGGTCGCCTAGTGTGGCGATGGCTTCCTTGAACAGGACGCGCTGGCCATTGACGGCAATGTAGCTGAGGCCTTCGTCTGGCGGCGTGCCCGGGCCGTTGTCGGCGTTCGTCGTGGAAGCGAACCACCGCTCGTCGATGCCCCCGCGGTGGGCTCCCAGCGCGTACAGGTCGCGCGGGTCCAGTTTCAGGCGTCCGCCGGGCATCAGGAATGACCGGGGGACCCAGCACGGCGCCAGACGAACCACGCCGTCTCCGGCGCCAAGAGCATCCTCGATCAGTGCAGCGCTGCTCATGTTCCTCCTCTCTCGCGACTCAAGCGCCTGGACGCGTCGCTAGTGTCCTGTACCAGAGACATGTTGACAATCCGCTCCCTGACGGTCGCGGCTCGGAAGCCGGTTCTGAGCCACGCGCGTCAGCAAGTGGTCCGGCTGACGTTGTAATGACATCTGGGTTACGCGGCGCTCGCATCCGTCACAACACAGGCTTGAGCTTCTTGAGCAAGATATTCCGAAACTCCAGTTTCATGGGCTTACCGACATGCATCTGCAAGCCTAAGAATCCTTCCAGCGATCTGCCTTGCGCATCCTCGTCAATGAGCATGCTTATTAGATGGCCGTTAATGACATGAATCAGCATGTTACCGTGGGCAATGATATGGAGATGGTTCCAATCTCCGGTCTTCACGAACGCCTTGAGGGCATCGGAGTCGCCGGGAGATGCGATGAGCTTGCGCGTTCTGCCCTCGGTGATCCGCGCGAACTGGCCGCGCGGGGCGAGGAATCCACGCCCGCGCTCTTCATAGACCATGCCGGTGAAGTTGTTCTGCCCGTCCATATCGGCCTGGTAGCCCTTCATCGCCCACGGCCCCAGTTCGGGCGCCATGGCGCTGCGATACTGGACGCCGCTGTTGGCCGCCTCGGTGAGCTTGAACTCCAGCTTCAGCTCGAAGTCCCCGAGCGTGCCGCCCCGCCAGACCAGAAAAGTATTCCGCTTGACCACCTTTTCCGGCGTGCTCTCGGCCACGATGGCCCCGTTCTCCGCTCGCCAGAAATCGGGATCGCCATCCCAGTTATTCAGGGTCTTGCCGTCGAAGATCGCCTCGAAGCCGGCGTTGTCGTCGGGCGCGGGTGCGACAGCGGACCTGGCGCCGCGCCCGCCGGCCCCTGGCTGAGCGGCGCCCGGCGGCGGCTGGGCGGCCCCCGGCGTCACCTGAGGCATCCCTGTCGTTGCCGCGCAGAGCGCGGTTGTCACCAGAATTCTGGTCAACATGTGATCTCCTATATCCGCCACGGCTCCCGCATCGCCCGAGACCGCATGCGGTTGGCCTCCGCGTCGCCCAGGAACTCCCCCTTGGCCGGGTCCCAGGTCAGCTTGCGGCCGAGTTGAAAGGCGATGTACGCCGCGTGGCAGGCGATATGGGTGTTGCAGGCGGCATCGGCGTTGGCCCGCGGCTGGGATCGCGACGTGACGCAGTTGAGGAAGTCCCGAACGTGGTTGGGCAAGGCAGACCTGTAGTCGGTGGCGGGCTGGAGCGCGGACCGGAGGTTGGCAGAGCCTTCCATCTTGCTGGTGTCGCCCGTCTCAACCCAGCCGCTGTCCCCCTCGAACCGCACACTGCACGATCCCAGGCCCAACCAGCCCGCGTCGCGCAGCACCAACTTCACGCCGTTGGCATAGCGGCAGTGCACGAAATAAGGGCCCTTGTTGTCGCCCTCAGGCTCGTATTCGACGGGTTGGGTGTGGTCGGCATTGTTGGCCCACTGACAAAGATCGGCGGTGTGCGAGCCCCACTCCAGAATGCCGCCGCCGTGGAAATCGAAGAAGTTGCGCCAGCGGCCTTGCACGTAGAGGGGATTGTACGGCCGCCAGGGACACGGACCGAGCCACCGGTCCCAATCGACCAGCAGCTTGGACGGCTCCGGCTCGGCGGGCAGCCAATCGTGACTCGGCAACGGCGGCCAACTGCTGGCGGTGCCGGCGTTGGCGTGAAGCGTCTGGAGCTTGCCCAGCCTGCCGCCGCGGGCCATCTCCACGGCCAGCACAAAATTGCCGCCATTGCGCCGCTGGCAGCCGGCCTGGTAGACGCGGCCGTAGCGGCGGAAGGCGTCGGCCAGCGCCTGGCTCTCCGCAATGGTCATCGAGCAGGGCTTCTCGCAGTAGACGTCCTTGCCGTGCTGGGCCGCCAGGATCGAGAGCAGCGCGTGCCAGCGGTCTCCGGTGGCGATCAGTACGGCGTCGATGTCCTCGCGGGCCAGCAGCTCGTACTGGTCGCTGTACATGGCGCAGTCGCGGTTGCCGTACGCCTTGTCGGCCATACTCTTGATGGCCTCGCGGCGCTCGTCTCTGACATCGCAGATGGCCACAAACCGCACGTCCTTGTTGCCCATGAACGTCCTCAGGTCCCCGGTGCCGCGGCCGCCCAGACCGATGCCGCCCAACACGATTTGATCGCTGGGCGGAACCGCCCCGGCGCGTTGGCCCAGCACCGAGCTGGGGACAATGGCGGGCGCCACCGCCAGGGCGCCGGCCTGCGCCGCGGTCTTCACAAAACGCCGTCGTGAAACAAATCCTGTTCTCATCAGCATGGTCGATCTCCTTACCTGGGCCGGCGCAACGAGGTCTCCGCGGCAATCGTCGAGTGCATGGCGGCCAGGCGCACGGTCTTGGGGATGTCGGCACGGCTCAGGACATCGTAAAAGGCGAATGCCCCCTTGCGGTCGCCCTGGGCCATAAGCCCTTCAGCGCACACCAGCCCGGCCTCGGCTACCGCCGTGCGGAGCGCCCCTTTGGTCTTGCCCAGCCCACCCTGAAGCGTCTTGGCCGCCAGGGGACCACTGATGCGTCCCAGCGCCGCCGCCGCCGCCCGGGCTACCTCGCTGTCGGCGTCATACAGCAGCTTCGCCAGAGCTTCCACCGCCTTGGCGTCCTGGCGCTGTCCGATTGAGTTGATCACGCCCACCAGCAGTCTTCCCTTGAGCTTCTTCAGTGCCTCCCGCAGAGTTTCATCCGCCGACGGATCGGGCAGCGGCTCCAGCCCGAAGCGCGCGTAGTGCGAAAGCCGCTGGTCGCCAAGCAGCGCCGCCAGCGCCGGCACGGCCTCTTTCGTACCCACTTGCGCCAGCCGCTTGCAGGCCATCGCCCGCTGGAATTCCGTCGCCGAGGAGTCTTTCAGAATTGCGATGAGCTCTGGCTCGGCCTGCCTCATGATTTTGTCGGCCTGAAACTCCGGGGGGATCGCCGGTGCAGCCGGCTTCGCCTTTGCGGGGGGAACCCCCGACTGCTGTCCGGGGGGAATCATCTGTCCAGTGCTCTGCATCTCCTGAGTCTCCTTAGTATTGCTGCGCTCGCGGCGCCAGGTTCTCTCACGCCCGGACTAGAGATCGATTGCTCGCCGTACCGCCCCTCGCAGCCGCACCGGTCCTATCAACCCCGATTCCAGCAGCGGGGAGTCCTTGGTGAAATGCTGCCACGTCGTGAACGTGATCCGTCCGCCCGGGGGCTTGGGCTTGCCTTGGAGATACCAATCCGGCATGCGCTTGATGGCGCCCTCCCGCAGCCACGGCCCCATATCTTCGCCCGCCTGCGCGTACTCGTTCTCCGGCGGCAGTTGCTCGTCGCCGATCAGGCGGTTCGGCCAGAGATTCGTTACCCGAACTTCCAGGTCGTTGTTCCCGGAGCGAACCGCATCGGTAATGTCCACGCGGTAGGGAGGCTTCCACAGTGTGCCGAGATCCTTGCCGTTCAAGCGGACTTCGGCGATCACCTCCACCCGCCCCAGGTCCAGGTACAGCCGCTTGCCGCCCGCCGTGGCGCTAGCGGCAACGCTGAACCGTTTCGTATACGTCGCTGTGCCCGAGAAGTATTTCACTCCCGCCTGAGAATGCTTGTGCAGCGACATCAACTGGCGAAGCGTCACCTCCGCCGGCGCCCCCAGGTTCGGCGGGAAGCTGACCCGCCACGGCCCTGAGATTTCCACCGGCCGACCGAGGCCCTTGATCTCCACGGAGGAAGTCTGGCCCGCGCTGTCGCGCAACGAGTAGCTGCCGTCCTGCCAGATCAGCAGTTCGGCTTTCCCGCTGCCCGCCACCTCGACCGCCGGCGGCTCCTCCGGCTTGGGAACTCCGGCTGCCGCCAACTTCTGGATGCGATCTTCGCCCAGCGCCTCGGGGAACAGTTCCGGCGGGCTCTGGTCGCCTTCTAAGTAGGTGATGTCCGTTTCTCCAGAGGCCTCGCCGACGCCTGGGTGAACCACTTTGCCCGATTTCTGGCCTTGGCGAGCCAGCTTGCCGTTCACATACAGCGACGGCGCGCCCTCCTTGTAAAGGAGCGCCAGGTGCGTCCAGCCCGAGAGCGGCATTTCAGCCGCCAGCACGGCCGGGGACTGGCCACGCGCCCGTTCGTAGACGGTTACACCATTGCGGCCCGCCGACAACCCGCACGACGCATGCCCCTCCCCGTAAAGGACCTCGCCCTCGGGCGGGTAGAACACGAAGCTCGTTGCGGGCGTCACGTCCACTTCCGGCTTCACCCAGACGCTTACGGCGAAATTGTTCGTCACCCCGCGATGCAGCCCGGCAGCAGGCGCCGGGAAGGGCTCGGTTCCAGCGACCGCCGTGCCATCCCTAACCACGGCCTGCAAACGCTGCGCGGGCGCCGGCGCACGGAACACCACGAAGACCGACCCGACCGGATCGAGCCGCACCGGCATACGCACCCGCCCGTCCACCATTTCGTAGATCCCGGCTGGGGTGATCTCGCCGGTAGCCGCATCCCAAAACTCCGGCTGCTTGCCGCTCACGCGGAACGTGCAGACCAGGTCTTCGGAACGCCGCTGGCGATTGGCCAGGAAGTACACCTCGGCATCGCCGACGCGCTTGTGGATATAGTTTACCGCCGCGTCGCCAGAGCGGGCCGAGAACTCGAAATCGGGCCGGACGCTCAGCTTGTCCAGCACCGCCCGTAGCGGCTGCCCCCAGAACACCCGGCCCTTGCCGAACGCGCGTTCCGTGACCGTCGTCCCGTTCAGATTGCCCCAGACCTCGCCGGCGATGCGCCGCACCTCCGTTTCGCTCGCCGGATACCCGGACAGAGTGGGAGAGTGTTCCGGCCGGGGACCCACCAGGCACATGCCCTGTTCCACCAGGTCGCGAATCTTGCGCAGCACCTCCAGCGTCATCGTGGTGTTGTTCGGGAGGGCCAACACCCGGTAGCTCATCCCGTCCGGCAGAACGATCCGCCCGTCCTGGACTTTCATGCGCGTCAGGACAGTCTCCGCGTGCACGTGGTCGTAGTCGTGGCCTTGCGGGAGTGCGGGGCTCAGGCTACTCTGCTCTCGCGTGGGCAAAGGAGCGTTCTCGCCCGTGAAGTAGGCCAGGTCGGCCACGAAAAGCCCTTGCTGGAGCAGATGCTGGCTGCGCACCACGTACTGGAGCCAGGCCGCGCCCTGATTGAACCAAGTGTTGGTGCGGTCGAAATGCCATCCGTGCGGCCCCATAGTCATGCCTGGGACGGCGTCCGGATGAGGCTGCTGTGCGTAGCGGTGAAATATGAACCGGTTCAGCCCCTGGGTGTACATCCAGTCCCCTTGCGCCTTCATGGCGTACGGGAATTCGAGCCATCTGGAAAGCGCGCCTCCTCCGGTGAAGGACTCCGCGCCCACTACCGCCTTGCCGTTCACGTGCGCGATCGAGGCCGCCAGCTTTATGCGCCGGTTGGCGCTCCGGTCGAGGCGCCGCACCCAGAACTCGCCCATTGGAATGTCCACCCGCGAGCCCGCCTGCATGTGATCGAGCGGGCCGCCTTCGTAAGGCTCGGTGTAGGAGATGATGCCGTGCTGCCGGCACAGTTCGGCAAAGCGGCCGTAGTAGTTGTCCGACATCATGTCCGCGTGCGTCCGCCGGACATCCCACAGGAAGCGGTCGGAGGTATCGGCACTGCCCACCACGCGGCCAGTCATCGCCGGCAAGTAATTCCGCAGATCGTAGCCGCGGCGCGTCTGGAACTCCTGCGGGAATTCCGGGGTCCAGGTCTGCATGCCTACCTCGTAGCTATCGACCAGCGCCCCCGCCTTGCCTTTGGCCGCCAGCGGACGCATCGCCGGCAACAGCTTCCCGAAAAACCGATCGAAGTGAAAATCCATGGCCGCCCGGCTGTACTTGTCGCACTCCAGACCCAGGCCGCCTTCCGGGGCGGGGTGGTTCTCAATGCCGACCGAGGTGTGTCCCAGGCGCAGGATGGTCCAGTTTCCGGCGGGCGCCTGCCAGTTCAGCCGGCCTGACGCGTCCATGTACTGGGTGATGTCGAGAACCGACGCGGGATCGATGGCGGGTCCGCCGGGCGGTTCCACCGCCGTTCTGGCCGCCTCCACCATAGCCCCGCCGGGCCCGCTCCGACTAGTGAAGTTGGCCTTGACCGGCCAGTCGGGGAGGCGGCTAGCCCCTGCAAGCTGGACCTCGGCAAAGCGAATCGCCTGAGGGGAAACCAGGCGGAAAAACTTGGCCCGGGTCGCGGGAAAATTCGCGGTTGCAGGAGCTTCAATCGAGCCCGCCCGGCCCGGCAGCAGGCTCAGATCGCAAAGCTTCCGGAACTGAGCGCCATTGTCCGAGGCTTCCAACGTTATGGGAGCCGCGGGGCCGCGGCGCCCGCCGCCAGGGGCGCCCGCGCCGCCAAGCGCGGCGGTGTAGACCGCAATCGACCGCGCCTCAAAGGGCTCGGGAAACTCCAACTGGAGGTAGGCGGGCTGGCCGGAACCGGCCGGCCGAACCTCCACGCCCCCGGACAGGTCGCCGTCGGTCAACCGCTTCACGTCCACCGGGCCGCTGCTCGAGGTGGCGTTGCTCATGAGAGCCCGCATGGGCCGGCTCTCGCCCGCGAGCGACGGAAACGCCAGCACCAATGCGTCGCGGTAGTAGCCGCGCTTGGTGTAGGGCTGTGGCAGCGTGATGTTTACCTGCTGCCCGCCGCTGACGAAGGCCTCGGTCCACACCAGTTGCTGCATGGAAAGCGCCGGCGTAATCCAAGGCCCGCCGGTCGAGGACCAGCCGGGGCAGTTGTGCAGCTCAAAGGCCAGCCCCAGGCGGTCGGCTTCCTTGGCGGCGTGCTCCAGAAGCTTGAAATGTTCCGGGCTCCCGTACTTCACCGGGCCCGGTATGATTCCATCGCTGACCTCGAAGAGCTGGAACCCCGCGACGCCCACGCGCTTCATGGCCTCCAGGTCGCGCGTGATTCCGTCCGCGGTGACGTTCCCGTTCATCCAGTGCCACCAGGTGTAAGGGCCGGCCGAGGCCGGCGGACGCCGAAAGGCCTCTTCCAGAGCCCTTGCACTGGGAACCTGTGACGATAGCGGACTATCGGCCACCAGTGTCAGCGCACCGGTGGCGCAGCTCTGTATGAATGTTCGTCGTTTCATGGACGCCTCCATCCTTCAGTCGGATGACTAGGTCTAGGAGGGTGCCGAAAAAGGCCTTGGACAAGCTGAAGCATGTCCTACGTGGGCGCGCAAACGCCTGATGTGGTTAGGCCTTTTTCAGCACCCTCCTAGCCAAAAGAATGGCCTTGGGGGGGCGCCCCCCAAGGCCACACCGCCCAGAAAATGCCGGCGACTGGTTTCCGTCAGAACTTGAATCTCAGCGACAGGACCGCGCGGCGGGCCTGAACCTGCGCGCCGCTGATCAGGCCGAAACTCGCGTTGGTTTGCGCCCCAGTCACATAGTTGTAAGTGAGAGATGCATTCGGGTTGTTGGGGTTGAGGTGGTTGAACGTGTTGAATGTATCGACCCTGAACTCGAGGCTCTTCCCTCCCTCCGTCAGCCGGAAGTCCTTGGAGACCGCCAGGTCGAAATTGATCAGCCAGCTTCCGTAGAAGAGGGTCGGCGGCGTATTGCCGATGCCGAGCGAGGTGGCCGGCGGAAGCGTGAAGTTCGCGGCGTTGAACGCCCACTGTAGCCTGGGATCCTCGGTCTTCGAGGGATATTGCCCCTGGGGAAGCCAGATGTCGTTCCCCATCTGGCAGCGGAACGGGACACCGCCCGTGGGTGTACCGGTCCAATAACCCGCCGGCTGATTCTGGGCTCCGCAGCCAATCGTGAACGGCGCGCCGGAGAAGAAGGCTCCGCCTCCGGCGACACGCCAGCCGTCCAGCGCCTGCTTGGTGAAGGCATTGCTCCAGACCCGGCTCCCGCTGGGAAGGTCGTAACCGAGGCCCAGGTTGACCACGTGCGGGCGGTTGGTCACGTTCTTGCCCAGTTTGGTGTCGGTCCACTGGTTAAAAGCGTAAGTGATGGTCCTCGACCAGGTGTAGTTGAAGTTCCACTGCGGGTTGCCGATGCGCCGGTTTAACTGCACTTGGAGCGAGTTGTAGTTGTTTGAGCCTATGTAGGTCCAGATCGGAATCTGTCCGAGCCCGGCATAGCCCACCATTGCCCGAACCAGGTTCGTCGAGTAAAACCCGGTGCTGGTGGGGTCGCGGAACCGCTGGATCTGGCCGTCTTTCGGGTTCCACATGGTGTACGGCGGCACGGCGTTGAAGTCGATGGCGGTGCCGTATCCGTGACGCAAGGTGTTGGCGACATAGGACACCTCCAAAATCATCCCCCGGGCGAGTTCCTGCTGGATGCCGAAGCTCCAGTTGTACGTGGTTTGGACCTTCTGATCCTGCGGCCCCCCGTAAACGGACTGGGGCGTGAAGTAGGCCTGGGCGGTCGCCAGGCCGGGGAAGTTCGTGTACAGAATGATGGGGGCCTGGAAGTTGGGAGGGGCCGCCATAGGCCCCAGCCCCGCGCCTTTGGCGCCAATGTGATCCACATCCCAGTTGCGGCCGGAGATGATGCCAAAACCGCCGCGCAGGGCCGTCTTGCCGGTCCCGAAAATGTCCCAGGCAAAGCCGAGGCGCGGCGCCAACTGGATGGGGGGAACCTTCAAGGCATGGGTGTCGTACTGATGGATGCCCGAGAACGGCATGCCGCCGGCCGCGTACGAGGAGGTATCGAAGGTGCCCTGCCGGACGTACGGGAAGGTCGCGCCGGTGACCCGGTTGATCGCTATCTTATTGGCAGTCGGGCAGGTGCCGGTGGTCTGTATCGAGCAAGCCGGGAACAGAAGCTGCCCAACCTTGGCGGCACTGTAGTCTTCTGCGCGGAACAGCCCGAGTGTGGCGCCCTTCGAGTAGAGGTCTCCCATGCGGTGGAATCGCAGGCCGTAGTCCAGCGTGAACCCCGGGCGGATTTTCCAGGTGTCCTGCGCGAACCACTCGATCTGGGTGTAACCGGCGTGGTTCACCTGCTTCTTGTTGTCATCGCCGTAGGCAAAAATGCTGCCGACCAACGCATTCGAGTAAGGGTATCCGGTGTCCAGGGCGGCGGCCCGGTCGGAGCCGAAATAGTAAGTCCCGGCGATGTTGAACACCGAATAGACGCTCACGTTGCGGGCCATGTGCTCCCAGTAGAAGCCGGCCTTCAGGTTGTGGGCGCCCTTGATCCAGGTCACCTTGTTGGTGATGGACTGAACCGTATCGGTGCCCCCAAACGGCCAGCGGGGATCGTGATTGAACACAGGAGCGCCGGTGACGCCCTGGCCGGACGACTGCGCGCTGAACCCCGAGGGGAAGCCGAAATTGACGCCGGGAAGGAGATTCAGATAGTTGCTGGTCTGGTTAATGCGCGGCAGCGGGATGGCGTTGCCACTGGAGTCCTTGAGCGGCAGCAGGCAGTCCTCGTACCGTTTGGTGCCGCCGGTCGCAGTACTGTCCACCCGATCGATGGAGTTGACACCTTGTTTGCCGCGATTCACGCCCCAGGTGAATTCGTTGATCAGGGTCGGGGCGAAGGTGTGGACCACCGTGGCCAGGGCGCCCGCGGCCTGGACGTGATAGCTGTGCTCGAACTGCCCCCAGACTCCGCCTTGAGGCCCGACCGTGCCGGCGTAGCCATCCACGGCCTGGTAGTCCTGCAACAAGCGTACGAAGGTTACCGTCTTCGGTCCGAGGCTGTAGTCCATGCGCAGGATCTTGCCTTCGTTGGGACGCGATTGCGGCAGGATGGCCCGGTAGTTGTACCGTCTCGCCCCAGTCGGGTCGAGGGCCAGGCCCAGCGGGTCCGGAAGCGGGAACAGGTTCAGCATCGCCTGCCCAGCCCGGCTGATCATCGAGGCGGGAATCCGGTTGTCCGGGAACGGTGTCTGGGTGGTCGGATCATAGATCGGAACTCGCGCGCCGGTGGTGGTGACGGTCTGCGAGAAATCGCCCTGCCGCTCCAGCGCCGACGGCATCGTGAAGGTGTTGTCGATGCTGTTCTTGTTGCGCAGCCGGTCGTACGAGAAGAAGAAGAACAGCTTGGTGCGGCTCCGGTTGAAGCTGGTGCCGGGGATGATCAGCGGACCGCCGATGGTGCCGCCGGGATTCTGGTACCGGTACTTCGGCTTGACGACGGTCAGCTTGTTGTTGAACCACTCGTTGGCGTTGAACATCTCGTGTCGCCAGTAATAGTACGCGCCGCCATGGAACTTGTCCGTTCCGTTCTTGACGGCGAGGGTCAACTGGCCGCCGCTGCGCCCGCCGTACTCCGCCGTGAAGTTGGACACCAGCAGTTTCACTTCTTGAAGGGCGTCCACGCTGGGCGAAAGGTACCCGGGGTTCAGGTTTCCGGAATCCTGGCTGGCGGCGCCGTCCAGGTTGAGAATCACCTGGCCGGTTTGACCGCCGTTGACCCCTGGGATACCTCCTCCCGACCAGCCCCGAAAGTCATAACCGCCGGTAGCCTGCACGCCCGGTAGCCCTGCGATGAGCGCGAGCGGATTCCGGCCCCGGGTCGTAATGTTCGCAATGTCGGTGACGGTGAGGTTCACGCTTCGGTCGGAGCTGTCGCTCGCCACGTGCACCGCCCGCGCGCTGACCTCCACCGAAGTGCTCACCTCGCCGACCTCAAGTTTAATGTCGTGCAAGTCCACCCTCTCCAGTACGGCGACCGTGATCGCCTTCTCCTCGTAAGCTTTGAAGCCGGGCTGCGCGATGCGGAGACTGTAGACGCCCGGCACCAGGCTCACGAAGACGAACGCTCCGCTGGAGTCTGTCGTGAACTCCCGCACCTGCTTGGAGAGGACGTGAGTAAACTGGACCGGGGCGCCGACGATAACGGCGCCAGTCGGATCGGTAACCCGTCCCGATACCTGGCCAGTGACGCTCTGGGCATTGGCTGTTGGCAGCAGGGCCAACAACAGAAACAGGAGAGAAGCAACGATTCGAATAGACTTCATGACATGATCTCCTTACATCTTCGTGAATGCGCCGCCTCGAAGCCGTGAAAAAATCGGGCCACAGCTCGAGGAGACAGGCAAAACTGCCTGTCCCACACTGCAATCCGAGCACTTAGCCACCCGTGGGACAGGCGGTTTCGCCTGTCCGCTGATTCTTTCACGGCTTCCTCACCTGAAGGGCGCCGCCCCCTGCCGGGGTTCATGGCTGGCCTCCAGGTGGATGGACCGCAGCCCATAGGTGCACGCGAGACCCCACGCGCATGGTACTCCATGTCCGCCTCGATGTCAACACCAGTAAACCTGTCGGCCGTTGCATCGATGCCCTGCCGTGTTCGCTCGACCCCGGGACTAGCCGGGGATTGCGCGCCGGACCGCGGTTCGCAGCCGGAGCGGTCCGATCAGCCCGGATTCTAGCAACGGGGAATCCTTGCTGTAATGCTTCCACGTGGTGAACGTGACGCGGCCGCCCGCCGGCTTGGGCTTGCCTTGTGCGTACCACTCCGGCAGCTTCTGGATCGCGCCGCCGCCCATACCGCCGCCGATACCGGCATAGTCGTTCTCCGGCGGCAGTTGCTCGTCGCCGATCAGCCGGTTCGGCCAGAGATTCGTCACCTGCACTTCCAGGTCGTTTTCTCCGGACCGAACCGCCTCCGTGATGTCCACCCGGTAGGGTGGCTTCCAAACGATCCCGAGCTCCTTACCGTTCACCTTGACTTGGGCAATTACCTCCACCCGCCCCAGATCCAGGTACAACCGTTTGCCGCCCGCCGTGGCGTCGGCGGGCAGGGTGAACTTCTTGCTATAGGTCGCCGTGCCTGAGAAGTATTTCACGCCGGGTTCGGAGTGCCTGTGCAGCGAGATTAGCTCGGGAAGCGTCACCTCCGGTGGCGCGCCCAGGTTCGGCGGAAAGCTGACACGCCATGGCCCCTTGATCTCCACCGGTTGGCCGATTCCCGAAATCTGCACCGACGAAGCCCGGCCCGCGCTGTCGCGCAAAGAGTAACGGCCATCCTGCCAGAACAGCAGTTCCGCTTTCCCGCTGCCCGCCACCTCGACCGCCGGCGGCTCCTCCGGGTTGGGGACTCCGGCTGCCGCCAACTTCTGGATGCGGTCCTCGCCGAGCGCCTCGGCCAGCAGTTCCGGCTCGCTCATATCCCCTTCGAAGTAGGAGGCGCCATCGCGCAGATAAGCCTCGCCGAGGCCCGGGTGGGCCACTTTGCCCGAGCTCTTGCCTTGGCGAGCGAGTTTGCCGCTCACATACACCGACGGCACGCCCTCTTTGTAGACAACCGCCAGGTGCGTCCAGCCCGAGAGCGGCGTCGGGGCCACCAGCACGGGCGATGGGTTGCCGCGCGCCCGCTCATAGACAACCACGCCGTTGCGGCCGGCCGCCAACCCACATGCCGCGTGCCCCTCTCCGTAAACGACCTCCCCGGCAGGCGGGTAGATGGCGAAGTTCGAGTTGCGCATCATGGCCATCATTCCGCCCGTCTCCGCCGGCAGCGTCAAGTCGGTTTCCGGCTTCACCCAGACGCTGACCGTGAAATTGTTCGTCACTCCGCGATGGAGCCCGGCAGCGGGAGTCGGGAGAGGCTCGGCGCCGGCGATCGTCGCGCCATCCTTCACGACGGCCCGAAGACGCCGCGTGGGCGCCGGCGAACGGAACACCACGAATACCGAGCCCGCCGGATCGAGCCGCACCGGAACCCGTACCCGTCCATCCACCAGGTCGTAGATCCCCACAGGGATGATCTCGCCGGTAGCCGCATTCCAGAATTCCGGCCGCTTGCCCTCCACGCGGAAGGTGCAGACCAGGTCCTCGGAACGCCGCCGGCGACCGGTCACGAAGTAGACTTCGGCGCCCCCGACCCGCCGGTGGATGTAATTGATCGCCGCGTCGCCCGACCGGGCCGTGAACTCGAAATCGGGTTTGACGTTCAGCTTGTCCAGCACCGCGCGCAGCGGCTGCCCCCAGAACACCCGGCCCTTGCCGAAGGCCCGTTCCGTGACGGTCGTTCCATTCAGATCGCCCCAGAGTTCGGCGGCGATGCGGCGCACCTCCGCTTCGCTAGTTGGATACCCGGCCAGGCTGGGAGAGTGTTCCGGCTTGGGACCCACCAGGCACAGGCCCTGTTCCGCCAGGTCGCGAATCTTACGCAGCACTTCCGGGGTGATCGTGGTCTTTTCCGGAAGGACCAGCACTCGATAGCTCATCCCGTCCGGCAGAACCAGGCGGCCGTTCTCGACCTTCATGCGGGTCAGGATGGCTTCCGCGTTCACCGTGTCGTAATCGTGGCCCGGCGGAGGCGCCGGGCTCAGCTCACTCTGCGACGGATTCCTTAGGGGAGCGTCCTCGCCCGTGAAATAGGCTAAGTCCGCCACGAAGAGGCCCTGCCGAAGCATGTTCTGGCAGCGCGCCACGTAGTCCAGCCAGACCTTGCCCGGATAGAACCACGTGTTGGTGCGGTCGAAGTGGAATCCCCATTGCCCCATGGTCATGCCCGGCAGGGCATCGGGATGCGGCTGCTGCGCATAGCGGTGGAAGATGAAGTGGTTCAACCCCAGGGTGTACATCCAGTCCCCTTGGGCTTTCAGGGAGTACGGGTATTCCTGCCATCTCGAAAACATCGGCATCCCCGTGAAGGCCTCCGCGCCCACCACCGGCCTGCCGTTGACGTGCGCCACCGAAGCCGCCAATTTGACGCGCCGGGTATCGTTGTCAAACTGGCCGCCCCGCACCCAGAACTCGCCCATCGGCACATCCACCCTGGAGCCGATCTGCATCTCCTCGAACGGCCCGCCATCGTAAGGCTCGGTGTAAGCCTTGATGCCGTTCTGCCGGCACAGTTCGGCGAAGCGGCCGTAGTAGTTGTCCGCCATCAGGTCAGCCTGCGTGCGGCGGACGTCCCACAGAAAGCGCTCGGAGACAGCGACGCTCGCCACCACGCGCCCCGTCATCGCCGGCATGTACTTCCGCAGGTCGTATCCGCGGCGTTTCTGAAAGTCCTGCGGGAATGCCATGGTCCAGTTCTGCGGGCCTACCTCGTAGCTGTCGATCAACGCTCCCGCCAGGCCCTTGGCCGCCAGGGGCTTGAGCGCCGGGAGCAACTTCTCAAACATCTGATTGAAATGAGACTCGTAGGCCGCCCGGCTGTACTTGTCGCATTCCAAGCCCAGCCCGGTGCTGGGAGCGGCGTTGTTGGTAATCCCGGTGGGGGTGTGCCCGATGCGCAGGATAGTCCAGTTGCCCGCGGGCGCCTGCCAGTTCAGCCGGCCTGAGGCGTCCATGTGCGCGCTGATATCGAGAACCGAGTCGGGACTGATGATGGACCCGCGGGGCACTTCCCCTGTCGCCTTGCCCGCCTCCGGAACCGCTCTAAAGGGTGCGCTCCGGACAGCCAGGTTGGACTTGTAGATCCAGTCGGTGATGCGGGCCGCTCCGGCAAGCTGGAGCTCCGCGATGAGCATGGCCTGCGAGAAAACCAGGCGGAAATACTTCGCCCGTGTCGCGGCAAAATCCACGACGGTGGGAATCTCGGCCCCGCCGCGCCTGCGCCCCGGGCCTGTGGGGACGTCGCAGATCTTCCGGAATTGGGTGCCGTCGTCGGAGGCTTCCAGGGACATCGGGCCGCCAGCGCCGAAGAATCCGCCACCGGGTCCCCCCGGCCCGCCCAGCGGCGAGCTCATCACCGCAATCGAGCGCGCCTCAAACGGCTCGGCGAACTCCAACTGGAGATATGCCGGCTGGCCGGAGCCGGCCGGGCGGACCTCCACGCCCTTGAGCAGATCGCCGTCGGTCAGCAGGTTGGCGTCCACCGGGCCGCTGCTGGAGGTGACCTTGCTGAGCAGAGCCCGCATGGACCTGGTCTCGCCCTCCAGCGACGGGAAGGCCAGCACCAGGGCATCGCGGTAGTAGCCCAGCTTGGTGAACGGCTGTGGCAGCGTGAGGCTCAGCGTTCTGCCCCCGGTAACATAGGCCTCGCTCCACACCAGCCGCTGCATGGAGAGTTCCGGAGTGATCCAGGGGCCGCCGCTGGAGGACCAGCCGGGGCAGTTGTGCATGTCGAATTCCAGCCCCAGCCGCTCGGCTTCCCGGGCCGCGTGCTGCATGAGCTTGAGCCATTCGGGGCTCAGGTACACGATCGAGCCTTGGGGAATGCCCGTGCCCACGTCGAAGATCTGGAACCCTCCCACGCCCACCTGCTTCATGGCTTCGAGATCGCGCGTGATTCCGTCCGCAGTGACGTTCCCGTTCATCCAGTGCCACCAGGTGTAAGCACGGGCCGAGGCCGGCGGACGCCGGAAGGCTTCCTCCAGGGTTGTCTCGGCGGCCTGCGCCAGTTGTGGTCTTTCAGCTACCAGTGTCGCTGCGCCCGCGGCGCAGCTTTTCATGAATGTTCGACGTTTCATCTGATTTGGCTCCCCGGGCGGGGTTCGATCCTGCCAGTGTGCCTGCGGAGCACAAGACCTCCGGAGAGAGTCTGACATGCGGTCGCACCGGACTGCAAGGAACAGAGGCTGCCTTGCGGCGGTTTCGCATTGCGGAACCTCGAAGGTCAGCCCGCCACGCACCATAACCAGCCGCGTTTCAAGAGGTTACAGATGTTGTTGGAGGTTCACGAGGCGCCGGCCGGGACTGAGCGGGGCCAAGCACGGAGTTTGCATTGCGATACGATCTTGGCGCGGAGTCCCATTCTGGCTTCCTGGCGCCCTTGATCCACGGCTCGGCGGCGCCTCGCTGGTTGTGGAACGCTCGGAGTCTCTGCGGGGCGGCCCTCTTGTGGCCGATACATCTAAAGGGTGCCGGCCCGGAGATCGGGCCGGGAGCGACGTGGTTGCGTCGGAGACGGGGTATGCTGCCGGGCGAATCAACCGATGAAGCTGGGGACGCAGGGCTGTCGTGCGGGAGCCCGGCCCTCAGGCTTGATCCTGCCAGAACCGGCGAGGACGCGGCCGCCCTGGAAGCCAGCCTGCGAGCGCTGATTGTCGGGCAGGACGAAGCGATCCGCCAGGTGGTGAACATTTACCAGATGTACCTGACGGGGATGAGCTTGCCGAGTCGGCCGGTTGCCAACCTGCTCTTCCTCGGCCCCACCGGCTCCGGGAAAACCAGGATCGTGGAGGCGGTCGCGCAGAGCCTGCTAGGCAACCCGCGGGCCGTCATCAAGATCGACTGCGCCGAGTTCCAGCACAGCCACGAAATCGCCAAGCTGATCGGCTCGCCGCCCGGCTACCTCGGTCACCGGGAAACCGAGCCGCTGCTGACTCAGGAGGCCCTGGATCAGTACCACACGGACAAAGTCAAGCTGAGCTTCGTGCTGTTCGACGAAATCGAGAAGGCCTCCGACGCGGTCTGGCACCTGCTGCTGGGCATCCTGGATAAAGCCACACTGCGGCTGGGCGACAACCGCAAGGTGGGCTTCTCGCAGGCCATGATCTTCATGACCAGCAACCTGGGGGCCGCGGAGATGGATTCCTTGCTCCGCCCGCGTCTCGGCTTCGCGCCCGCGGCCGGCGCCGCCGAACCCGATGGCCGGCTGAGCCAGAAGATCTCGCAGACCGGCTGCGAGGCGGCGCGGCGCAAGTTCACTCCGGAGTTCATCAACCGGCTGGACAAGATCGTGGTCTTCAACCCGCTGGGCGAAGCGGAGCTGCGGGAGATACTGGACATCGAGTTGAGCATGGTGCAGCAGCGGGTCCTGAGCGACTGCGTAGCGCCTTTCGGTTTCGCTTTGACGGGAGCGGCCAAGGATCACCTGCTCAGGCAGGGGACCGACGCGCGCTACGGGGCGCGGCATCTGAAGCGCGCCATAGACCGGCTGCTGATTCAGCCCATGTCGAACCTGGTGGCCAGCCAGCAGGTCGGCCGGGGCGACTGGCTTCGGGTGGATTTTGACCCCGGCGAGCGCGCTCTGGATTTCGTGCGCGCGATGCACGCTCTGCCGATGGAGGTGGGGGCCGCAGTGCACGAGGTTTCCAGCCGCTCCCTGGGGGCCGCCCCGGCGCCGGCCGCTGGAAGCGAGGCGCGGCTGGGGCGCGTCAGCCGGCGCGAGCTGGAAGAAGTGACCTTCGGGGAGTGATCAGGCGAAAGCCTCCGCCCGCACGGGCACTTGCGCAGCTCGCGCTGAGGATTCTCACTGCCTCCGCGGAGGTATAATCTCGACCGGACCATGGCCATCGCGACCGTCAACCCAGCCACCGGGGAGACCCTGCGCGTCTTCGAGCCTCTGTCAGAGAGCGGCATCGAGCGAAAGCTCGCTCGGGCCGAGGCGGCGTTTCACGGTTACCGGCGCAGCTCGTTCGCGGATCGCTCGCGGATGATGATGCGGGCAGCCGAGATCCTCGAGGAGAACCAAGAGCGCCTCGGGCGGCTGATGACCACCGAGATGGGCAAGCCGATTGGGGCCGCCATTTCAGAGGTCCGCAAGTGCGCCTGGGTGTGCAAACACTATGCCGAGCACGCCGAGCGCCTCCTGGCTGACGAGGTGGTCGAGACCGAGGCCGCCGCCAGTTTCGTCCGTTACCAGCCGTTGGGGCCGGTGCTGGCCGTGATGCCATGGAACTTCCCCTTCTGGCAGGTCTTCCGATTCGCCGCTCCGGCGCTGATGGCGGGCAACGTGGGCCTGCTCAAGCACGCTTCGAACGTGCCGCAGTGCGCCCTGGAGATCGAGGACATCTTCCTGCGGGCCGGTTTTCCTGAGGGCGTTTTTCAGAGCCTCCTGATGACCTCCGCGCAGGTCGCAGGCGTGTTGGAGGACCCGCGCATCCGGGCGGCCACCTTGACGGGCAGCGAGCCGGCAGGCAGCCAGGTGGCGGCGCACGCGGGCAGGCAGATCAAGAAGACGGTGCTGGAGTTGGGCGGCAGCGACCCCTTCATCGTCATGCCCAGCGCCGAGCTGGAGGCCGCGGTCCAGACCGCGGTGCGGGCGCGCATCCTCAACAACGGGCAATCCTGCATCGCGGCCAAGCGTTTCATCGTGGCCGAGGAGATTGCGGAAGAATTTGAAAGACGCTTCGTGCAAGCGATGAAAGCCCTGCGGGTCGGCGACCCGATGGATGCGGCGACTGAGGTAGGCCCCCTGGCGACGGCCCAGATCCGGGAAGAACTCGATGAACAGGTGCGCCGCTCGGTGGAGGCTGGAGCGCGGCTGCTGGTGGGCGGCAAGCGTCTGGACGGGCCGGGATTCTACTATGCGCCGACGGTGCTGGCCGACATCCCCGAGCGCGCCCCGGCTTACGGTGAAGAGCTTTTCGGGCCCGTGGCGGCGCTGTTTCGTGCTCGCGACATCGAGGAGGCCATCCGCGTGGCCAATGCCACCAGCTTTGGCCTGGGCGCGAGCGTGTGGACCAATGACGCGGGCGAGCGGACGCGCTTCATCGAGGAAATCGAAGCCGGGATGGTGTACGTGAATGCGATGGTGGCGAGCGACCCGCGCCTGCCCTTCGGCGGAGTGAAGCGCTCGGGCTACGGACGGGAGCTGGGTGCCGCCGGCATCCGCGAGTTCGTCAACCTTAAGACGGTGTGGATCAAGGATTGAAGGATGGCTACGAAGACGCACGAGATCTTGAAACGCCTGGAAATCGAACCCGTCAACTCCGGCGCCTGCTGGGGGGAGTGGATCTCCCACCCCTCGGGCGGCGAGCTGGTGTCGGCCAACCCCTCGGACGGGTCGGCTGTCGCCCGCGTCAAGATGGCCGGCCTGGAGGATTACGAAGAGGTCATGCGGCACGCGGTCGAGGCCTTCGGCAGGTGGCGGATGCACCCGGCGCCCCAGCGCGGCCAGATCGTGCGCGAGATCGGCGACGAGCTGCGCCGGCACAAGGACGACCTGGGCGCGCTGGTGTCGCTGGAGATGGGCAAGATTCTGGCCGAAGGCCGCGGCGAGGTGCAGGAGATGATCGACATGGCGGACTTCGCCGTGGGATTGTCGCGGCAGCTTTACGGGCTGACCATGGCGAGCGAGCGGCCCGCCCACCGCATGTACGAGCAGTGGCATCCGCTGGGCGTGGCCGGCGTGGTGACGGCGTTCAATTTCCCGGTGGCGGTGTGGGCCTGGAACGCGCTGATCGCGGCGGTGTGCGGCGACTGCGTGCTGTGGAAGCCGTCTTCGGAGACGCCGCTGACCGCTATCGCGGTCCAGAGGATCTGTAATCACGTCATGGACCGTCACGGCTGGAAGGGCGTTCTGAATCTCGTGATCGGGCGCGGTTCCGTGGTGGGTGAGCGGCTGCTGGCGGACCGGCGCATCCCGCTGGTGAGCGCCACCGGCTCCTGCCTGATGGGCTACCGCGTGGCGGAGGTCGTGGGGAAGCGGCTGGGGCGGACCATCCTCGAGTTGGGCGGCAACAATGGCGTCGTCACCATGGAAGACGCCAACCTCGATCTGGCGCTGCGCGCGGTGCTATTCGGCGCGGTGGGCACTGCGGGGCAACGCTGCACCACTATTCGCCGGCTGTTCCTTCAGCGGCCCATCGCCGCGCGGATGACGGACGCCTTGATCGCCGCCTACCGCCAAATCCGCATCGGCGACCCGCTCGATCCCTCGACCGTGATGGGCCCGCTGGTGAACCGCGCTGCGGTCGCCGAGATGATGGCGGGGCTGGACAGAGTGCGGGAGCAGGGCGGCGAGATTCTTTGCGGCGGCAAGACCCTGGACCGTCCCGGGGGCTGCTACGTCGAGCCGGCGCTGGTCCGCGCGCAGCCCGAGATGCCCGTGCTGCGCGAGGAGTTGTTCGCGCCGGTGCTCTACCTGGTCGAGTTCGAGACACTGGAGGAGGTTATCGAGCGGCACAACGACGTGCCGCAGGGCTTATCATCAGCCATCTTCACCAACAATTTGGCGGCGGCGGAGACCTTCCTGAGCGCGCGCGGGAGCGACTGCGGCATCGCCAACGTCAACATAAGCACCAGCGGGGCGGAGATCGGCGGCGCCTTCGGGGGCGAGAAGGAGACCGGCGGCGGGCGCGAGGCCGGCAGCGACGCCTGGAAGGCCTACATGCGCCGCCAGACCGTGACCATCAACTGGTCCGCCGAGCTGCCCCTGGCGCAGGGGATTTCCTTCGAGCTGTGACGCGACGACCGCGGGTCACGCGGCGGTTGACGCCTCCAGGCCGCAGGCCACAGCGGCCGCGGCCAGTTGCCGGTCATGGGTCAGAAAAGCGAGGGGCTGGCAGCGGTTCTCCATCCAGACCAGGGCCGTGGCGAGGTGGATCGCATCCAGCGTAGCCACCGGCGCCGGAAAGGGCCCCGCGGCGCGATCGAGGATCTCGGGGCAGAGCGAGACCTGCTCGAAGCCCCCCACGATCGCCCGCAGTTCCGTGACCAGATGGGCCAGTTGGGGCAGCGTCAGTTCCCCCATGACTCTGAGCCGGTCCAGTGTTCGCAGGGCCTCTACCCGCATCAGTTCGCTGGTCACCGCCAGCTCCCAGCGAGACCAGTTGGTGATAGCTCCGGGCTGCCCAAAGAGCCTGCGGAGGACTACCGAGGAATCAAGGTAGACCCGGTCGCCAGCCATTTATCCAGCCACTCCTGCTTGGTTTCTTGAAGGGCTCTCTCCAGCACTCCCGGTTTCAGCCGCACCGGCCGCGCCCTTCTCAACCGGGCTTCCACTTGCCGGAGCGATCGGGACGGCAACACGGAGGCGAGCCGCTTTCCGGCCGGAGCGTACGGAACCAGCCGGGCGATCGGCGTCAGGCGATCCTTGACGATGAGGCTGTCTCCCTGGCGCACGGCTCGCAGGTAGTGGCTCAGTCGGCCCTTGAGCTCGGCGATTTTCACTTCCGTCACCATATGTCCAATTATGGCCTGTTCTGGTCATGTAAGGCAACCGCGGTCGGCAAACGCTCCTCTTTGGCATCCTCGTGTGACCGGAGCTGCGGGCGGCTCGACCGCTCGTGGTTGCAGGTGATGGTCATGAACGTGCCCCGACGGCGGCGGCCGGCTGGCGCAATCGCGGTGCTATGCAGCGGCTGGCTCTGGACGGCCCCGCTCCTGGCCGTTCAGAGCCCACCCTCCGGCGGCTGGCAGATGGTGGGCCAGATCGGTGGGCCCACGCAGGGTGTGGCCGTCCAGGGGAACTACGCCTACGTGGGCGTGGGCCTGCGGCTGGTGGTGCTGGACATCTCAAATCCAGCGGCGCTGCGCGAGGTGGGACTGACCGCACCGTTTCCGCACTTCGTATCCGACGTCGCGGTCAGCGGCACGCGGGCCTACGTGGCTGCGGGCGGCTCGGGTCTGCGGGTGGTGGACATCTCCAACCCGGCTCGTCCCGTCGAGGTCGGCGCTTGGGACTCCATAACAACATGCTGGCAGCACCGGTGATCATGGCGGTCACGGCTACGGCCGTCTCCGGAACGGCCTGCTCTGGGCGCACGGTCGAAATCTTCTCGGACGCCGAAGACGAGGGCCGCGTGTATGAGGGCAGCGTCGTGGCGGGGGCCTACGTCACCATCGGCAGGTAGGTAACCGCGTGGGAAAGAAGGTGTTTGTCCCCAGTTTTCTGCTGGCCGAGGTGCTGGTGTTCTTTGCGCCGGTGTTGTTCACCGGTGAGTACGTGATTCCGCACGACTTGCGCACCTATCATTTGGGCCCGGCGTTCTTCGTTGCCAAGTGCCTCCGCCAGGGGGAACTGCCGTTGTGGGATCCTTACACCTACTGCGGTTTCCCGATCTACGCCAACCGGCAAGTGCAACTGTTCTACCCGCCGGCGCTCATCACCTTCGGGCTCTCGATGCTGCTCGGCCCAGGCAGCCTGCTGAAGCTGCTGGAGTGGCAGATCGCCGGGCACGTCTTTCTAGGGGGACTGTTCACATATTGGCTGCTTCGCCGGCTCAAGCTCAGCCGTGCGGCGGGCCTGTTCGGTGGAACGATATTCCAGCTCGGCGGGTTCTTCGCTTCTCAGGCGCAGCACCTGGGCGCGATGAGCGGCGCGGCCTGGCTGCCACTGGTGTGGCTGTGCGTCCTCGAATTGGGCCGGCAGTTCCGCTGGCGGTGGCTGGCTCTGCTGGCCGCCGGCCTGGCGATGGCCATCTTGGCCGGATTCCCGGCGGTCACGGCCGTCGTGTTCGTCTCCGGCGTTCTGTTGGCCCTGATCCTGGTGCTGCTGCGGCAAGCACCGGTGAAGTTGCTGGCGGCGGTTGCGATAGCCTGCGCGTGGGCGGGATTGCTGGCCGCGGTCCAGCTCCTGCCCACCATGGAGTTGGTTGGTCTGAGCACCGCGCCCTCGCGCGGGCAGTGGGCCGCCCCGTGGACCGGCGGCATTCCGCTGCGCGGCCTGGCTTCGCTGATCATCCCGAACTTCAACCGCATCTTCGACCTCACGCAGTACACGCTTCCCTGGAACCCGACGTTCCTGTACCTCTACTGCGGCCTGCCCGGGTTGCTATTGGCTGCCGCTGCGCTGGCGCGCTGGCGAGACAGAAACGTAAGGGTCTTCGCGCTGGTGACGCTGCTTGCGGCTCTCGGGATGCTGGGCAGCTCGACGCCAGTGGGAAGGACGCTGTTCCCGCTGCTGCCTGCAACTGTGAGGTCTCCGCTTTACGTGGAGTTCGCCATGGTGACCTTCATGCTGGGGATGGCGGTGCTGGCGGCTCTGGGCGCCGAGCGGTGGCTTGTCCCCCACAGCGGCGTGCTGCCGGCGGTGCTGCTGGCGCTCGCGGCCGTGGACCTGATCGCCGCGGGCTCCGGCCGCCCGATGAACACGGTCGCGGTCAAGGATGCCCCGGGCGTTTCGTACCAGGAATTCGAAGGCTCGCGCGAGACCCTGGCGCGGGTGCACGGATTGGTGAACCAGAGCCTTCCGCCGGCCCGCATCGACATCTTCGATGACTCTTACAACTGGGCCTCCTCGGCGCCGATGCTCGAAGTGCCTACGGCCAGCGGCAACGATCCCCTGGCCCTGACACGCCTGCTGGCGGTGCGTCGCTGCTTCGCCCCGGGGCCCGAGTGGGTGCGGGACCTCACCGTCTCGGCGCTGGATTCGCCGCTGCTGGATCTGCTCAATATCCGTTACCTGCTCACCTGGGCGCCCTCGGAAGCTCTGCTGCTGAAGCACCCGAAGTTCCCCAAGGTCGCTACCCTACCCGGTCACCATGTTCACGAGAACCGCACCGTGCTGCCGCGCTTCTACCTGGTAGGGCAGGTCCAGCGCGCCAGCGACCTTGAAGAGGCCCGCGCGACCGTGTGCGGACCGGGCTTCGACCCGCGCCGCACGGCAGTGGTGGAGGGGATGGGGCAGTTCCCGAGCTCAGGCGTGCCGCTGGAGCGTCCGGTCAAAGTCTTGCGCTACAGCAGGCGCGAAGTGGAGTTGGAGGTTGACTCCCCTGCACCGGCCTTCCTGGTGACCTCCGAGGTTCACTACCCGGGCTGGCGCGCCTTCGTGGACGGTGTGGAACGACCGCTGGTGCTGACGAATGCCGCCTTCCGCGGGTTGCCGGTGGCCGCGGGGCGCCATCGGATCACGATGCGTTTCGCGTCGGCCATCCTGGGCTACGGCTTCGCGCTCAGCGCCGCGGCTTGGGGCGTGCTGCTGCTGGCGCTGTTCAAACGCCAGGGAGAGCGCGCCCGGTCACACTGAGCGCGCGCGGGGTCATTTCGCTCGCCGGCGCAACCGTCGCGCGCGTTGCTGGCGCCGACGGGCCTGCTTGCGGGGCCGCTGCCCGCGGCCCCAGAGCGGCTGCGCCAGTTCCCGGTTCCAGGCGTCGTGGGCGGCCTGGAGTTCCTTGAGCTTCCCAGGATTGCCCGCGGCGAGGTCGGTCTTCTCGGCGATGTCGTCCGCCAAATTGTACAGTTGCGGCGCACCGTCGCCTTGCATGACCAGCTTCCAGTCGCCGCGGCGGATGGCAGCCTGCGGCCCGAAGCGCCAGTAGAGGGCCTGGTGCGGCGGGTTCCTGCTTTCGCCGGTCAGGTAGGGAAGCAAGTCTACACCGTCCAGGGCGGCGCTTGCCGGGATCACACCGCCGGCCGCGGCTACAACCGTGGGGTGAATGTCCAGGGCGATCACGGGATCGCGGTACACGACGCCCGCCGGAACGCGCCGTTTCCACTGCATTAGGAACGGGATCCGCATGCCCCCTTCAAACACCTGACCTTTGTAGCCGCGCAGCGGGCCGTTGCCCGAGGTGGTGTTCGGCGTAGGGCCGCCGTTGTCACTGAGAAAGAAGAGGAGCGTGTCCTCCTCCAGCCCCGTCTCGCGGAGTTTGCCGAGCACCCGGCCGACGCCGTCATCGAGCGCGGAGAGCATCGCGGCAAACGTGCGGCGGCGGCTGTCCGGGATGGCGGAGAATCGCGCCAGGTACTTGTCGGTGGTCTCCATCGGGTTGTGAACCGCGTTGAAAGCCAGGTACAGGAAGAACGGCTGCTTCCTGTGGCGCTCGATGAAAGAAACGGCCTCGCGGGCGAAGGCGTCGGTCAGGTATTCCTTCTCATCAACCGGTTCGGCGCCGCGCAGGATGGGATTGGCTTTGTCGAGCAGGGGGTTGAAGTAGGAGTGAGCGCCGCCCAGGAAGCCGAAGAACTCCTGGAAGCCGCGCTGGAGCGGGTGCATCTCGGGCGTGAAGCCCAGGTGCCACTTGCCCACCAAGCCGGTGGCATAGCCCAGGGATTTGACCCGGTCAGCGAGCGTTACCTCGGTGAGCGACAGACCGAACTTCACGTCCGCGCTGGCGGCGGGACCGGGATTGAACTCGTGACCGAAGCGCTGCTGGTAGCGCCCGGTCATCAGGCCGGCGCGGGTGGGGCTGCAAACCGGGCAGGAGACGTAGCCGTCGGTGAAGCGCACGCCGGCGGCGGCGATTGAGTCGATGTTCGGCGTGGGGACGTCCTTGCACCCTTGCACGCCCAGCTCGCCATAGCCCAGGTCGTCGGCCAGAATGACGACGATGTTGGGCCTGGCGGGCGCCGCCAGCCTCGCCAGAGCCGGTAGGGCGGCCGAGCCGCCCAGCCAGAAGGCGGATGACTTGATGAAAGCGCGCCGGTTCATTGACTGACCTCCAAGTCTTCCCAACCCAGCCGCGGCGCAAAGGTAGCGCCAGCCCCAGGGGTGCGCGACATAAATGTGGACCGTCAGGCCGCCCGTGAGCGGGACT
>CAYGVJ010000029.1:0-42832 GCA_964353255.1 uncultured Solibacteraceae bacterium | reverse complement strand
GTCTGGGCCAATGCCAACAACGTCGCTGAGGCCCACCCCGCGAGCAGGCTGAAGAAAACCCGTCGCATAGTTCCTCCTGATACAGCAGCGGTACTGGCCTTGTATTGTACTGCTTCAGTACGCCAGCAGACATTCGGCAGCTACCGGCGAAGCGTTAGGATGCTCTCGTACAGCGTCGCGGTGCTGGCGGCTCCGTTGCGCACCGAGGAGTTCACGATGCTGTTTCCGACACGTTTCTGGCGGGCGATCTCTAAGCTCTCTACGGTGAGACTCACGCCATCGCTTTCGGCCAGATCGGCGAGGATCTCGTCTGTTCGGATGTCGAGCCCCTGCACAATCGAGTTCCCGATGACGATGACCGCGACGCCTGACGGGGCCAGGAGCCTGCCGATTCGCCGAAGGAACTCGTAGCTGTCGTTGAAGTAGGTTGTCAGGTAGTTTGCCCAACCCGCGCCGCCGTAGTGGCCTTTATGGGTGTTGAGGCCCCGCAGCTCGGCGAGAGTCGATTGCAGGTCCGGGAAGTCGAAGTTCAAGGGGATCGGGGGCAAATCGCGGACGGTTTGCCAGAACTTCCCAAAACTGCTGTTCTCGATGACCTCGAAATCCTTGGGCGAGGCCGCGAAGCCCAGCCAGTACATCTGGGGCCGCGTGTTTCGCAGGTAGTGGTAGTTGTTGGCGTAGGGTGGTGAAGTGACTATCAACTGGATGCTTCCTTCGTCGAGGACCTCCTCGGCACTGGCCCACGACTTCGCATAGACGGTTCCGCGGGCGAGGGCCGGGCAGTCGCGCTGGAAGGCGGCGATGTCCGTCGCCATTTGATCCAGCTTTTCCGCAAGGAACCCGTAGACGTCGGCTTCCTCGACGAGAGTCTTGTCCACCGCCGGCCGGGACGTCAGGCTGGGTTCGTAGGTGTAGTTCGAGAACCTGACCATGACCGAGCCAAAGGCCAGCAAGAACAGCCGGCGCAGCGGAGGTGACTTCATCTGCTGGATCCAACCGAGCACCCGCAGGACCTTCGGCAACACGCGCGGGCTGTAGAACGGAATCCGGGAATGGAAACCAGGGGGCGCGGCGGCAGGAGCGGCGGTGGAGGCTTCGCTGCGGAAGCGACGTATGGCGCGCCGCATCTCGGCGACAGGCACGCTCATGGCCTCAAGCTTGGTCTCCGCGGCGAACGCCGCATACGGGTTGAGTTCAAACCCGATGGCCTCGTAAGCCACGCCGCGCCGCACAGTCTCCAGCAGCGTGGTGCCGACCCCCGCGAACGGGTCCACTACCAAGCCCCCGTGAGGCGCGTGCTTGTGAATGGCTTCGGTCACGAAAGCGGCCGAGAACCCGGCCACCCACGGTACCCAGCGGTGGATCGCGGAGCCCCGGTTCTCGGTGAAGGCCGGGTCTGAGAACGAAGACTCGGACGATTTCCGTTGCAGCGCGTGAGCGCGCGCGATGACCGTCGGCTTCAATCAATACCCCAGCAGCCGCTCGGCTTCGCGAACCAGGTCGTCCACCTGGGGCAGGATTTCGTGCTCCAGTTGCGGGTGGTAGCCGACCCAGGTGTCCAGGGCGGCCACGCGGGCGATGGGGGCGTCCAGGCGGTCGAACAGCTCACTGGCGATGCGGGCAGCGATCTCGGCGCCATAGCCCCAGGAGAGGCAGTCCTCGTGGGCGATCAGCACGCGGCTGGTCTTGGAGACCGAGGTGCGGATGGCCACCCAATCGTAGGGCGCGAGCGTCCGCAGGTCGATGACCTCGACCGACCACTCGGGGTTCTTCTTCTCGATCTGGAGGGCCGCCTGAAGCGATTTCTGAACGAGGGCCCCGTAGGTGATGATGGTCAGGGAACGGCCAGACTTGACAATGCTGGCCTTACCAAAGGGGATCATGAACTCGCTGCCAGGGTGTGGAGAGCGATTGTAAAGTTCGCGGTAGAGGCGCTTGTGCTCGAGGAACAGGACGGGGTCGTCCGCGCGCAGGGCGGTGCGCAGCAGGCCGCAAGCGTCGAAGGCACCCGAGGGCATGACGACGCGCAGACCCGGAATGTGGGTGAAAGCGACCTCGCCGCACTGGCTGTGGTAGATGGCGCCGCCGCCCAGGTAGCCGCCGATGGCCAGGCGAATCACCGCCGGGCACGCGAAGCCGTTGTTGGAACGCCAGCGCATGGTGGCCAGCTCGCTGCGAAGCTGGAGCATGGCGGGCCAGATGTAGTCGAAGAACTGGATCTCGGCCACGGGCTTCAAGCCGCGGGTGGCCATGCCAATAGCGCGGCCCGCGATGGCGGCCTCGGCCAGCGGCGTGTTGAAGCAGCGGTGGGCGCCGAATTCGGTCTGCAATCCGGCGGTGGCCTTGAAGACGCCGCCCTTGCCTTTGACTTCCTTCAGGTTTTCCTCGCGGCTGCAATCGGCGACGTCTTGGCCGAAGACTACGATGCGCGGGTCGCGGCGCATCTCCTCGGCCAGAGTGAGGTTGATCTCGTCCACCATGGTGCGAGGCGGGCCTGCGAAGGAGGGTGGAGTGGAGAACTGTTCGGAGGTTGGGTCCACGGCCGGCGAGTACAGGTGCGCCAGGGCGGAGCCGCGAGCCGGAGGCTCCGCGCGGAGGGCGCGTTCGGTGGCCTCGTGGATTTCCTGATCCACCTCGGCGGTGAGACGGTCGAGCCCATGCCGGTCCAGTACGCCTTCGGCCAGCAGCCACTCCGGGAACCGGGCCAGGGGATCCCGCGCGGCCTCAGCCGCGCGTTCGGCGGCGGTCTTGTAGAGGCGCTCGTCGTCGGACAGCGAATGGGAATAGGGCCGAATTACGTGGGCGTGGACCAGCGCCGGGCCGTGACCCGATCGGCAGTAAGAAGCAGCCTCGCGCAGGGCCCCGTAGGATGCCAGGAAATCGGTGCCGTCTACCTCCTGGATGAGGAGATGGGGGAAGGCGTCCAGCAGCCTGGAAATGCTGCCCCCGGCGGTCTGGCACTCGACCGGCACCGATATGGCGTAGCCGTTGTCCTCGATCAGGAATAGTACCGGCAGGCGTCCCAGGCAGGCGGCGTTCATGGCCTCCCAGAATTCGCCCTCGCTGGTGGCGCCGTCGCCGGCGCTGGCCAGAACGACTTCGTCGGACTCGGGATTGAGGCAGCGGCAGGCTTCGGCGCACCCGACGGCCTGGAGGAACTGGGTGCCGGTGGGCGAAGAAGCGCTGACAATGTGGAGGGCGGGCGAGCCCCAGTGAGAAGGCATCTGGCGCCCGCCGGAAGCAATGTCCTCGGCGGCTCCGGCGGCCTGGAGCAGCATGTCCAGGGCGGTGACGCCCAGCATCAAGCACAGTGCCCGGTCGCGGTAGTAAGTGTAGAACCAGTCGTGACCGGCCTTGAGCGCCAGCCCGGCGGCGGTCGAAACAGCTTCGTGTCCGGCGCCGCTGATCTGGAAGAAAATGCGGTTCTGCCGCTTCAGCAGGATCTCGCGGTCATCCAGGCGCCGGGAGGTGTACATGACGCGGAAGGCCCGGATGAGAGCTTCCGGATCGAGGCCGGCGAACTTGGAGGCGACTTCAGGAGCGGCTTGGAGGGTGTTCTGAGGGGCCATGGTTCACGCGCCTCCCAGAGACAGTGTAGCGTAAGGGCCGGGCGTGCCCGGCCCCGGACGCCTACTTCTTCTTGGCGGGCGGCTTCTTGGGTTTCCCGCCGCAACCGGCCTTGGCTTTCTTCGCCATGTCAGACCTCCTATCTGGTGCGATTATACGCGAAAGCGGCGGCAGTGAAAAGGCAAAAGTGCCGACCGGGCCTGCTAGCATGAAGAGGTGCACGATGTGGCATTCATGCGCGCCAAGCTGGAGCAGGCGGCCGAGCGGCTGGCCACGCGCGGCTTCACGCTGGATGTGGACAGGTTCCGCGAGCTGGACGCGCGCCGACGGGCGGCCATCACGGAGGCCGAGCAACTCAAAGCGCTGAAGAACGCCGAGAGCGCCGCGATCGGCAAACTGCGCCAGCAGGGCGCCGATACCGCCGCGCGCCAGCAGAACGTGCGGGAGATGGACGAGCGCATCGGGGCGCTCGAGCAGCAGGTGCAGCAACTCGAAGAGGAGTTCCGCGAGTGGCTGGCCGGCGTTCCGAACCTGCCGCACGAGTCGGTGCCCGCGGGGCGCAGCGCGGAGGAGAACGTCGAGGTGCGGCGCTGGGGCGAGCCGCGGCGGTTCGATTTTCAGCCGAAGGCGCACTGGGACCTGGGGCCGGAACTGGGAATCCTGGACCTGGAGCGGGCGGCCAAGGTGAGCGGCGCGCGGTTCGCGGTGTACTGGAACCTGGGAGCGAAGCTCGAGCGGGCGCTCATCAACTTCATGCTGGAAGTGCACGCGCGCGAGCACGGCTACACGGAGGTGCTGCCGCCGTTTTTGATCAACTCGGCCAGCCTGTTCGGCACCGGCCAGTTGCCCAAGTTCGCCGAGGATCTGTTCAAGTGCGAGGGCTACGATTTCTGGTTGGCGCCGACGGCTGAGGTGCCGGTGACGAATTTGTTCCGCGGCGAGACGCTGGAGGCCGAGCGGTTGCCCATCCGGTTGTGCGCCTACACGCCCTGCTTCCGCAGCGAGGCGGGCTCCTACGGGCGGGATGTGCGGGGCATCATCCGGCAGCACCAGTTCCAGAAGGTGGAGCTGGTGAAGTTCACGCGGCCCGAGCAGAGTTACCACGAGCTGGAGTCGCTAACCGCAGACGCCGAGGATATACTGCGGCGGCTGGGGCTGCCCTATCGCACGGTGGTGCTGTGCACGGGGGACATGGGTTTCTCCTCCGCCAAGACCTACGACATCGAAGTGTGGCTGCCGGGGCTGGGCGAGTACAAGGAGATTTCTTCCTGCTCGAACTTCGAGGCGTTTCAGGCGCGACGGGCGGGCATTCGGACGAAGTCGGGTAAGGGCAAGTCCGAGTTCGTGCACACGCTGAACGGCAGCGGGCTGGCGGTGGGGCGGACCTGGGTAGCCGTGATCGAGAACTACCAGCAGGCGGACGGCAGCGTAGTGGTGCCGGAGGCGCTGCGGGAGTACTTGAACGCGGAGCGGATCACCGCGGAGGGCGGGTTCCGCTGAGGGGTTGGTGAAACACAGGCAGGAATGCCTGTGCCACCGGCGGCGGGCAGTCACAAGCCTGGTCAGGGAATCGCCGGCGAGCTAACTCACGGATTCCAGGCCACTTAGCCGACTCGGGGCGGGGTAGTAGGTGCGTCGGGAGGCGGGAGCGGCCATTACACTGTAGCCGATGGCAGGGGCTGGTTTTGCGGCCAGCCCCGCAGCCGTTTTTGGAGGCTCACTGTGATCGCCCGTCGCTTCGGTGGAATCCTGGCGCTTTGGATATGCTCGACGCTGCTGGCCGTCCCGCCCCTGACAACCATTCAGGACGTGTTGTACAAGGCCGACGGAACCACGTTCAGCGGGACTCTGTTCATCGAGTGGAAGAGTTTCGAGGCGGTGGACTACTCCGCCATCGCCACGCACAGCCTGACGGTGCCGGTGGTCAACGGCGTGCTGCGGGTGCAGCTTGTTCCGACCACGAACGCGACGCCCGCGGCCACCTACACGGTGCGCTACTCGAGCGACGGGCGGATCCAGTTCACGGAGGTGTGGGCCGTGCCGCCCAGCACCGGGCCGCTGAAGCTGAAGGACGTGCGAGTGCCCAGTTCGAGCGGCCAGGGGGGAGAGACGCCTCCGCCACCGGCCACCGAGATTCAGGAATCCGACGTGGTGGGCTTGGTCGAAGACCTGGCGATACGACCCGTCAAGGGGACCGGCTACGGACCGTCGCGGGTGGCCTTCATTGGGGCGACCGGGGCGCTGGAGGCGGTGGCGGGCAGCGTGACCGATTGCGTGCGCGTGGACGGCACCTCCGGCGCGTGCGGCACTGGCGGGACAGGGGGGCCGGCCTTCGTGGACGGAGAGACGCCGGCGGGGCTGATCAACGGCTCCAACGTCACCTTCACGCTGGCGAATCCGCCCAGCCCGGCTGGCAGCCTGGCCCTGTACCGCAACGGCCTGCAGCTGAGGCCCGACGTTGACTTCACCCTGAGCGGCAACGTGATCAGTTTCGCCACGCTGGCGACGCCGCAGACGGGCGACATCTTGCAGGCCAGCTACCGGTTGGCGGATCCGAGCAACCCGATCGGGCAGGCCAGCGGCGCGCTGACCGGCACCTATCCGAATCCTCAGATTGCCGAGGGAGTGATTTCCGATTACAACATCGCGGCGTCGGCAGGCATTCAGGAGTCGAAGCTGACGCTGAATTATCCGACGCATTCGAACGCCAACGATCCCACGGCGGACCAGAGGGCCGCGCTGGGCGGCACGGCGGGTGCGCCGTCGGCTACCAACCGGTACGTGACCTCGCAGGACCCCAGATTGGCCGACACCCGCCCGCCGGCGGGTCACGGCTTATTGGGTGCGAGTCACACCGACACTAGCGCGGGTTCTCCGGCACGGGGAGACCTGGTTGTGGCTCAAGGCGCCTCGCCGACCACCTGGAAGCGTCTGCCGCTGGGGCCGGCCAATCGCTGCTTGATCTCGAACGGGGCGGACGCTGTCTGGAACGCTTGCCTGTACACGGGCTTCACGCAAGGCTCGATTCCCTTTGTGGATGGGGAGGGGAACCTGGCGCAGAACAACCTTCGGCTGTCCTGGGACAACGCCAACCGGCGGATGTCGGTGGGGAACAACCTGGGCCTGACCACCCTGTATGTGTACGACGCGGCTCCGGTGACCGGGGTGACCGCCTTGACGGTACGAGCGGGCCAGAGCCAGGGCTTCGAGCCGCTGCAAAGCTGGCTCACCGCGGGAGGCGCGGAAGTGGCGCATGTGGACGGGACGGGAACGGTGGCGGCCGAGTCCTTCCGGGCTGCGGGCTCTTCCAGCCGCGCGGCATGGCAGGAGGCGGGCGCGGCAATCGACCCAGCCATCCGGGCCGACGGCGACGCCTGGTTCAACTCCGCCCAGCAGGCCCGCAAGGGTGTGGCGGCGAGCCGGGTGCACACCCTTCCTCAAGTGCTGTGCTCGAGCACCGGCGCCAGCACGAGCTCGACCGAGCCTACCCGCCTGGGCAGTTGCACGCTGCCGGGCAACTTCCTTCAGGCCGGCGACCGGGTGGAGATCCGGTTCGACTACTCGCACGAAGGGACGGACAGCGAGTTCACCATCGACGTGCGGTGGGGCGGGGACTCACTGGTGACGCGCAGTGAGGCGTCGGGGGACTCCCTGGTCACGGGCCGCGCTGAGGCAGGCGTTCATTCCAGCGGGGTGCAGTGGAGCGCGCAGAGCTGGGGGACGGCGTTGACCTTCGCAACAGGCGTGGGTCTGGCCGGCGACTCGCTGGCGGCCCCGCTGACGATTGACTTCCTGGCCCACATGAACACCTCCACCACCGAGACGGTTACCCTCAAGAATTTCACCGTGGTGCGCTATCCGGCGCAGAGCAACCCGTAGCATTTGACGCCTGACTTCTGACTCCTTTCCAAGTACAATGGGCTTTCGGCAGTGGATAAGGAGCGTGTATGCGTCTTGGAGCGGTCACTTACAACGTCCTGAAGGACTGGGACGTGGAGACGATCATCAAGAATCTGGAGGCGGCCGGTTTTGAGGCGGTCGAGCTGCGGACCGGGCACCAGCACGGGGTCGAGCCGACGCTGGGGGCCGAGGAGCGCAAGCGGGTGCGGGAGCGCTTCGAGCGCAGCAAGGTGCGGCTGCTGAGCTACGGGACCACCTGCGAGTTTCACGCGCCGGAAGCGGCGGAGCGGCAGAAGCAGGTGGAAATCGGCAAACAGTTCGTCGATCTGGCGCACGACACCGGGGCGTGGGGGGTCAAGGTCCGCCCCAATGCCTTCCCGAAAGGCGTGCCGCGGGAGACGACGATCGCCAACATCGCCGCGGCGTTGCGCGAGCTGGGCGAGTACGGACGCGGCCGAGGCGTCGAGATCTGGCTGGAAGTGCATGGCGCGGAAACGCAGGTTCCGAGCGTGTGCGCAGCGATCATGAAGGCCACGGGGCACCCCAGCGTGGGCCTGTGCTGGAACTCGAACGACACCGACATCGTCAACGGGTCGGTGAAGCCGAGCTTCGAGCTGCTGCGGCCCTGGATCAAGAGCGCGCACATCACGGAGCTGGCCAACCCGGCGTACCCGTGGCGGGAGCTGTTCACGCTGCTGCGGCAGGCCGGCTATGACCGGTACACGCTGTGCGAGACGCAGGAGAGCAAGGAGCCGGAGCGCTTCTTGCGCTGGTACCGGGCGCTGTGGCTGGAGCTGACACGGCCATGCTGAGAGTCAGACAGGGTGTGTGCGCCGGGTTGGGCCTGTTGCTGGCCTGCTGGCTGGCGCTGGCCGCGGCCCCTACGCCGGAGAGTCATTTCGGGCACAAGATCGGCGCCGACCGTACGGTGCTGGACTGGGCGAAGGTCGTTTCCTACTTTCGGGCCCTGGAGAAGAACTCGGACCGCATCCGGGTCAAAGAACTGGGCAAGAGCACCGAGGGACGCCCCTTCATTGCGGCGACGATCGCCGCGCCGGCGACGCTCAGGCGGCTGGACCGCTACCAGTGGATTCAGAAGAAGCTGGCGGACCCGCGCGTAACACCGGAGGCGGAAGCCGAGCGGCTGATCGTGGAGGGCAAGGCGGTGGTCCTGGTGACCTGCTCGGTCCACGCTACGGAGATCGGCTCGACGCACGCGGCGGTGGAGTTCGCCTACCGGCTGCTGACCGAGGAGAAGCCCAAGTTCCGCGCCATTCTGGACAACACGATCTTCCTGCTGGTGCCGACGCTCAATCCCGACGGCCTGGACCTGGTGACGCGCTGGTATCGGCAGACGCTGGGCACGCCGTATGAAGGCAGCAGCCCGCCGGAGCTGTATCACAAGTACGTCGGGCACGACAACAACCGCGACTGGTACATGTTCACGCAGGTGGAGACGCAGTTGACCGTGGCGCAGCTCCACAACGTGTGGCACCCGCAAATCGTCTACGACCTGCACCAGCAGAGCCCGTTCGGGTCGCGGATGTTTCTGCCGCCGTGGATTGACCCGATCGACCCGAACATCGACGCGATCCTGGTGCAAGAGACCAACATGATCGGCACGGGGATGGCGGCGGACCTGACGGCGGCGGGCAAGAGCGGCGTGCTGATCAACGCCTCCTACGATCTGTGGTCTGCGGCGCGGCACTACCAGGCCTACCACGGAGGGATGCGGATTCTGTCGGAGACGGCCAGCGCGCGCCTGGCCTCGCCGATACACGCGAAGGCGGGGCCGGGGGGCCAGACGGAGTTTAGCGCCGCCCCGCGGGAGCGAAGCTGGAACTACCCGGAGCCGTGGCCGGGCGGGGAGTGGAAGCTACGGGACATCGTTGACTACCAGTTGATCAGCCTGGAGTCGTGTCTGTACCAGGCGGCGATCCGGCGGGAGGACCTGCTGAGGAACTTTTACCGCATCGGGCGGCGCGCGATCGAGCGGCGGTCGCCCGCGGCGTTCGTCATCTCCTCGATGCAGGCCGATCCGGGCGCTGCCAAGAAGCTGCTGGAGACGCTGGCCTTCGGGCAGGTGGAGATCGCGCGGGCCGGCGCGGCGTTCGAAGCCGGGGGCAAGAAGTACCCGGCGGGCAGCTATGTGATTCGGATCGGGCAGCCGTACAGTTCCTGGGCCAAGA
Source organism: uncultured Solibacteraceae bacterium (assembly GCA_964353255.1). Classification (GTDB taxonomy): domain Bacteria; phylum Acidobacteriota; class Terriglobia; order Bryobacterales; family Bryobacteraceae; genus VFZS01. The sequence continues at coordinate 33,176 of CAYGVJ010000029.1, read as the reverse complement.
CGCTGCTGGAGCGCCAGCAGTATCCCGACCTGCGCGTGTACCCGGGGGGCCCGCCCCGGCGGCCCTACGACGTGACGGCGCAGACACTGCCGCTGCTGATGGGGGTCGAGGTGGAGGCGGTCGAAACGGCGCCGCCGGTGGCGCTGACGCGAGCTTCGGAATTCCGCTTCGAGTTGAACACGCGGCGGCCGCCCTTCGGCGGGTTGCCGGCCAGCGATACGGAGACCTGGCGAGCGGTCAACCGCATCTGGGCTTCGGGCGGGAAGGTGTGGCGTGACGTGGGTTCGGGGGATTTCTATCCGGAGTCCACGGAATCCCGCAACCTGAAGGAGGTCAAGCGCCCGCGCATCGGCCTGTACAAGAGCCTCGTAGCGAGCATCGACGAAGGCTGGACGCGCTGGATTCTGGAGCAGTTCGGGTTCGCTTACCAGAGCGTGGGTAACCGCGAGATCCAGGCGGGCGCGCAAGGCCTGGATGTGCTGGTGTTTCCGGACCAATCCGCCGCGGCGATGGCCAACGGCTACCGCGCGGGCTCGATGCCTGAGGAGTACACCGGGGGCTTGGGCGAGAAGGGGGCGGAGGCCCTGAAGCAGTTCGCCTCGCGGGGCGGCACGCTGGTTTTTTTGAACCATTCCAGCGAATACGCCACCGAGCAGTTGGGTGTGAAGGTCAAGAACGTGGTGCGGGGGCTCGGGAACCGCGACTTCTATGTGCCCGGGTCGCTGTTGAACGTAACGCTGGAGAAGAGACCGGCCGGGCACCCTCTGGGTGGCCTGTCCTACGGGTTGCCGGAGCAGATTGCGATCTGGTCGGAGGGCAGCCCGGCCTGGGAGGCGGCGGAAGGGTCGCCGGCGCGGGTAGTGGCGCGGTATCCGGCCTCCGGGATTCTGGCTTCGGGCTGGCTGCTGGGCGAGAAGTACCTGGCGGAGCGGGCGGCGCTGATCGAGTATCCGCTGGGCGGCGGACGAGTGATCCTGTTCGGCTTCCGTCCGCAGTATCGCGGGCAGAGCTACCAGGCGTTCAAGCTGCTGTTCAACGCGCTGGCGGGGCGGTAGGTTTATCCGAACACGGCGGTGCAGTGGGCGCAGCGGCGCGCGGGGAGCGGGATTTCGCTCAAGCACTCGGGGCAGGGGCGCGTGGATGGGGGCGGGGGCGGAGCCTCCTTGCGGAGACGCGCCGTGATCGCATTCAGCGGGGCCACCACGAAGAAGTAGATAGCAGTTGCCACCAGCAGGAATGACACGACGGCATTGATGAACTCGCCGTAAAGGAACTTGCTGTTGTTGAGGGTGAAGGAGAGCCCGGAGAAATCGGGCTTGCCGGCAATGGCGGCGATCAGCGGCGTCAGCAGGCCCTTGACGAGAGCGTTGACCACGCCGCCGAAGGCAGCGCCCATGAGTACGGCGACGGCCAGATCCACGACGTTCCCGCGAAAAACAAATTCCTTAAAGCCTTTCAGCATGGGGTTGGTCCTCCAGTCCCAGGAGCCAGTGTACAACCGGCAGGGCGGCGGCGCTGCGAGATGCTTCAGCCCGCCTCGGGGGGACGTTTCCAGGGGCCGGGCGGCGGTGCGCCGCGCCGGTGGCCGAAGGCCGGCCTCTTCCGGTGCACGGCCGCTGCACGGGACAAAGCGAACGCGAGCAGATCCTCGTTGTCGAGCTCGTGCCGTGGCGACTCCGGGGAGTTCCTAAGATCGGCGGCCAGCTTGCGCAAGCACAGGGCCGGGGCGTCCTGTACGCCGATGCGGTGTTTCAGCAACAGCAGCAGGTCTACCGTGATGGTGAAGCGGCGCACGGAATAGCCGCTGGCGATGGCCTCGAATTGGTAAGTGCGGACGTTCTGGGTCTGGTCGAAGCCCGTATAGCGCAGGTCGGGAGGCGAGTCGAGTTTGCTGGGAGCGGCGGAGCCCGGCGGTTCCCGCAGGACCCGGCTGGCGTTGCGGCCGGGCCAGGCGCGGTCGAGGTCGAAGTTGACGCGGTGACCGACCGCCAGCGCCTCGAAGTCACCCAGAACCGCCGAAGCGGAAAAAATCACGCGAGATCCATCCGGTGTTCGGATGACGCCGGTGCGCCTGCCGGCGGCGAGTTCCACGATGGTGCCGGTCACGACGGTCTGCCCCGCGCGGGCCGGCCTACCAGCGCGGCCCGCGCCGCCGGGATGGTCCGCCGCGATCATCGCGGGAGCCCCCCGCGCGCTCGGCCCTGGGGCGGGCCTCGCTGACGTTAATGGCGCGGCTGCCCAGGATGGTGCCGTTCAGTCCCGTGATGGCGCGCTCCGCTTCGCCGGAATCCAGCATCTCAACGAAGCCGAAACCACGGGGTTGGCCCGTATCCCGGTCGCGAACCAGATTCACGCGATCGACAGCGCCGAACTTTTCGAACAGCGAGCGGATGGTTTCCTCGGTGACGCTGAAATCCAGGTTGCCAACAAAGATATTCTTCATTTCACGGTCCTATGACGGTTGAAACCACCCTCCCCCGGCTGAGTCGGTCTCAGCGTGGTTCGACTGGCAATTCAAACGCCCCTCAAGTCTACCACGAACGGAGTTCCGGCGCCGGGTTCCATCGGGCCCAGCTACCCAGGGCTTTGACGCGCCGGATGCGCGGGAGGACACACGAAGCGGGGCGTGGTATGATGTCCGATTCATCCCTGGTGACGGCGCAGGGCCGGCGGCGCTTAGAGGCGGGCAACTCTGATGAAAATCCTCCTGTACAACCCCGACAACGGCGTGAACCGAAACTTCATGCCGCACTTATGGATGTTCTTGCTGGAGGCGCTGACGCCGCCGGGCCACGAGGTCGAGTTGATCGATGGGAACACGCAGCCGATGAGCGATGCCGAAGTCGTGGGGTTCGTGCGGGCCAGGAATGTCGGACTGGTGGGCATTGGGGCGATGACCCGCATGATCGCGAAGGCTTACCGGGTGGCGGACGCCGTCCGGGCGGCCGGTGTGCCGGTGGTGATGGGTGGGCCGCATGTGAGCGCGGTTCCGGCCGAAGCGCTGGGCCGCGACGGTGGGCCCCGCCATGCTGACGCGGTGGCGATTGGCGAGGCGGACGAGACCTGGGCGAGGATCGTCGAAGATGCGGCGCGCGGCGAACTGAAGGCCGAGTATGCGGCGACGGATGCGTTCGGCCAGGACCGCAAACCGATCCTGGAGGACTACCCGAAGATCCATTGGGATTCCCTCGACATCGACCAGTTCAACCGGATTCCCCGTTTCGTGCGCCCGCTGATGAGGCACTTTGGGGTGGGGTGGGAGACGTTTCACATTATCCCGGTTGAGTCCGGACGCGGCTGCCCTTACGGTTGCGAGTTCTGCACGGTGACGGGATTCTTCGGCGACTCGATCCGGTTCCGCTCCAACCAGAGCGTTGTGGAAGAGATGCTGAGACTAAAAGCGCTGGCGCGCCGGACCCGCGGAAAGATCGTCGTGTTCTTCGTGGACGACAACTTCGCGATCAGCGCGGAGCGCACGAAGTCGCTTCTCCGCGACATCATCGGGGCGGGTGCGCAGTTGGCGTGGGTGGGGCAAGTCAGCGCCAACCTGCTGCGGGATGAAGAGTTGGTGGACCTCATGGCGGAGTCGGGGGCCAAGTGGGTCTTCATCGGCATGGAGTCCCTGGACCCGCAGAGTCTCTCCAGCGTAAAGAAGAGCTTCAGCAAGCCCGGCGAGTACGCCGGCGTCCTGGAACGATTGGCCCGGCGCAACATTTACGCGATCACCGCGTTCATCTTGGGCCTGGATAACGACACGCCGGGGGTTGCGGAACGTACGCTCGGCCAGATTCGCGACTGGCCGGCAGGGTTGCCCGTCTTTGGACAGATCACCCCATATCCGGCCACGCCGCTCTACGCCCGTTTGCAGAAGGAAGGACGGCTGACACGTCCGAAGCACTGGCTTGACTTTTCACCATTCCGCATGGCCCACACGCCTCTGAAGATGACCATTCCGGAGGTTGAGGATGAAATCCGTAAGGCTTGGACCGACTCCTACACTCCGGAAGCCACCCGCAGAGCCCTGGACTGGATGAGGCACGAACCAGTGCCCTACCAGATCAGCCACTTGATCGCGCGATTGTTCTTTCGCGGCATCTATTTCCCGCAGAAGGGCGCCGGGGCCTGGCTGCGACTTCTGGCGGAAAACAGGAGCGCGATTGTGGGGTTGATCAAGGAAGCGCTGAAGCGGCGGCGCGGGGCAGCGGGCGAAGCGGAACATCTTGTGTTTGAGGGGGGGCGGGCAGGCGCTGCTCCGCGAGGCGGCACGCCGCTGAAGAGGGTATCCGATTAACGCAGGCGGCGCAGCCCTTGCGGGGCGAAATCGGGAAACAGGCGGACCGTCCCCGGTTTACGGCTTGTGGTAGTTAGGGAAGGGGGGGCGGGCGTGCTTGGAGGGCGGGTTGTTGCGGAGCGCCTCCAGGACGACCTCGACGGCCTTCTCGAGCTGCGGATCGCGGCCTTCGCGCACGGCTTTCGGGTCGTGCTCGACTTCGATATCCGCGGCGATGCCCACGTTCTCGGCGACCCATTCGCGCTTGTCGGGGTCCCAGAAAGCGACCGAGGGCGGGTTCACCACGCCGCCGTCCATCAACGAGGGGTAGCCGCCCAGGCCGCCCACCAGGCCGCCCCAGGTCCGCTTGCCAATGAGGGGGCCGACGCCGCCCTTGCGGAAGTACCAGGGCATAGTGTCGCCGCCGGAGCCGGCGTATTCGTTGATGAGCATGGCCTTGGGGCCGAAGATTCCGGCCAGCGGCCCGGTGATGTCTTCGCCCTCGCGCATGGTGCGGTAGTGCAGCAGCGGCCGGCGCAGGTAATCGAGGATGTAGTCGGGTTGCAGTCCGCCGGCGTTGAAGCGCTCGTCGATGATGGCGCCCGCCTTGCCGACCTGGGCGAAGTAGTAGCGGTTGAAGTTGGTATAGCCGCCCATGGCGGTATCGGGGAGGTAGACATAGGCCAGGCGGCCGCCGCTCAGTTGATCGACCTTGCGCCGGTTGCCCTCGATCCAGGCCAGGTTGCGGAGCGTGGTCTCACTCTCCATGGGGATGACGGTCACCTCGCGCGCGTTGGCGCCGCCGGGGTCAGGGCCAACCTTGAGAACCACCTGCTTGCCGGTGGTCGCTTCGAAGAAGCTGAAGATGTTGTCCGAGGCGCGCAGTTCCCGGCCATCGACGGCGAGCAGGTACTCGCCGGCGACGACGTTGACTCCGGGCTGGGTGAGCGGCGCGCGGAGCTGCGGGTTCCAGTTCTCACCGCTGTAGACGCGGGCGAAACGGTAGCGGCCGTTCTCGAGGCGATAATCGGCGCCCAGCAGCCCGCCGCGAACCCGGCGCACTTCGGGCATCGAGCCGCCGCCTACGCCCAGATGGCTGGCGGTGAACTCGCCCATCATCTCCGAGAAGAGGTAATTCAGGTCCGAGCGGCTGGAGACGGCTTCCAGGAACGGCTCGTAGCGCTTCATCATGGCTGCCAGATTGAGGCCATGGAGATTGGGGTCGTAGAAGAAATCGCGCTGGATGCGCCAGGCTTCGCGGTACATCTGCCGCCACTCGGTGAGAGGTTCGACGCGGGCTTCCATGCCGTCCAGTTTGAGCACGCCCTCGCCGGGTTTGGGAGGTTGTGAAGTCGAGGCAATGATCCACTGCTGCCCCTGGCGGTAGAGCATCTTCTCGCCGTTGGCGGAAAGCTCGAAGGCGCCGAGGCCCTCGAGGACCTTATCCGTCTTGCGGGTCTTGAGCTCGAACTTGTAGAGAACCCGTCCGGGAGGGCCCGCGGGCGCGCCGACCGTGAACGGCGACTCGAGAAGGAACAGCACGCCGGTTTTGCCTGCGACCAGGTAGGTGTAGCTGCGCGCGGGGACGGGCAAAGCCAGGATGCGCTGTTCGATGTTGTCGAAGTCGATCTTGACCTCGGGGGGCTTCTCGGCAGCCTTCTTGGCCTCCTCGGCTTTCTTGGTTTCCTCGGGCTTCTTCGGCTCCTCGGCTTTCTCTTCGTCGCTCTCCGGCGCCAGCGGCGAGGGCAAGTCCTTGCGCAGCACGACGACGTAGACGCTGGAGGTCACCGGGCGCAAGACGCCGGACATATCGCGCCAGCCGAGGGTGAGCCCGGTCTCGGTGCTGGCCAGAAAGTAGAGGTGCTTGCCGTCGCGATCGAAGACGGGGAGCATGGCGTCGCTCATGCCGTCAGTGATCTGATGCGGCTGCCTGGCGTCCAGGGAGTACAGGAAAACCGCGCGCAAGGTGTTGCGAAGCTGCTTGGTGTAAGCGAGCCACTGGCTGTCCGGGGACCAGGCGACGTGGGAGATGCGGCGGGGCCCGTCGAAGCGATCGGTGTCCACGCGGGCGGTTCGGCCGGTGGCGAGTTCCAGGTAAGAGAGGCTGAGTTTCTTGTCAGTGAAGGCGATCTTCTTGCTGTCGGGCGACCAGACGGGGGTGTAGTAGTAAGTCGGCGGGTCGCTGAGCCGGAATTTGCGGATGTCGCCGGCGCCGGTGTGCTCGCGCACGTGCAGCTCGTACTCGCCGGAGGCGTCGGAGAAGTAGGCGATCCAGTTGCCGTCCGGCGACCAGGAGGGGTTGCGCTCGGCCACGCCCGGGGTGTTGGTGAGGTTGCGGCAATCGCCTTTCTCGGCGGGCACGGTGAGGATCTCGCCGCGGGCCTCGAACAGGGCGCGAGCGCCGGTGGGGGAAATCGTAGCGGCAGTGATGCGGTTGGCGAGTCGCTCGAGGCGCGGCCGCACCTCGGGCATGTCGCCGCTGAGGGTGATCTCGACGCTCCGGGGCTTCTGCGACTTGAGGTCGAACAAATAGATACCGCCGAACTGCTCGTAGACGATGGCATCCGGGCCGGTCGAGGCGTTTTTCAAATCGAAGCCGGTGTTGGGGAGGACCTGGGCGACTTTGCGGGTCTTGGTGTCGTAGGAGAACAGCGTGACGGGCCCGTTGCGGTCCGAGAGGAAGAAGATGCGGTGATCGACCCACATGGGGCAGAAGTCGTTGGAATTGTCGCGCGGGATCTTCTCGATGCTGGAGTCGGAAAGGCGCGCGATCCAGATGGGCGTGGTGCGGCCTCCGCGGTAGCGCTTCCAGGTGCCGAAGGCCCGGGCCAGGGGCACGTAGGCGATCTGGGAGCCGTCGGGGGAGAAGGAGCCTTCTTCGGCCATGGGCAGCGGCAGCTCCTCGGGGAAGACGCCGTCGGCCGGGAGGGTGAACAGGCGGTTGAAGCGGGAGTAGCTGGCGCGCGCGGAGCGGAACAGCACGCGCTTGCCGTCGCGGCTCCAGCCGAGGGCGACGTCGGCGCCGGGGTGCCAGGTGAGGCGGCGGGGGACGCCGCCGGCGGCCGGGACGAGGAAGACGTCGGTGTTGCCGTCGTATTCACCGGTGAAGGCGATCGACTGGCCGTCGGGAGAGAACCAGGGCGCGCCTTCCTCTCCGGGCGCGGTAGTGAGCCGGCGCGCCTCGCCGCCCGCGCGGGGGACGCTCCACAGGTCGCCGGCGTACCGGAAGACGATGTGGGTCCGGCTGAGGGCCGGCTGCTGGAACAGGACCGGCTGGTCGGCGGCGGCCAGGCTCAGTTGGAGAGAGCCGAACAGAAGGGTCAGCAATAATAAAAGGCGTAGCATCTATTGCTCCTGTACATAGAATAGGGACGAGACCGGCGGCAGGACAAGCCGCACCGTCGTCACCGGCTGGCCGCTCGCTTCCCCGTAGGCGAGCTCGGCCTGCTCCTGTCCCCCGGTGTGAGGGTTCCAGATCCTCAGCGTCTTCCGGCCGCGCAAGACCACCTTGGTGTCCACGGGTTTGTCGGACGAGTTGGCGAAGAAGTAAATGTCGCGGCCGTTTTTGACTTTGTGGATGTAAGTGAGAGCGCCGTCGTAGTCCGGGCCTCTCTTCAACAGCCACATCGGCTCCTGAATATCCACATCCCGCACCGGAAGCGCTTGTTTCAAGGTAAAGTCCAGCAGCCAAGGATCGGAGTTGGGCAGGAAGAACGCCTGTCCGCCGGCTTGGTTGCGCTTGACGTAATACCAGAAAACGTGGTAGTTCGTCCGGTCCTGGGCGCGCCGGACGTCGGCATTCAAGGGACCGTCCACAGGGACGCCGAAAACTTGAGCGACCACCCGCTGCACTTCCTTGTCTCGCCCGAACTCCGCCGACCGGGCGGGCAGCCGGCGGGTGGCGATTACCGTCCCGCCCTGGTCGTAGAACTCCTTGATCTTGGCCGCGGCGGCGGCGGAAAGAGTGTCCCCGCCGGGAAGGATCAACACGGCGTATTCCTCGCGGTTCTCACGGTTGTTCAGAACCAGCTTCGGCTTTTCGACGATGCATCGGTTCACCAGGACTTCGGGGTGGAGATAAGTGTAATCCACGCGCAGCCCGCGGTAGAGCGCCTCGCCGATGTCCTGGTAGTCGATCTCCGCAGGCGCCAGACCTCCCTCCCGCGCGTAGGCTCCGCTAAAGATCTGCGGAGGTGGCTCATCGGCCGACCGGGCGGACTGCTGGCCGCCGACGAACTTGTACGCCGATTGAAGCGCGGCGATCGGATAAAGCACGGCGACATCGGCCACGTGCCGGCCATGCTGGAGCAGGTAGCTCAGCCGGCCGACGTACTGATTAAGCTCCGCGACCTTGGAATGCCGCGCCCGGGACGAGGCCGGCACCTGGAAGTTAATGCCCATGGCGTACTGGTCCATCGTCGCCTGAAAGGCAATCTTCTCGTCGAGCTTGAAATATGCCGCATAGGTTTCGGCCAGGCAGACGGGCTTGTCGTAGTTGAAGGCCGCAGAGGTCACGATCTTGTAGGCCGGATTGGACCGCCCGTACCACCAGATGTCGTCAACGCCCGGAACGCCCTGGTGCTCGAACAGCTTCATCAGGTCGCCGTTGACCGGAACGGGATTGACGATCTCCTCCTGGTCGAAATGGCCGCCGAGCTGGATGCCGTGGGCGGCACACCACTGGCCGAGCTTTTTGACGAAGTTGTCGGCGTAGAGCTGGGCGCGGAAACCGAACAGGGCATTGCGGGCGGCGGCGGTTTGGGGGCCGATGTCGTACCAGAGGGCGGGGTAGTACTTCATCGGCGAGTAGCCGTATTTCTTCTGAAAGTTGGCGTTGAAAGCCGGGGTCCACATGCGGCCGTCGGCATTGTGCATGGCGGGCTCGTCGAAGAAAGACGTCCGGATCAGGTTCCCGAAGTAGCTTCCGACATTGTCGTAGTACTTCTGGTAACTCATGGAGATGAAGACGTCCATGGCGGTCTCGTCGAGATAGTCCACGAACCGCGCTTTGCCAACAGCCAGATAGAAAACCATTAGTTTCCAGTTACCCTTCGGCGCCCGGAAGATGACACGGTTGGCCTGGGTGCGCCGGTCGCTCGCGTCGATAAGCTGGAAGGTGTCCCGGTTCATCATCACGGCGCCGAGGTATATACCCTCGGGGATCGCCAGCTCGGTCTGGGACGGTCCGGTCACGTCCTTTTCCGTCATTTCGAGGATCTTGGCGACGTGCTGCGGGTGCTTCGAGTAGAGCTGGCCCGCCACGGTGCCGGTGGGAAACGACCAGTCGTCATAGAGGAGGACGGATAGGCCGTTCTTCCGGGCCTCCTCGAGGGCGAGCTTGTAGAAACGGAAATACTCGTCGCTGAGGTATACGACTCCTTCGTCGCTGGGCTTCCTTCGGGAAAGCTTCAGATAGGCTTCCGAGAGGCCGGTCGTCGGGCCCGCGGTGGCCTCGATGAAGAAGCCGCCGTGCTGAGTTTTCGCCATGTTTCGGATGCCGGAAACGACGGCGTCTTCGGTCAATTTGGACAGGTTGAAGCCCCACATGGCGTGTCCGCGATACTCGGCCGGAGGGTCTTTGAAGAGGGCGGGGTCGAAGGGGTCAGGGGCGGGCTGGGCCAGAAGTGCGGCCGCAAACAGAAGGAAGGTCGTGGATTGCTTCAACATATGTTGCTCCATGCTCTGGGAGGCCGGGAGCCTGCTCCGCTCAGCGCAGGTTCTCGGTCATCCACTTGTCGATAATCCAATCCTGGGTCGCCCGGGGCAGGCGGTTGTAGTCCCAAGGTTCCTGGAGCGCCAGTTTGCCGGCGGCGCCATAGAGCGCGTAGACCTTCCGGGCCTCCTCGACGGCGGCGCGGACATCGGCGACGCTGGCGTCGCGATCCAACTGCGGCTGCACGACCAGCACCGGACGCGGCGCGATAGCGGCGAGCAGTTCATGGAAATCGTAGGGAATTCGGGATTCGTGGCCCACGAAGAAGCCCAGTCGCCGGATGAGGTCGCGCTGGTGACTGTAGCGGGCCACGCCGCCGGCGCCGCGCCCGGCCGTGTCCAGACGCATGGGCGTGAACCCGCAGATGGCGACCAGCCCTTTGACCCGCGGGTCCATGGCCGTGGTGTAGATTCCCAGCGTGCCGCCCAGCGAGAAACCGAAAAGGTAGATGCGCTGCGGGTCCACCCGGTCGTTGGTTTGGAGGTAGTCGATGGCGGCGCGCGTATCGTCCATCATCTGGCCGAACTGCGACCAGTGCGGGAAGCGATCGGAATACCGCTTGGCCTCGAAGATGCGCCGGCCGGAGCCGATCTGGTCGAAGGCGAAGACCGCGTAGCCGGCCTTGACCAGCCCGAGAATGGGATTGAGGTCGGAGCGGTAGCCCCACCAATAGCCCATCGGGTACCCGTAGCCGTAAAGCCAGATCACAGCGGGCAACCTGGCGTCCTGCGGAGCGGAGGCCGGGTAGAAGAAGTCACCCGTGACTGCTTGGCCGAAGCGGACGCCCAACTCGGTCGCCGCCAGGTCGCTGTCGGGTTTCCGCCAGCCGTAGGAGCCGCCCGAGCGCAACACCTGAGCCGTCAGATCGTCAGCGGCCGGCGGCATTTGGCGGGCGGCGCCGGCGGGCAGCTTGAGGCCGGGCGGGGGGGCGCTGGGGACCCTGGGTGGCCGTTCTCCAAGCATCCATTCGACGGACTTGCGGAGCTCGGCGACTTTCTGTTCCCACGCGGCGGGTGAGCTGATACTGCCGCCCTGGGCATCCGTCAGAATGCCGCTCAACCCGCGCTCGGGGTACCTGTTAAGGCTGACGGTTTCGCCGCTGCGCGTCCGCCAGCGCTCGAAGTCGTAGTCGTAGAGCAGATTGTTGACCCAGACTCGGTCGGAGCGGCCGAACTGGATATCGAGCCAATCCAGGTACTCTTCGATGTCGGCCGGCGGGATGCCGTGACCTCCGGGGCGCCAGCGCACGCCCAGGCGCTCGGGATGCCCCAGCAGCTTGTAGGCCTTCAGCGCGGAAGAGTACGACTGCTCCTCGGCCCAGGGATCGGAGACCAGGTCGTTGATGGCGTAGGAGATCAGGCAGGAGCGCGGCGCCACCAGGGCCACCAGGAGGTTGCCATCCACGGGCAGACGGTCTTCGCGGCCGGCAAAGAACCGCAGCCGGGGGTGGAACCAGGTGGGGAAACTGCGCGTCGTGCTTTCGATGCCCTCACCCTGATTCCGCTCTCCCCGCAGGCGGTAGGGCAGCGTGCCGCCCACCCCGGTGCTGGAGGGGATCACGGCGGTGATGCGTTCGTCCAAGGCGGCCGCGATGAGGGCCTGCTTGCCGTCGCGGGAGTGACCGGTGATTCCCACGTGCCGCAGGTCCGCTTCCGGCAGAGTCGCGACGTAATCCAGGGCGACGGAGCCGGCCCAGGCCCGGCGCGGCAGCAGCGCAAAATCGTACTGCGAGTACAGGGCCGCCAGAGGGGCGGCGTCGTCCTGAAAATCGCTGCCCGCATACAGAGCGCACAGGTACCCGCGTCGCACCGCCAACTGCGCCCACGGGCGAATCCCCGGCCCCATGAAGACCGGGAACGGCCCCTGGCCGTCCGGGATGAACAATTCCACGCGCAGCGTTCCCTTGCTATCCGGGCCAAACTCGAGGCGGACGCGCCGGATGCGGCAGGCTTCGCCGCGCGTTTCCTCCAGGGGAACGACGCGCTCGATCTTCGGGCGCGGCGGGAAGGTGCCCAGCGCGTACTTCTGGAACAGGTCCTTGATCTCCGCCCGGCGCGCGTTCCATTCCTGCGGCGTGCGCACCGGCTTGCCGTTCAGGAAGCGCAGGGGATCGGGCAGGTCGTTGATCCGCGGCAGGGCGTCGAAGTCCGGCGGAAGCTCACCGGTCTTCTGAAGCCACTCCCGGAAGGAAGGGACGTCGGGCAGGATCTGCTGGAGTTTTTCCAGATACTGGCGGCGCTCCTCGGGAGTCATCGGCCGCACCGGGCGGAGAAGCGCCAGGAGGGCAATTGCAGCGCAGATGGCAGGTCGTCGCATCATCTCCGGACGGATCCTTTCTTTCCCCTTCTTCCTGGGGTTAGCGGCGCGTCAGGTCGCGGATGTAGAGGTCCTTGAAGCGCATATTGCCCTGGCCGCCGGAGTGACTCGGCGCTTCAGCCGCCGCGGCCCTGCAATGCGCGCTTGGCCGGGCTCCTCTGCGCCGCTGGCGGCTGCAAGCGGGTGGCAGGCGCCTTGCCCACCCCGGGATGCTCATAGAGCGTTTCGGGGGCGATGTCGGCGCCGTTCGGCCACGCAACAGTGCCCCCATCCAGAAAAAAGCGTCGAAAGTAATTCGGGTCCCTCAGGGGCTCGAATACTGGACCCTCCAGCCACCGACGGAAATCAATAGTCTTTTCGGAGTTATCGTTGAACGTCAAGCGGAGGCGGTGGCCGCCGCGGTACTCAGCGCGTATCACGGATGGCAGAACGGTCATGGGCACGCCTCACTCCAGGGGCTCTATCCTCTCCAGGGGACGACCCGTCTTCATGTTTTCCCAGTTCGCCTCGATCTCGCACCGATGCAAGCGCGCCCACTCCCGGATGAGGCGGAGCGCCGTTCTCGATTGGATGTTCCCAGCGACCATCTCTCCATCCAGATCGAACTTCCCTAGCTGCCCGTGGTACTCGGCATGGAAGTGAGCTGGTTCGTGCTCCTTGTAAAACATCCGGATGAGGATCCCAAAAAAGGCCGCAATAATGGGCACGCCTCAAGTCTACCGCACGGGCAGGGACCTCGGCGGCCTGACGACGGGCTTCATCGGCGGCGCGGGAGGGATGTCCGGAGCAACCCACTGTTAGCCGCTGCCTCGTCATTCAGCGCTAGGCGGAAAACAGATCGCCGTCAGAATCGCGACGGTGCGCCGGAGGCTTGCGCGCGTTGTCGGGGACTGGCGGGAGCTCGGCGGCGCGGAAGCAGGGGCCGGCGATGACAGCCTCCAGCAGCCTCGCCTGTTCGGGGTAGCCCTCGACGGTTGCCTCCAGCACCCATAGCAGTTCGAGCAGTTCTGTGGTGAACTGGCTCGTCCAGCGCTCGGGCCGGATCTCGTCTAGGGGCGAGGACTTCTTGCGCGCGCCCTTCTTCATGCGGTACTTGAGCCAGGACTGGACGACCTTGAGGCCCGAAACCTCGAACTCGAACACTTCACGTCCCACCGGGCGAAACTCCCCCTCTCCGACGCGGAGCGTCCGTGTCGCGTCATTGTAATCGAAAAACTCGGGGTAGCTAGTGTCGCCCGGAACGGCCTTGACGCATTTGGGCGCGCCGGGCGGGACGTGGCCGGACTGCTTCCCCTTGGGGACAAAGCGCTCGCCGTAGGTGTGGAGCCAGAGCAGCCGCGCGCCGGAGGCACGGACCTTCTCAAACAGTGCGGCATCCTTCGTGATGGGCACGCGTAGCTCGCGCGTCTCCAGTTCCTTGGCGTAGCACGCGGTGAAGGCCGGCTGCGCCAGCGCGCCGTACACGTAGGCCAGGAACTCCTCCGGCGTCACCCTGCGCTTGTAGGCCTTGCCGAGCAGTTCGAGGAGGCCGGGAAGGACGTTGGGCTCCGTCGCGTCCGCGTTGCGATAGAGGGGAATTGCCGCCTTTGCGCCGTAGGAACCCCGGAAATGGTCAAGGTCGGGCATGATGCCGCACGATGTCAGGGCAGGACCCTTCCCAAGTGGCTGAGAGAACAGACTTGTCAAATACACCTGCCGTTCGCTGTATGCACACCAGAGGTCGGGGCGGGGCCGAGACATCAAGCGCCCATCGGCAATAATGGTCTGACGGTCAAACGATCGGTAGGCGTACCGGACAACCGGAGGCATTGGGGCGTTTCTTGGCAGTTGCGCAATAGGCTTCGAGTCCGCTTTGCGAGTAAGGGCCACACGGTACGTACCGTGGATCTCACGGTCCCCAGTTCCGTGAAACGCCCTTGATCTGTCCTTGGCCGAGAGTAAACCTCGCCATCGTCTCTCAAGGGTGGCTGAGTCTGGCGCAATCGGCCAAGTTCGCTTGAGCTGAACCCCCGAGTGCTGCCAGGGCATGAGGTCGATGAGGAGCGGCCAGTCGAAGTAGCGGCCCTTGCCAGCGGGGCGGAAGGGGGCGTGCCAGTCGGCGGGACAGTCCTGCCATTTGACGGAGGCGAAATCGCGGATAGCGCCGAGCGCCTGGCGTTTGGCGTCGCGTGTACCCTCGATGCGCGCGTAGTGGACTACAGCGGGCTTCGTCTTCTTCGCCTTGCCCCGGCGCAGGGCCACAGCGATGGCCACAGGCGTCTGGATGGCGAAGACATTCTCGCTTTTGCGCGTGCCGCGGCCTTCGCCGCCAAGGTCCAGGATCCAGACCTCGTCGCAGAGGCGGCGCATGTGCTCGCGCATTCCGCAGAAAGCGTCGCCGTCGAGGTAGCTCGAGGCGCTGATGAAGCTGACCACGCCCGGCCCGCGCGCGGTGTCGTGCTCGAAGACCTTCCACAGCGCCCAGCGCCAGAAGTAAACGTAGAGGTTGTAGAGATTCTTGACGTGGACGCCGTGGCCGGCGGCGACGGCAGAATCGAGGAAGTCGTGCAAGATCGCGCTCGTGCCCTTGCCATCCTCGCCCCAGCGGACCCAGCCGCCGGTCCGCGCCTGGTTGTTCTCATCAGCGGCTTCGTGGCGGTCATAGGGTGGGTTGCCCAGGCACACAATGACGGGGACCTTGCTCTTCACCCTCAGGGCCTTGGCGTGCTGCTCCGCGATGGGCTTGAAAAACAGCGGGTATTGTAAAGGCTGTGCGCCGGGGCTTTCGAGCGTGTCGGTCAGGTAGATGTGACAGCCGCCTGCGGGGAGCGTGGCGCCCCGGTCGCGCAAGGCGCGGCTGACGCGCAGTTCGGTGACTGCGTAGGGGCCGACCATCAATTCGAAGCCGTAGAGGTTTGCCGCCAGCGCGGATGCCTGGCCGGGCACGGCCCCCGCCCCCTGCTCGGCCTCGACCTTGGCGAGGGCGTGCTCGATCACGCCGAGCAGGTAGGTCCCCGTGCCGGCGGCGGGGTCGAGCGTGATAACGCCGCGATCGGCGAAACCCAGCGGCTTACCGAGGTGGTTCACCAGCAGATCGTCGATCAGGCGGACCTGGGTGCGGACTACCTCCAGCGGCGTATAGTAGGCTCCGGCATCCCTGCGCAGATCCCGGTCGTAGGCCGCGAGGAAGTGTTCGTAGAAGTGAAGCCAGGGGTTCTGGGGCCCCGTCAGCGCGGCGGGGGACGCCTCAGCGATGACCCGCAGAAGCAGGTTGAGTGAGGCCGAGATCTCGGCGCGCGCGCCCGGATCGGTGAGGATCTGGAGCGCGCGGGAGAGCAGGCTGTGTTGCACGGCGAGAGCCGCCACGGCGCTCTCGAGCGTGAGCGGGTCCGCCCCTTCGCTGCGGCCCAGCAACAGCGCAAAGGCGACGGTCTGGGCGTAGCCGTCGGCGAACTGCTCGTCGGCGGCCTCGGGGAACAGCAATTGCCGCCACTCGTTGGCGAGGTTGACCAGCGGGGAGTTCGGGTCCTGGAGCGCGTCGGTCACATCGTCACGCAACATGCGGCAGAGCGGCGCCAACAGGGTGGCGAAGCCCTTAAGGTCGAGCTTGCCCTGGGGGTCGGTGGGGATGATGGGCCGCCAGGAGAGGAACTCCCGCAGCAGGCGTTCGACGGCGCGGGCGTCTTCGGCGGTGACGGCTTTCCTGCCGTCGGTGGTGATGTCGCTGGAGAGGCGGACGATCTTGCCCTCTGGTTTGCCGTCGCGATAGAGGCCCCAGTCGTTGCCGTCGCAGTAAAGGAGATTGGGAACTCCCCGGAAGCGCTTCCACTGTTCCAGGTTATGGCCGGCGAACCGCTCCGGGTTCGCGCCGACGCCGGGGGCTTTGAGTTCGACGTAGCCGGCGAGCAGCTTGTTGAGATGGACGGCGTAGTCAGGCCGGCCGAGGCGGCCCGGCAGCCTGGTTTCGCCGGTGCAGACGGCGTTCCAGCCAAGGGTGCGGGCGGCGTCGGCCATGAAGTTCTCGAAGGGGCCACGCAACTGGTCTTCCGGCTCACCCGGCGTCAGCGTGGACATCTTGGCCCTGACGGCCTCGGCAAATCCCTGGAGGGCTTCCTCGATCGTCGTCTGCTTACTCATGTCACGATCCTCTTGCCGGGGCTTGGTTCTGTGTCAGTCAGCGTCGGGTCAGGTCGCGGATGAGAATGTCCTTGAACTTCATGTTGCCTTGGCCGCCGGAGTGCAGTTGCAGGGCGATGTAGCCGTCGAAGGAGCGGGGCGTGGGGTCGGTGAAGTCCACCAGCAGGACGCCGTTGAGGCGGCAGATGTAGCGGTTGCCGTGGACGCTCAGGAGGAAGTCGTTCCAGTCGGTGGGGCGGATGACGGTCTCCAGCTCCGGCGGCGGCCAGACGATCCAGTTGCGGCCGTCGCCGTAGATGCCGCCGGTGTGGCGGTTCAGAGCGCGGTCGATTTCGAACTGAAGGCCCTGGCTGACGTCGGCGGTGCCGGGCTTGAAGTCGGTGTGGAAGAAGACGCCGCTGTTGCCGTCGGCCTCGCACTTGAAGCGCAGAGCGAGGTCGAAGTCCTTGTAGGTTTTCTCGGTTCTGAGGTAGCCGTACTCCTTGGTTACGCCCTGGCCGTGGATGACGCCGTCGGCGACCTCCCATTTTTCGTGGCCCACCTGGACCCAACCGGTGAGGTCCTGGCCATTGAACAGCGAAACCCAGCCGGTTTCAGGGGGCTGCGGCCTGGGCCGCGAGGCGGGAGCCTGGGCCCAGGCAAGAACGGCGGAGACAAGCAGCAGAAGGCTTCGGCGCATGCCTGTTATGATAGCGGAGTTCGGTGCGAGACATGTCGCTGGTGGTGGTGGGTTCGGTGGCTTATGACGGAGTCCAGACGCCGCACGGGCGGGTGGAGCGGATGCTGGGCGGCGCGTGTACCTATGCCGCGCTGGCGGCGAGCTTCTTCACCGAGGTAGGCATAGTGGCCGTGGTGGGCGAGGATTTTGAGGCGCAGGACGCGGAGTTCCTGGCGAGCCGCGGCATCGACCTCGCCGGGCTGGAGCGGGCGCCGGGGAAGACGTTCTTCTGGGCAGGCGTGTATTCGGAGGACATGAACGAGCGGACCACTCTGCGCACCGAGCTGAACGTTTTCGCCGACTTCCAGCCGCGGTTGCCCGCAGCTTACCGGCGGCAGCCCTACCTGCTGCTGGGCAACATCCAGCCGGGGCTGCAACGGGCAGTGCGCGCGCAGATGGAGGCCGCGCGCCTGACGGGCGGGGACACGATGAACTACTGGATCCGGGAAACGCGGGAGGAGCTGCGCGAGACGCTGAAGGAGTGGGACGTCCTGCTGATCAACGACAGCGAGGCCCGGATGCTGGCCGGATGCCACAACCTACGGCAGGCCGCGCAACGCATTCTCGAGATGGGGCCGGGGACGCTGGTGGTCAAGCGGGGGGAGTACGGCGCGATTCTGTTCCATCCGCGGGGGCACTTCATTGCGCCGGGGTACTTGCTGGAGGACGTGTTCGATCCCACCGGGGCGGGGGATTCGTTCGCGGGAGGCTTCATGGGCTACCTGGCGGGCTGCGGGGCAGGGACCGAGCCGGGCGAACTGCGCCGGGCGATGATCTACGGCTCGGTGATGGGCAGCTTCTGCTGCGAGCGGTTTGGTGTAGACCGTTTCCGCACCTTGACACGCGCGGAGATCGATGGGCGCTTCCAGGAGTTCCAGAGCTTCACCGCGTTCTAGGGCGGCGTGGAGGGTCGTCGAGACCGCGCTGGTGGCACTGCTGCTGGCGGGGCTGAGCGCAGGCGCGGTCCTGTATAGTTACCGGCAAGGATACCTGGCGTACTACGGGGATGCGGAAGCGCACCTGAACATCGCCCGGCGCGTGGGGGACTCACGCACGCCGAACTGGGAGCAGATTGGGACGGTGTGGCTGCCGTTGCCGCACCTGCTGATGCTGCCACTGGTGCGGGATGACCGCTTGTGGCGGACGGGGCTGGCGGGCGCAATCCCCACGGCGGCGTGCTTCGTGCTCGCCGGACTGTTCCTGTATGCGGCGGCGCGACGAGCCTACCAGAGCCGCGCGGCGGCGGTCACGGCCCTGTGCCTGCTGGCGCTGAATCCCAACCTGCTCTACTTGCAGGCCACGCCGATGACCGAGCCGGTGTTCATGGCGACGCTGGCGGCGTTGTTGTACTTCACGGTGCGGTTCCGCGAGACACAGGGGCTGCTATCGGTGGCCGGGGCCGGGCTGGCGGCGCTGGCCGGGACGCTGACTCGCTATGAAGGCTGGTTTCTGATCCCGTTTGTGGCGCTGTACTTTCTGCTGGCGGCGCGGCGAAGGCGCCTGCGTTGCGCGGCTCTGTTCGGCGCAGTGGCCTCGCTGGGGCCGCTGTATTGGCTGGCGCACAACTGGTGGTATTACGGGAACGCTTTGGAGTTCTATAACGGCCCCTGGTCGGCGCTGGCGATCTACCGGCGGGCCCTGGAGCAGGGGATGGGGCGCTATCCCGGCGATGGCGACTGGGCCCAGGCATGGCTGCAATACCGCGCCGCGGTGAAGCTGTGCGCTGGCTGGGGGCTGTACTGGGTCGGCCTGGCGGGGCTGGTGGCGGCGTTATACCGGCGCGCATGGTGGCCGGTGTGGCTGCTGGCGCTTCCCGCGGCGTTCTATGTGTGGAGCATCCACTCCGGGGGGACCCCGATCTACGTGCCGCAGCTCTGGCCGTTCACTTACTACAACACGCGCTACGGGCTGACCGCCGTGCCGCTGCTGGCCCTGGCTGCGGCGGCCTGGGCGGCGCTGGCGCCGCAAAGAATGCGGGCGCTGCTGGCGCTGGCGGTGGTGGGCGCGGCCGTCGCACCGTGGCTAGCCTACCCGCACGCAGAGGCCTGGATCTGTTGGAAGGAGTCCCAGGTGAACTCCGAGGCGCGGCGCGCGTGGACGCGGGAGGTTGCCGCATACCTGCGCTCGCAGTGGACCCCCGGGGATGGTATCTTGATCTCCTTCGGGGACTTGGCGGGCGTCTTCCGCGAGGCCGGCATACCCTTGCACGCTGCGTTGCACGAAGGGAACCGGCCGGAGTGGGAGGCGGTGATGGGCCGCCCGGACCTGTTTCTACGGGAGCGGTGGGCGATGGCGATCTCGGGGGACAAGGTGGCTACTGCGATCCTGCGCGCCGGAAAGACAGGGCCGAAGTACGATCGTGTGAAGACGATCAGCGTCAAGGGAGGGCCGGTGATCGAGATCTACAGGCGGGCGCCATGAGGATTCCCTTTACCAAGGCGCACGGCGCCAAGAACGACTTCCTGCTGACCTGGGCCTACCAGGCGCCTCGCGAGGCTCTGCCGGCGGTGGCGCAGGCGATCTGCGATCGCCACACGGGGGTGGGCGCCGACGGGTGGCTGCTGGTGAGGCCCGCCTCTCCGGAGGCGCCGGGGTGCGACGCTTCGATCCGGCTGTTCAACGCCGACGGCAGCGAGGCGGAGATCTCCGGCAACGGCACCCGCTGTGCGGCCGCCTTTCTGCTGGATGCGGGACTGGCGCAGGAGGAAGTTCGCATTCTTACCGGCGCGGGCCTGAAGCACCTGCGGCCGCTGGAGCGGCGCGAGCTGGAGTTCGTGTTCGAAATGAACATGGGGCGGCCGAGGTATCGCCAGGACCAGCTCCGGCTGCCGCTGGAGCTGGCGCGGGGGACGGTGGAGGTCACGGTGCTGGACGTGGGCAACCCGCAGTGCGCGCTGCTGGTGGAGGAGTTCCCGCCGGATTGGCGCGCGCTGGCCGCGGAGATCGAGGCGCACCGCTTCTTCCCGCGGCGGACCAACGTCTCGCTGGTGCGGCCTGTGGACCGGCACACGCTGGAGGCGCGCTTCTGGGAGCGGGGTGTAGGCGAGACCATGAGTTCCGGAACCGGCTCGACGGGGGCCTTTGCGGCCGCAGTGTTGCGAGGCTTGGCGGAAAGCCCGGTGCAGGTGCGGACGCCGGCGGGGCCGCTGAAGCTGCGCTGGGAGGACGAGATCTGGCTGACGGGACCGGCGGAGATTGTGGCGGGAGGGGAGTTCTATCTAGAGCTGGACCGGCTTGGCGTGGCGCCATAGCCGCTCCAGGTCATAGTACGCGCGGGCCGTCTCCGAGAAAACGTGGACGATCAGGTCGCCGTAGTCTCCCAGAATCCATTCGGCGTGCTCGTAGCCCTCGATGCCGAGCGGGGCGTGGCCGCGGCGCCCGAGCTGCAACTGGATCTCGTCACTGATGGCCTGGATCTGGCGGCTGTTGGCGCCGGAGCAGATCAAAAAGTAGTCGGTGAACCCGGAGATACTCCTTAGATCGAGCACCACCGCCCGGAGAGCCTTCTTGGATTCAGCCGCGCGGGCGGCAATCAACCAGACGGGGTGCTCGAGATCCTCAGGGGGGCTGGCGGTTCGGGGGGGCTCTGGCGGGTCGCTGAAGCTCGGCACTCAACTCCTCGCCCTCATCGTACTACAATCAGAAGGATGGTCCGGGCGGCGGTTGTGGCGGGTGCGCTGTGCTGCGCGGTGGCGCAAGGGCAGCCGCCCACGCTGGTGGAGATGCTGCGCGAGTCGCGGGATGGTTCCCGAGTCCCGGAGCTGGTGGAGGCTGGGGCGCTGCCGCGCTCGGCCCTGGAGCAAGCGCGACAGGAGGAGGAGGACGCCGCCGATGCCCGGATCCTGGAGCGCATACTGTACGGCAATGTGTCGGTGGAGGAGCTGACCGAGCAGCAGGCCGAGGAGTTGGTGGCGGCAGCCACGCGGCGGCACGAGCGGCGCCAGGCGCGGCTGGAGCGGGCCGAGAAGCTGGTCGAGGCGGGAGCGCTGCCGCGGCAGGCGCTGACGCCGCTGTTGGAGGAGTTTGACAGCAGCCGCAAGGCGCTGGGCCTGGCGGCCTCGCGGGCCAGGCTGTTGCGGGAGCTGGCGGCAATGGCGCGGGCTGAGCAGGCCTGGATGGCAAGACTGGAGGAGGCGCCCGCGGCGGCGGACTTCCCCGGTCTGGTGGAGCGATATGACGGCCTGGCCGTCTTCCAGTTCGCACAACTCCGGGGGATTTCGGAAGCCTTCGCGAAGCGCTTCTCGAAGCCGCTGCCGGTAAGTGCGCGCGGAGATACGGCCGTGCATCGCGCCCTGGGTTTCGACCATCGCGGACGCATCGATGTGGCGGTTGACCCGAACCAGGCGGAAGGGATCTGGTTGCGCAGTCAGCTCCGCGCCGTGGGCATACCGTTCATCGCTTTCCGCAGCTTCCTGTCGGGCAGGTCTACCGGCCCCCACATTCACGTCGGCCCGCCCAGCGGCCCGTTGCGCAGCGGGGGCGGCTAGACCATGGCGACGGTGGAACCCGCGCTGCGTGTTCTGATACCGGCGGAGCGGATCCAGGCGCGCATCCGGGAGTTAGGCGCCCAGATCGACCGGGACTACCCCGGCGGTCCTGTCTGGCTGATTGCCATCCTCAAGGGAGCGTGCTTCTTCCTCGCGGACCTGTCGCGGGCCATGAAGTCTTCGACCCGCATCGATTTCATCGGCATCTCCAGTTACGGCAAGGGCAAGACCACCTCGGGCGAGGTGAAACTGACCAAAGACCTGGACAGCTCGATCGAGGGAGCGGACGTACTGGTGGTGGAGGACATCGTAGACACCGGCGTCACCCTGAACTACCTGATGCACGTGCTTGCGCAGCGCAAGCCGCGCTCACTGCGGATCGTGGCGCTGCTGGACAAGCCCAGCCGGCGGATCAGGCCGGTGGACGTGGCCTACGTCGGTTTCCAGATACCGGACGAGTTCGTGGTGGGTTACGGCCTGGACTACGCGGAGAACTACCGCAACCTGAGCGACATCTGCGTGCTGGAGGAGGGGGCTAAGCCGTGATCACGTTTGCGCAGGAGACCGATCGGAAACTGTTTGAAGAGGCTCTGGATTTTGCGCGCGCGCAGGTGCGGCGGCTCGTCGAGCGCCACCCGGACTTCTACCCCATGTACACCCACGCGGGCCGCTGGAAGCACGACCTGCCGGCGTGGACGCACTGGTGCGACGGGTTTCTGCCGGGCATGATGTGGATCTTCGCGCGGCGCGGCGAGGGCGCCGAGGAAGGCGAGTGGTGGCGCAAGCAGGCGGTGCGCTACACCCGGCCGCTGGAGCCGCGCAAGCTGGACCGCGAAGTGCACGACCTGGGGTTCATCTTCTGGTCCACGTACTTTCGCTGGTACCTGATGTCGGGGGAGGCGGCGCTCAACGACGTGCTGATTCAGGCCGGTCGCACCATGGGTCTGCGGTTCAGGGAGAAGGGCGAGTACTTGCGCTCGTTCGTTTCCGAGGACTCCCTGTTCATCGACATCATGATGAACGTGGGGATCATCTTCTACGCCGCGGCGCAGACCGGCGACCGGAAGCTCGACGATCTGGCCCTGCGGCATTCGCTGACCACGCGGCGGGTGCTGGTGCGGGGCGACGGCTCGACGGCGCACGAGGGCCTGTTCAACTTGGAGACGGGAGAGTTCCTGCGGCAGAGCACGCACCAGGGCTGGCGGGGGGACTCCTGCTGGTCGCGCGGGCTGACCTGGGCGCTCTACGGCTTTGGCACGGTCTATGGTTTCACCCGCGACCCGCGTTTTCTGGCTACGGCGGAGGCCTGCGCGGATTACTACATCGCGCACACGCCGGCTGACGGCGTGCCCCCCTGGGACTATGACGCTCCGGAGGAAAGCCGCTCGCTGGTGGATACCTCGGCGGCGGCGATCGCCGCCTGCGGGTTGCTACAGCTTGCCGAGCTGTGCGCCGACCCGGTGAAGGGGCACTTATACGACCAATCGGCGCGGCATATCTTGAGAACTTTGTGCCTGAAGTATGTGGCTAAGTCGGACCCTGCCTGGGAAGGGATACTCAAAGGCGGGGTGTATCATGTCCACAAGAAGTTGGGCGTGGCCGAGTCGGTGATGTGGGGCGAGCATTTCTTTGTGGAGGGGTTGGATAGGGCGCTGGGGGTAGGTAGTTGCCAAAAGCGGGGACAGACACCATTTTTCGCGTGATGGGCGCTGCTGGTCGAGAAGGACTCGCTGCCGGCGAAAAATGGGTTCAGTCCCCGTTTTTGGCGGGGAGGGTTTGATGGCGTTCAAAGTGATGAGCAACGCCTTCGCGGAAGGCGCGACGATACCGAAGATTCATACCTGCGACGGGGCAGACCTGTCACCGGCGCTGGAATGGAGCGGCGAGCCGGCCAAGACGGGGAGCTTTGCCTTGATTGTGGACGACCCGGACGCTCCAGTGGGCACGTGGAATCACTGGCTGCTGTGGGACATCCCGGCGACGGCGCACACGCTGGCGCAGGGGTTCAAGCCCGGCCAAGCGGGCGTGAGCGGAGTCAACGACTTCGGCAAGCCCGGCTACGGCGGGCCGTGCCCGCCACGCGGTCACGGGGCGCACCGGTACTTCTTCAAGCTGATGGCGGTGGATGTGCCCGCGCTGGGGTTGAAGGTGGGCGCGCGGCGCGCGGGGCTGGACCGCGCGCTGAAAGGGCACGTGCTGGAAGAAGCGCGTTACATGGGGCGCTACGAGCGCCGCTGAGGGCCCGGATGGAATCTCGCCGAGGTTTCCTGAAATCGGCGGCCCTGCTGGCCGCCGGTTCGGCGCAGACCGCGCCGCTGCTGCCTACGGTGCGCCTGGGCAAGCACCAGATCACGCGCCTGATTGTGGGCGCCAACCCGTTCTATGGCTACTCGCATTTCAACGCACTCTTCAGCCAGCACATGCTGGAGTGGTTCACCGCCGAGCGAGTCTGCCAGACCTTGAGGCAGTGCGAAGCCCAGGGGATCAACACCTGGCAGTTCTCGCAGGGCGGGCGGGGCCTGGAGGATCTCCAGCGGTACCGGGCCGAGGGGGGCAAGCTGCAAGCGATCCTGGTGAGCGGGCGGCCCATGGAAGAGGACCTCACCGAGATTCCGAAGCTGGCCAAGCTGGGGCCGTTGGGGATTGCGCATCATGGCGGGGTCACCGACCGGCGCTGGCGCGGCGGGGAACAGCACAAGATCCGGGAGTTTCTCAAGGCCGTGCGGGATAGCGGCGTGCTGGTGGGTCTTTCGACGCACAACCCGGAAGTGGTGGAAGCGACCGAGGAGCAAAACTGGGACATTGACTTCTACATGACCTGCGTGTACTACGTGACGCGCCCGCAGGAGGAGCTTCAGAAGATTCTCGGACAGAGACCGCCCTACGGCGAGGTGTTCCTGCCCGATGATCCGCCGCGGATGTACCGGACCATCCACCAGAGCAAGAAGAGCTGCCTGGCGTTCAAGATACTGGCGGCGGGGCGGCTAACCGACTCGCCGCGGCAGCTCGAGGAGGCCTTCCGTACGGCTTACGCGAGCATCAAGCCGCAGGACGCGGTAATCGTGGGTATGTACCCGCGTTACAGCGACCAGGTGCGGGACAACGTCGAGCGGGCGCGGCGGTTGCTGGGCTGAGCGGGTCGGTTGAGACGGGGGACCTCGCATGCCCCAGGTTGACATCCCGAGTATTACGATCCGGCCCTGCTTCGCCATCCTCAGTACCGAGAAGCTCGCCCGACGCTTTCAGGCCGAAACGGTCAGCGCCTGGGACCGGTACGGCCTCCGCCTGGGCCGCTTTCACCGGCCGCTCGCGCAATCGCCACCCGGTCCCGTCGCGGCCGCCCCACTCGACCCCGGCGGGGAGCAGAGTGGCAAGTCGGGAGACTTACCCTGCTCAGGCGGCAAGTCGGGAGACTTACCCTACGGCTTCGGCGGCTGCTCCTTGGTCTTCTCCTCGGGTAGGGGCGGCGGCGTCTCGTAGGTGACCGTGGCGTCGGCGGCGAACTTGCGGTACATGCGGAACTCGACGTCGTTCTTGGCGAGCAGCTTGCCGTCTCGCATCCGCATCACCGCCTTCAGCGGAAGCATGTAGCGCCCGCCGGCGATCTCGGCGAAATCGTAGTCCAGCATGGTGGAGACCTGCTGGAGGGGGAAGTCGGGCGGCAGCAAGGCTTCCAGCGTGACCCGGAGCACGCTGAGCGTGTCCCGGTCCACGTAAATGAAGCCGCGATAGCCCGGGGTGGTCTCGGCGATCTTCTGGTAGGTGACGTGCCAGTGCGAGCGCGGCTGGGTGACCGAGTAAGAGAAGACGTGCGCCCGGCTGCCACGCAGCGTGGCCCAGCGTTCCCACTGAAAGCGGGTCTCGGTGGCGGGGTCGAAGATCTCGCGCAACATGCTGCCGAACTCCCCCGTCGAGATGGCCCCGCCCAGCGCCGCGTAGGACGTGTTCACCATCCGGCTGTTCAGCAGGATCACCTTGTAGTCTTCGCGCTGCTCGAAGTAGGTGAGCCGGGCGGTGATGACATCCTCCTGGCGCCAGAACTCCAGGCCGTTGGGGTCGATGTAGCGCCGGGTCACCTGGGTGCAGATGAAGTCCGGGAGATGCTTGGTGTAGCCGAGGGCATACTCTCGCACCTGCTTGAGGACGCTCGCCTGCTCCTCGGGAGTGGGTGGCGGAATGGGTTCGAGAACCGGCTGGGGGGCGGGCGGAGCCGGGGCGGGCAGTCCCTGCGAGGCGTCTCTCAGTTCATGCAGCGCCTCGACGGTTCTGGGTCCCGCGCCTTCCCCCTGGAGCAGCTCGATGGTCCGGTCGTCGAGGCGTTCGACCAGCGTGACGCGACGCAAGTAGCCGGCGACCCGGTGGTCCTCCTGCTTGAGCGTGATCGAGGAGCGGACGAAGGACACCACCTGCTCGACCGTCAGCCGGGTCTGGGCTTCCAGCCGCGCCAGCGGCCAGAGAACCAGCAACGCTGCCAGGACCCGCATACTTCTATTGTCGCGCAGGAACTAGAAGAGTCCGAAGCGCTTCTTGCGAGCCTTGGGCTGCATGGCAGCCAGCGCCTGGTCGATGGCGGCCAGCGCGATGGGGGCCATGATGCGGTAACCGCTCGAGTTGGGGTGCAGGCCGTCGTCGGAAAGCTCGGCTTTGAGGAACCCGGCGGAGTCGGCCAGCGCGGAGAAGTAGTCCACACACAGGTAGCCGCGCCGACGGCAGAAGCCGGCCAGCCAGGTGTTCAGCTCGCGTATAGTGGCCGGCGGGCGGCGCTTGCTCTGCTCGAATTGCGGATTGCGGTCCTGGTGGTAGTCGCTGACCGGCAGCAGCGTGGCGAACAGCGGCTTCATCTTGTGCGCCTCGGCCAGCTCCGCGATCATGGTCAGGTTGTTCTGGATGGTCTCGACGGCGATCCCGCGCCCGATGTCATTGGTGCCGGCCAGCACCAGGACCAGGGTGGGCTGCACGGCGATCACGTCGGCCATCATGCGGCCCAGCATCTCGCCCGTGATCTGCCCGCTGATGCCGCGGTTGACGAAATCGCGCTCGGGGAAGTACTCGTTCAGCCGCCAGCCGTCGGTGATCGAGTCGCCGAGGAAAACCACGCGGGGGCGATCCGCTTGCGGGGGCGGGAGCTTGGCGTTGGCCTCGGCGTAACGCCGGAGGTTGTCGCGGTCGGGGTTGCGCAATTGCGCTTCCCTCTGTTCGAGCAAAGCGGTGAAATGCGTCTCGATCCGAACCAGGCGCTCGCGCAGCTCGGAGAACTGCCGCGCGGATTCCTCCGGCAGGGGGAAAGGCTTGGGCACCGCGTCGGCCAGGGCCAAGTAGGCGCGCAGGTTGGTCAGAAGGGCGTAGGTCAGTGGGGCATTCTGGCCGCCCAGCGTGCGCAGAGTGAGGGCGGCCTGCCGGGCGTTCTCGACAAGGGGGGCCGCGGCGCGCGCCAGTCCCGGCGCGCTGGCCGAGGTGGATTCCATCAACTGCGCCGCGCGCTCAAACTGTTCGAGGGCCTGCGGGCCGGACAACAAGGGGCGTTGCTGCGCGAAGGCGGCGGTGAGCGCTGCCGAAAGCGCGGACAGGCACAAGAATCGTCTCACGCTTTCTCCTCCTTTTCGAGTTCCAGGGTGAGGGTGCCGATGTAGAAGGGCAACCGGATGCGGACCTGCACGGGCAAGCGCCGCTGGTCGTCGGTGAGCCAGACGAACAGGCGGCCCCTGCGCCGGAAGAAGACGTTGTTGAAGAGAAAGGCTTCGTAGCGGACGGTCCGAAAGGAGCCGGCGCGCGTGCGCACGGTTTCGCGCTCCTGGGCTTCGACGCGGGCCTGGATACTCTTCTTGCCGTCGCTAAGCGGGATCTGAACGGACTCACCCGGCTCCAGCCGCAGCCTGCGCAGAAGGTAGAGGCCGCTGATGACGTCGTGCACGCAGGCCGGGATGTCGATCTCGTGCGTGGCCACCACGGTCTTCTTCACCAGGTCGCGTTCCAGGTAGCTGGCCTTGCGGTTCTGGCTGTCGAAGGTGACCATGGTTTCCCGGCGGCGGCTGCCCTCTTGGGTCAGCATCGCAGAGTTCGTCACGCAGAGCTGGCCGTCGAAGGCGGAGGTGTAGTGGTCGTCAACCTTGTACAGCCGCGAGACCAGCCCGACGGATTCCAGATCCAGGCGGGCCTCCCAGCCGGCCGATCCCGACGCCTGGGACGGGGTCCAGGAGAGCTTGGCGTTGCCGGCGTGAATGAGCCGCCACTCGACGTGGTAACGAAGGATCTCGCCGCCCGGCGGAACCGGAAGCGCTACAGCGGCCGGTTCAGAGGAGCTCGTCTGCGCCCCTCCGAGGCACAGCGATAACAGAAACGCCGCCGCTGCCGGCCGGACGCGGTCGAGAGCCAGCATGAAAGATGAGTGTCGCAGATGGGCCACGGCACCCGCAAGCGGGCCTCAGCGTTGCGGCGCGGCCAGGAGGACGCCGAAGCGGGCGTCCTGGTGGAGCACAGTCAGGCGAAGCTTGTCGAGAAGGGCCGCGTCCCGCTGAAGCAATACGAAGTAATCGCAGGGCGCCTTCGGCCCCTCGCGGGCCACCGGCTCCATCCAGCCCAGCTTGTAGAGCTGGCGATAGAAGTTCAGGCCGGGCGCCAGCTCCCAGGTGGCGCCCACGCGCACCTTGTCTTGTGGGTGGAGCGCCTGGCGGGCTCGGATCACTTCCACCATTCTGCGAGTGGCCGCTTCCCCGGACCAGTCGGCGTAGTGCGTGACATCGAAGCGAAGCAGGAACTGGATCAGCATCAGAGATAGAACCAGCGGTCCCGCCCAGCGCGCCGCCGGGCGCCTGGAAAGCCGCGCCAGCAGCGTCGAGCAGGCCAGCAGGAACAGCGGCAGGAAGTACAGCCCGCTGCGGCCCACGGGATACGGCACGCCGAAAGCATAATGCGCGGCGATCAGGCCGGCCAGCGACACGAGCATCGCGCCCCCGCAGAACCAGAGAAAGCGGTCCCCCCGGTCCAGGCTTCGGAAGTCTCTTGCGCGTCGCCAGCGGCGGAGGATCGCCAGCAGCGTTCCCGCGATGAGCAGCAACACCAGCGGGACCACCATCCTGCCCGCTTGCCAGATCGCGGACTCGAACCTCTTGAAATCCAGCCACGCGCTGCTATGAGTCACCAGCGCAGCGCTGAGCAGGTCTTGCAGGCTTGCGCGGAGTGTCCGCATTCCCAGGAAGAACTGGTCCGGGTGCGCATGGCTGAGGGGGAGCGCCAGGAGCAGAACAGCGATCAGCACCCCGGGCGCCACGAAGTGGTCGGCGGCGTGCGCCAACTGGCGCGCCATCGTCAAGCGCCCGCCGGCCAGGAGAGCATCCGCGGCCAGGATGATCAGCAGCAGGAACGCCAACGCCGCGCAGGGGAGCAGCAGCGTGAGGTTCGCCGCCACCGAAAGCGCCAGTCCAACCGCCGCCTTGTGCAGGTGCGCCAGTCCCGCCAGCGGCGCATCGGCGACCCGGGCATCGACGTACCGCAGCAGGTGATAGAGGGCCCAAAGACACAGCCCCAGCGCCAGGCCGTAGCCGCGCGCCGCCGACAGGAAGTCCAGCAGATAGGGATTCAGGCTCAGGCCGGCAAAGGCGAGCAGGAAGAAGAGGCCTTCCCCAAACAAGTACACGCACAGGCGGCAGGCGGTGGTCAGGTAGAGCAGCCCGCCCAGCAGGGCGGGGATGCGCAGGGTGAACTCCGAAAGGCCGAGCACGGAGATGGAGAGCTTGGCCAGCGCCGTGTACAGGACGTGATGGGAGGCTTCGTAGGACCTGACCAGTTGCCAAGGGCTGCCGGCCAGAAACTCGTTGTAGGTGCAAGCCTCATCGCAGGTGATGGATTGACTGGCGGCGCGGTAGACGTTCACGGCAAACAGGGCCAGCAGCAGGGCCTGGGCCAGCCGCAGGGTAATGGGTTTGCCGCGCACCGTGCTCCTCAATCCAGCCAGTACAGCCGCGCCGCGCGCTGGTGATCCAGCAGCGTCAGGCCCCAGCTCTTCCGTTTGCTCCAGAACTCCCTGGCCCAATCCTCGTAGTCGTACAGCAGCAGGTAATCTACGCCACGAGCCTTGAACTCCTCGGAGGCCAGTTGGCGCAGGCCGCTTGGCCGGCGGCGCTCGAGCGTGGCATAGCTGGCAGCCAGTGTTTTCCATTCCCCCGAGGCGGTCTCGGCGTCCACTCGGAGGCGAATGGCACCCTGATCCGGGGAGCACTCCAGGCTCAGGGAGTCCGGATTCTGGAGGCCGCGAAAATCGACCTCCAGGAACATGCCGGGAAACAACGTCTGCCAGCTCCGCCAGCGTGTGACCAGGGAGTTATCGAACGCCAGTTGCACGTCCCAGGGGTTCGGATAGGCCCGCAGGCGCCAGTGGGGCGCGCGGGGGAGTTCCTCCTTGCCGCGAAAGACCCGCAGCTCGCGCACGTTCCACTCGCCCGGAGCAGGGCCGGCGGTCTGAACCACGCGCAGTTTGCGTACCGACTGGGCCGGGAAGCGGAACTGAAGCTCCCAGAGCGGCTGTTCGTCTAGCAGCATGGGCGCCAGCAGGATGTCGGCGAGCAAGTTGGCCTGAGCCGACTGGTAGCCCACCAGCAGCTCGCGCGAAGTATAAGCGTCCAGAGCCCCGCCGAAGGTGAACACCTTGCCGCCGGGGGGCACCAGCCCCTCAATCACCCGGGTAGTGGTGTAGCGCGGCTGCCGTTCGGCCACGAAGACGCCCTCCGGGACCTTACGCAGCGCCCCCTGCACCGGGATCTCCTTGAGCCGCCAGGTGTGCTGGCGACAGTAAAGGCCCAAGATGCCCGGCCAGGAGAGCAGCCCGTGCGCCACGATGATGCCGGGCGCTACCCACCGCCAAGAGGTCAGTATGGCCAAGCCCATGGCCAGGCTGAGGAAGGGCAGGCTGGGGACCAGGAAGCGGGTGCCTACGTTCGTCGCGTAGGTCAGTGCGAAGACGCCCGCCGCCAGCAACAGGCGGCGCCCGGGCGGGTACCGAAGCCCCAGCAAGGCCAAAGGCGCCAGCAGGAACAGCGGGCCCAACATGCCGTGAACCACCTCGCCCCGGACGGTGGCCTCCAGCGGGATGGCCCAGTAGCTGTCCAGTCCCAGGTAGTGACGCATGTGTTGGGAGTATTCCTGCTCGAAGGAAACACGGACGTAGGGGTTCGGGAAGAAGCGATTGAAGAATGGCGAAACCGGGTTGCCAAGCAAGATCCAGTTCTTGGCCATCCACGGCACTATCATCAGCAGGGCGCAAAGGCTGATGACGGCCAGGGGGCGGCGGACAGGCTGGCGGGCGCGCCAGAGCTTCCAGCCGACTCGCCCCAGGGCGTAGGGAACTGCCAGGAACGCCGTGTACTTGATGGCGTAACCGAAGCCGGCCAGCAGCCCGATGGGAACCAGGAGCGCCGGGCTGGGTTGTTGGTCCCAGATTTCCAGCAGGTAGAAGACGGCAAACACAACGCAGGCCACCGCCACGTCGTTGTAAGCGCTGATCCCGGCAACCCCTACGATCGGGCTGGCGAAAACCAGCAGGGACCCGACGACACCCGCCCTGGGGAAGCCTATGCGGCGGGCGTAGGCCAGCATGGCCAGAGGCAGCGCCAGCAGGAACGCGAAATGCACCAGGGCCGCGGCGGAGTGCTTTCCAAAGGCGAAGGCGAACAGGAAGAGCATTTCCATGCCCTGCGAGAGGTTGGCGTACATGCTGGTGGTGATGCGCTGGAAGCCGTGCTCGCGGAGGTAGCGGGCCACCAGGCCGAGGTGGTAAGTGCTGCCGTCGGGACTTATCTCGGGCGCCAGGGCGTTGAAAAAGTAGAGCACGGCGAAGGCGGCGAAGATCACGCCAAAGAGCGCCTTCCAGAGTGTGGGCAGGCGTGGCGGGGCCGGCTCCGGCGGAGGCGCCGGTTGCGACCGGCCCCATTTCAGCGCCGCCAGGATTACGAGCAAGCCGGCGGCCAGGAAGACCCCGCGCCGCGCCAGCCCCGCGGCCGCCAGCAGAAAGACGAGCCCGCTCCAGCACGCCGCCCCGCTCACGAAAGCGAAGATGTGCTTCTCCTCACGCCGGAAGCGTAACCGGAGAGCGCGCAACAGGAGGTTTCCGGAAGCCAGGCAGGCCCCGGCGGTGAAGCCGGCGGCAAGAAGTATCTGAGCTGGCGCCGGCATCAGGAAACGAACCCGGCCCGGACGAGGATGAATCCCAACCGCGCGCCGTCGGTGGGGGAAACCCAGAGCTTGTCGGCTTCGGCCGCCACGATAGTGAAGGCGTCGGTGCGCAGCCAGGAGGCGGGAACTCCTTTTTCGAAGTGGTAGTCGCCGGACTTGGGGCAGTGCTGCTGGCCGAGCAACTTGTCGTTGACGTAGAAAGAAATCGTGACCGGCCCGGTCTTAGCCAGGGTGGCGTCCGCGACGACCAAGTCCACTACCAGCTTCTGGTCGGCGGTCGAGTCCAGCCAGAACCGCAGCTCAGGGCGGCGGTAAGTCCAGCGCCACTTGCCCGCCTCGATCCCCAGGCTGACGTCGCGGATGACGTAATTCTCTACGTCCGGGTCGTCCATGCTCACGAACGGGCCAACGGGGCGCGACTCCGATTCGGAAGGAGCGCGGCGCTGGGCGGGGGGCGGGTAGCTCTCCGGCGCGGGCGCGCCGCAGGAGAGCAGCAGGAGCGCGGCGAGGGGAAGCGTAATCGATCGCAGATTGACCACCGAAAGGGCCAGTGTAACCCAAGCCGGCCAGGGAAGGGCAGGCTTAGCACCGGTGCAGAAACGCTGCCAGCCGCTCCATGGCGGGTCCCAGGATTGACAGGAGGCCAGTGGGTGTATACTAGCTGACAATCGGGAGCCAGAATGGAAATCCCGGGTGAAAGGGGGAAGACATGGTTGTAAGAAGTGCATTGGCGTTTGTGCTGCTGGCCGCGGCTCTGCCGGCCCAGGACTTCCGGGCGACGCTGACCGGGCAGGTCACGGACCCCAGCGGCGCAGCCATTCCGAACGCAACGGTGAAGGCGACGAATGTCGCCACCAATGAAACCAAGGAAGTGAAGACCACCGCGGAGGGGGTCTACACGATTCCGTACCTGGATCCCGGCAATTACAACGTCGAGGTGTCGGCGGCGGGATTTCAGACCATGAAGCGCGAGATGATCACGCTCCAGGTGGCCCAGAAACTGAATCTCGGATTCCAGATGACAGTGGGCCAGACGGCGACAGAGATTACCGTGATCGGCCAGCAGGAGACGATCGACACCGCCGACGCCAGCCGCGGCCTGGTGTTCGATCCCATCAAGGTCGCGCAATACCCGCTGAACGGGCGCCAGACCTACATGCTGATGTCGCTGACGCCGGGCGTGATCTTCGGGCAACTGGACTTCGGACCGGGCGGTTTCTCAGGCACGCGGGGCTGGGACGTTAACAGCAGTTACAAGATCAACGGGGCCCGCCAGGGCGGCAACCTGTTCCTGCTGAACGGCGCGCCCATCAGCGACGCCGGCGGCTCGTGGCAGATTGCGCCCAACGTCGAGGCGGTGCAGGAATTCAAGGTGATGACCAACACCTACGA
>CAYGVJ010000028.1:0-43244 GCA_964353255.1 uncultured Solibacteraceae bacterium | reverse complement strand
GAACCGGCGGCTGCTCGCACCATGCCGCCAGCGCCTGCGAGCTGATGCCGGAGCGTAGGTCCTCGCCCACCAGGGCGAGTTCTTCGCGGAGATCGAGCTGGGGGCGCAACTCCTGGATGGCCGCTTGACGCGCCCGGCACCCGGCACGCCCTTGCCCGGCCAACGGCCGGCGATGCGTTCCAGGCCTTTCTCGTAGAAAGCTACGGCGCGATCAGCGCAGCGGCGCCGCTGGATCACCCGCTCGTGCGCGATCGCCAACGCCGCCAAGACCATGGCAGGCAACACCAGCCAGCAGGCGGAGCACGCCTTCCTGGAAGGTCTCCGAAGGCGTCAGCAAGCTGAGCACCAGGAAGGCTTCCGAGTCGAAGTCGTAGAAGAAGCCGGGCTGAACCAGCACGCCGTCGCGGTCGAGCAGCTCCACGACCAGTTCTTCCTCGCTTCCGGTGTGGGGGACGCGGAGAATGGCGTACCAGCCGCCTTCGACCTGGAGAAGCTCGCAGGCCGGCTCCGCCTCCAGGGCCGTCTCTAGGAACGCGAGGTTCTCCCGCAAGCGGCGCGCAATCTGCTGTTGGACCGCGGCCCCCGCATCGAGCAGGCGCGGCAGCGCGTGCTGGACGGGCGCGCCGACTGACAGGTAGGTGTCGGCGATCAGTTCGAGGCGGTCGCGCGCCTGCTCTCGCGCGGCCTCCGGGCCTCCGAGCACGATCCAGCCCAGCTTCATCTGCGGCAGGCCGGACACCTTTGAGAGGCCGCTGAGGGAGAAAGTCAGGGCGTCATCGAAGCCGGCCAGGGTGGCGACTCTGTGCGGGTCCGGGGCGAAGGCGTAGTCGGAGAAGACCTCATCGGAGATCAGCGCGAGGTTGCGCTCGGCGCACAGGCGAGCGAGGGCTTCAAGCTCGTGCTTCTTGACAAACGACCCGGTGGGGTTGTTCGGGTTCACGACGATGATGGCGCGCGTGCGGGCGGTGACCGCGCGGGCCACGGCATCGACGTCCAGGAGCCAGCGCTGCTCGTAAACCAGCGGGTATTGGGCAACCCGCACGGATTCCAGCGCCGCCAGGTAGTCGAACAGCGGGTAGGAAGGCCGCGGGACGAGGATCTCCTCGCCCGGGTCGGCCAGCAGCTTGAACAGGAAGGCGTAAGATTCGCTGGTGCTGGTGGTGAGCAGGATGCGATCCGGCGCGACCGGGCGGCCACGCGCGGCGTAATAAGCGGCTACGGCCTGACGCGCCGCGGCCAAGCCCGCAGGGGCGGGCTCGTAAACCAGCGAGCGGGCATCCGCGAGCGCGGCCAGAATCTCGTCGGCAGGATATGAGAAGCCCGCGCGGGTGGGGTTGGATTCGGTCAGGTCCAGGATTTCGAGCGCCGCGCGGCGCCGGGCGTCGAGGGCCGCGCTGATCCGGTTGGGCCGCAGGTCCCAATCAAGGCGCGAGGAGAACATGCTACGGCGTTGCTTTCGGGGACGAACCTCTTAAACCTATGGTATCGCACTCTGAGGGCAAGCCCCTGGCCTGCCACCGGAGTTTCTACATTTCACGGGCAGGAGGGGGTGTGCACTGTTCGAGTGGGGCAGCACTTCTGTGCTGCGGCCGGGCTTTCCGCTTGCGGACCCGTCCCGGGTGGCCCGGCTGGCTGCATCACCACCGCAAACTCGCGCAGAATCCCTGAGAATCCCGCTTCGCAGCTCCCACCACCCCCACGATGGGACATTATGAGCGCCGCCTGCCCCATTGGGAAGTGATCGGACAGCCTTTGTTTGTGACCTTCCGCCTGCACGGAAGCCTTGCCGCCCCCCGGGTCTTTCCGCCCACCCGGATGACCTCCGGCCAAGCCTTCGTAGCCATGGACCGTCTCCTGGACCGGCCCGCTTGCGGCCCGGCTTTTCTCCAGCGGCCCGAAATCGCCCGTTTGGTGGTCCAAGCCCTGCACGACGGCCAATTCCGCTTCCATCGCTATCAACTGCACGCTTTTGTGGTGATGCCCAATCACGTGCACCTGCTGGTGAGTCCTGGCGTGACCAGCCGGCGGTGGCTGGGGCCGCTAAAGGGCTTTACCGGGCATCAAGCCAACCGGATTCTCGGTCGGCAGGGTCCGTTCTGGCAGGACGAGAGCTATGATCACTTGGTCCGCGACGACCGAGAGTTTCGGAGGGTTCAGCGCTACATCGAACACAACCCCGTCCGGGCGGGGCTAGTGGCGCTGCCTGAGCAGTTTCCTTGGTCGAGCGCGGCGCCGGGCCGAAGCCCGGCGGCAGGCTGAAAGCCCGACCCCACTCAAACAGCATTCATCTCCCCCGGAAATGTAGAAACTCCAGGCACAGGCCCCTGGCCTGCCAGCGCCTCAGTCCAGCCGCTTCTGGAAGCGCAGGGCGCTGAAGCCCAGCACCACCACCCCGTAGCCGAAGAGCGTGAGCATCTGGGGCCATAAGACCTCCGCTCCCACTCCTTTCAAGAAGATGCCGCGCACGATCTCGATGAAATACCGCACCGGGTCCAGGTAGCTCAGGTACTCGACGGCCGGCGGCATGTTGCGGATGGGAAAGGCGAAGCCGCTCAACATGAACGCCGGCATGAAGAAGAAGAAGGTGGCCATGACGGCCTGCTGCTGGGTCCGGGAAATTGTGGACAGGAACAGCCCTGCGCCTACGGTCGTCAGCAAGTAGATGCAGCCGCAGGCCAGCAGCAGCAGCACGCTGCCTCGCATGGGGATGTGAAAGACCACCAGCGCCGCGGTGGTGATCAGGACGACGTCCAGCAGGCCGGCCAGGGCGAACGGCAGGGTCTTGCCCAGCATCAGCTCCAGCGGCCGGATGGGCGTGACCATCAACTGCTCCATGGTGCCGATCTCCTTCTCCCGCACGATGGCCAGGGCCGTCAGCATCAGCGTGACCAGGGTAATGATGTTGACCACCACGCCGGGGACGAAGTAGTTGCGGCTGCGCAATTCGGGGTTGAACCAGACGCGGCTGCGGGCCTCGATGCCAGGCATGGAGAGGTTGACCGGCCCGCCGGCGGCCAGGGTGCGGCCCACCAGCTTGGCGTTCATCTGCTCGAGCAGCACGCGACCGGAGTAGCCGCCGACGATCGCGGTCGCATAACCGGCCAGGATGGCGGCGGTGTTCGAGTTGGTGCCGTCCACCAGGATCTGAACCGAGGTGGTGTCGCCGCGCCGGATGGCGCCTCCAAAGCCGGCGGGCACGCGGACGGCGGCCTGCACTTCTCCGCGGTCCAGCAACTGGCGCACCGCCTCTTCGCTGGCCGGCTCGGCCACCACCAAAAACCGCCGGGAGCCCTCGAAAGCCGCCCGCAGCTCGCGACTGGCCGGCGTGCGGTCCAGGTCCATCCAGGCCAAGCGGCTGTTCTCCACGTCCAGGTTCACCGCGAAGCCGAAGACGACAAGCTGCACCAGCGGGGGCATGATCAGCATCATCCGCATCCGCGGCTCCCGGAGCACCTGGCGGAACTCCTTGCGCATGATTTCCCGGACCCGGTGCCACCTCATGCCAGCCTCCGTTTCAATCGGCGCGTGGCGATCAGGAAAACCAGCGCGGCGAAGGCCGCGAGAAAGGCCAGATCCGCCCCCAGGACCTCCCAGCCCACGCCTTTCAGGAAGATGCCCTTCAGGCTGGTGACGAAATAACGCGACGGCACGATGTAGGTCACCACCTGGATCACTTTGGGCATGGTCTCGATGGCGAAGATGAAGCCCGACAGGATCAGCGCCGGCAAGAAGGAGGTCAGCAAGCCCATCTGGAAGGCCAGCACCTGGGAGCGGGCCAGCGCCGAAATCAGGATCCCCCAGCACAGGGCGCCGAACAGGAACATGCAGCTTGTCAGCAGCAGCAGCGGCGGGCTGCCGCGCAGCGGCACGCCGAACACCAGCACTGCGGCCAGGATGGCGATGAGCGTGTCGGCCAGGCCCACGCCGAAGAAGGCCAGCAATTTGCCCAGCACCAGCTCGGCCGGGCGCAGCGGCGTCGAGAGCAGTTGCTCCATGGTCCCCATCTCCCACTCGCGGGCGATGGTGAGCGAGGTGAGCAGCGCGGCGATGATCTGGAGGATGACCGCGATCAGGCCGGGCACGATGTAGTTGCGGGACTTGAGCTCGCTGTTGTACCAGACCCGCGGGCGCGCTTCGACCGGGATCTTGAACTCGCCGCCCCCCTTGCGATCCAGCGCGCGAGCGCGCAACGCCGCCGAGTGAAACTGAAGGACGGTTTCGGCATAGGCGAGCGCGATCGAGGCGGTGTTGGAGTCGCTGCCGTCCACCAGAACCTGGACCTCGGCCTGGCGGTCCCGGCGCAGCTCTTGCGAGAAGTTGTCGGGGATGACCAGGGCGATCAGGCAGCGGTCGCGATCCATCGCGCGCTGGATGTCAGCGTAGTCCCGCGCCGCACCCAGGATCCGGAAGTAGCGTGAGCTTCCAAACCGGGCCAGCAGCTCGCGGCTCTCCGGGCTGCGGTCGGCGTCGTAGACGAGCGTGGGGACGCGGTCCACATCCAAAGTGAGCCCGTAGCCGTACAGCAAGAGCATCAGCAGCGGTACGGCCAGGGCCATCAGCAGGCTGCGCGGATCGCGCAGGATGTGCAGCGCCTCTTTCCGCGTCATCGCCCAGGTGCGCCGGAGACTCATGAGGCCGCCTCCTCGCGCTCGATCATGGCCACAAAGACGTCCTCCATCGAAGGCTGGATGCTTTCCAGCCGGTGGATCGCGATCCCCTTCTGCCCCAGCAGGCCGCGAATGCGCTCCGCCGCCGCGGCCGGCTCGCTGACGGTCACGTGCAGGCCGGCGCCGAAGACGGCCACTTCCTGGATGCCCTCCTGCCCTTCGAGCGCCTTCATGCTCTCCAGCGTGTCGCTGGTGTGCAGTTCCATCAGGTGGTAGGATTCCAGGCGCGTCTTCAGCTCCGCCGGCGCGCCCACGGCGATGATGCGCCCGCGATGAATCAGGGCCAGGCGGTGGCAGTACTCGGCTTCGTCCATGTAGTGCGTGGTGACAAACACCGTATGGCCGGCCGCGGAGAGCTGGTATATCAGCTCCCAGAACTCCCGCCGCGCGATCGGATCCACGCCCGAGGTAGGTTCGTCCAGGAACAGGATGGGGGGCTGGTGGAGGATGGCGCAGCCCAGCGCCAGCCGCTGCTTCCAGCCTCCGGCCAGCAGCCGCGTCATGGTGCTGCGCTTCTCGCCCAGGCCGGCCATCTCCAGCACGTATTCCATGCGCTCGCGGAGCAACTCCGGCGGCACGCCGTAGACCCCGCCGAAGAACTCGATGTTCTCCTCCACCGTCAGGTCGTCGTAGAGGGAAAACTTCTGCGACATGTAGCCGATGTTCTGGCGAACCGCTTCGGGCTCGGCGGCCACGTCGAAGCCGCCCACGCGGGCCCGCCCGGCGGTGGGACGCAGCAAGCCGCACAGGATGCGGATAGTGGTGGACTTCCCGGCGCCGTTCGGGCCGAGGAATCCAAAGATCTCGCCCCTGGCCACTCTTAGTGAGACGTGATCGACGGCCACGAAGGCGCCAAAGGTCTTCACCAGGTTCTCGACCTCGACCGCCCAGGGAGCGTCAGTTTCCGCCATGTTGAGCCTTCCGAATCAGGGCGATGAAGACGTCTTCGAGCGACGGCTCTGCTGAGGTGACAGTTCCAGGCGCCAGGCTCTGCTGGAGGCTGTGCCGGAGCGCTTCCGGCGTGTCGCAAGCGATCAGCCGCCCGCGGTGGAGCAGGCCGACGCGGTTGGCGCGCTCGGCCTCGTCCAGGTAGGCCGTGGTCACGAACACGGTGACGCCGTCCTTGACGAGCTGGTAGAGTATGGCCCAGAAATCGCGGCGGGAGACCGGGTCCACGCCGCAAGTCGGCTCGTCGAGGAAGAGCACCTGCGGGTGGTGCAGCAGCGTGCACATCAACGCGAGCTTCTGCTTCATGCCGCCGGAGAGTTGGCCGGCCAGGCGCCGGCGGAACGGTTCCATGCGGGTCATGCGAAGCAGGCCCGGTTCGAGCGCTTCGCGCTCGGCGCGGCGTAGCCCGAACAGGTCGGCGTAGAAGGCCATGTTCTCTTGGACGGTGAGATCCGCGTAAAGGCCGAAGCGCTGGGCCATGTAGCCGATGCTGTCTTTGACCGCCTGGGGCCGGCGAGCTACGTCGTGACCGGCCACCCAGGCTTGGCCCGCGGTGGGCTCCATCAGGCCGCACAGCAGTCTCAGCGTGGTGGTCTTGCCGGCGCCGTCCGGCCCGACCAGGCCGAAGATCTCGCCGCGGGCGACCTCGAGGTTGAGATTGTCCACCGCGGTGAGCGGGCCGAAGCGGCGGGTCAGGTTGACGGTGCGGATCACGAGCGGCCCTCGCTGGCCAGTATTTCCGCGTCCGCCGGCATGTTGGATTTCAATTCGCCATTGGGGTTCTCCAGATCGATCTTGATGCGGTACACCAGCTTGACGCGCTCCTCCGTGGTCTGAATCTGCTTGGGCGTGAATTCGGCTTCCGAAGAGATAAAGGCCAGCCGTCCCCAATAGACTTTTCCGGGAAAGGAGTCCGTGGTGACCTTGACCTTGTCGCCGAGCTTGACGCGGCCCAGGTCGCGCTCGTTGAGGTAGGCGCGCAGCCAGGGGTGATCGAGGTCACCGACCGTGATCACGGTGGCGCCCGCCGCCAACACTTCGCCGGGTTCGGCCGCCTTGGTCAGCACGATGCCGTCGATAGGCGATACCGCCACCGCGTCATTCAACTGCGATTCGACGATGGCCAGCTCGGCCCGGGCCTGGTCGATCTCAGCGCGCCGCGCGGTGGTGTCCTGCTGCATGCGCTTGAGGTCGAGCCGGGAGGCTTCCACCATGCGCAGGGCGGCGCGGGAGCGCGCCACCACCGCCCGCGCAGCTTCGATGTCTTCCTTGCGCGGTCCCTCGATCACCAGCGCCAGCCGCTCGCGGGCCTGCTTCAGGGCCGCGTCGGAGGCTTCGAAGGCGCTCTTGAAGCGGTCGGAGTCCGCCGCCGAGATGTCCTCTTTCTTGTAGAGCGCCTGGGCCCGCTCCCAATCGCGGCGCGCTTTCTCGAGGGCGGTTTCGGCTCCGGCTACGGCGGCGCGGGCCTGCTCGATGTCTTGGGTGCGGGAGCCGGCCAGCAGTTGTTGGAGGTTGGCCTCGGTCTGGCGAACCTCGGCCTGGCGCTGCTCGATGAGGCTGGCCACATTCTCGGTCTGGTACTCGATGGCGGTGTGGAGCTGGGCCAGGCGCGACTCGGCCGCGGTCAGCGCGGCACGGAGGCGGTCGCGCTGGCGGAGGAGCTGCTCGCGGTCCAGGCGCGCTACCACCGTCCCTTTCTTGACGGGCTGGCCTTCATCGACCAAGCGTTCGAGCAGTTTGCCGGGAAGCTTGAAGGAAATGTTCACTTCGGTCAACTCGATGTTTCCGGACACCTGTATAGCGCCGGAGCGCTGGTTCCGGGAAGATCGCCACCAGTAGAAACCGACGAGGCCGGCGGCGACGATCACGATCAACAGCAGCAGTCTTCTTCTCACGAGCATCTCCTCAGGGAATCATCTGGCGCACCGCGCCCAGGGCCTGGCCCAGGTCCAGGCGCGCCGCGTTGTAGGCCACCAGGGCGTTGATGCGGTTCTCGCGGGCGCGCTCCAGCCGGGTCTGGGCGTCGGTGACCTCCAGGCTGCTGGTTACGCCCGCCTGATAGCGCCGCTGGGCCTGGGCGACTTCCTCCTCGGCCAGGGTCAGGCCTTCTTCGGCCACGCGCACTTGTTCTTCGGTCGAGCGCAAGGCGTCCAGCGCCACGCGGATCTCCAGCTCGATCTGGCGGCGCAGGTCGTCGGTCTTGATCTGCTCCTGGCGGAGCAGGGAAGCGGTCTCGGCGCGGCGGGCGTCGCGCCGGCCGCCGTCGAACAGCGGCACCTTGAGCGAGAGCCCGTAGGTGCGGGTCGGCAGTGCATGGTTGAGGCTGGAGCCGATCGAGCCGTAGTCGGCGAAACCAACCAGCGACGGCAGGCGCTCGAACCGCGTGGCGGTGTAGGTGAGGCGGGCGCTCGCCTG
Source organism: uncultured Solibacteraceae bacterium (assembly GCA_964353255.1). GTDB lineage: Bacteria > Acidobacteriota > Terriglobia > Bryobacterales > Bryobacteraceae > VFZS01. The sequence continues at coordinate 35,214 of CAYGVJ010000028.1, read as the reverse complement.
GCGGCCTTGCTGGGCTTTCAGGTCGGCGCGTGCGCCGAGGGCGGCGGCGCGGGCCTGCTCGAGAGTGACGGCGTCGATCGGTTGGTAGGTCAGGCGATCGGTGAGCTGGAACTCGGTGCTCAGATCCAGCCCCGTGGCGCGGAGCAGCTCCAGGCGCGCCCGGCGGCGGTCGTTCTCGGCCACCAGCAGTCGTTGGCGCTGATTGGCCGCCTGGGTCTTGGCGCGCGTGACCTCGATGGCCGTGCCGGTACCGGCGGCTTTCTGGTTGATCGCCAGCCGCTGGAGCGCTTCCGCCAGCTCCAGGTCGGCCCGGGCAGCTTCGAGCCGGGCTTCGGCGGCCAGGGCGCCCAGGTAGAGTTTGGCGACTTGTGCGGCCACCTGATCCCGGGCGCTCGCGGTCTCGGCGTCCGCGGCCTGGTGACTGGCGCGCGAGGCCTGAAAGCGCCGGATCGAGCTCAAATCGAAGACGCTCTGCGCGGCGGTGACGCGTGCGTCGAAGGTGTTGAACGGCCCCACTCGCTCCGGGAACTGAAACCCGGGGATGGGAAGGGAGATCTGGATGCCGAAGGCCGCCAGGTTGCGCGTCTGGTTCTGCTGGCCCACCGAAGACTCCACCTGGGGCAGCAGCGTCGAGCGGGCCTGGGCCACGCGAATGCCGGCCTGGCGCGCCAGTTCCTCGACCAGTTGCAGACGCGCGTTGCCTTCCGGCGCCAGCGCCAGCTCGACGGCCTGCTTGAGACTCAATTGAAGCGCGGGCGGGCTGTCGGCGGCCCACAAGGCTGAAGACAGCGTGGCCAGTGCGAATGCTCTCGAGAAGTTCATCGTGTGCGACTCCTGCGCGTGCGGCGCGCCGCGGGCGCCCGCAGGCCCGCCGCCAGGAAAACGATCAGCCGGCGGATGGTTCCCTCCACGTCGGAGGGATCGCAGCGGCCGCCGGCGATAAGCCCCCAAGCGCGGCTCCCGGCCAGGGTGTGGGCCATGGCGCCGATCATGAAGTGGATCCGCCAGTACAGCTCGGCGGGCGGTAGCTTGGGCAGGGCTTCTTTCAGAGCCTCCGTGAACCGCGCGGCGATCTCGCCGAACTGCTCCCTGAGGATCACGCGGATGTGCTCGCCGGGCTCGGCGTAGATGCGTCCCATGAGGCTCGGAAAGCCGGGCCCGGCGGGCGCCAGGTCGCCGTGCAGGCGGAAGGCCGGCGCCAGGAAGGCTTCAAGGATCTCCTCCAGCGGCGGCGAGCGGCGGCCGGCGCGGGACCGGGCCTGAGCGAGCAGCTCCAGCCGCTGGCGGTTCAGGGGCCCCAGGCGCCGGGCGAAGACCGCCGCCAGCAGCGCCTCCTTGGAGTGGAAGTGGTAGTTGACCGCGGCCAGGTTGACGCCTGCCGCGGCGGTGATGGCGCGCAGCGAGGTGGCGGCGAAGCCGCGCTCGGCGAAGAGCCGCTCGGCCGCGTCCAGCATGCGCTCCTTGGTGCCGGGGGGCGATGGTTCAATCATACGATCGTTTTAATTATACGTTTGATGAATGGGGCTGTCAACACCCGATTTCCGGCCTGCCACCCCGGGGCCGTCATGGTATCCTGGAAGGGCTATGGCAGAAACGCTGAGGGCTGCCACGCGGCTGGGCGCGGGCGGCCGCCTGGTCATCCCGGCCCGCCTCCGCAAGGCCCTGGGCCTGCGGCCTGGCTCGGAGCTCCTGCTGGCCGCCAGCGAGGGCGAACTCCGGGTCTGGTCCCGCGAGGCGGCTCGCCAGCGGGCTCGGGACCTAATCTGTAGCTTGATTCCCCCGGAAGTGTCCCTGGTGGATGAGCTGATCGCCGACCGCCGCCGCGAGGCCGAGGTTGAGTGAGTGCGTCCTGGATGCTTCGGCGTTGCTGGCCGCGCTGCGGCCGGCGACCCGGGCGCAGGGGCTGTCGTTCGGAGACCGGGCTTGCCTGGCTACCGCCCGCCGCCTGGCGGCGCCCGCGCTGACTGCCGACCGGCGCTGGGCTCGCTTGCGGGTGGGCGTGCAAGTCCAGGTCGTCCGGTAGGGCGCCCATGCTCACCCAACTCGAGCCGGAGGAATTCCGGGCGCTCGGCGAAGTCTTCGAGCGGGCCGGCTACAACGGCCCGGCGCTGCTGGACACTCTCGGCCCGATCGAGCTGCCCACCCGTCCCGGCGCGGAGCTGCCATACTTCTTTCACCTGACCGGGCAGGGCCGGCCCCTGGATACCTTGATTCGGCTGTTTTTGTTGGGTGTTCCGGTCGAGGCGGAGGCGGCTGGGCGAGTGCTGGAGCCGGTGCCCCTGGCCGTCTGGGCGCGCGCCGGCTTGCTGGAGGTGGCCGGCGGCCAGGCGGTCGCCCGCGTCAAACTGATGCCTTTTCGTGACCGGCTGCTGGCGATGGACCAGCCCGAGGAGGCCGGGGTGGGCCGGCGGCGTGACCAGGTCATGGGGCTGACGGCCAGCAGCGTCACGCTGGCCGACTTTACCATTCGGCTTCCGGCGCGAAAGGCCCTGGATCTGGGCACCGGCTGCGGGCTCCAGGCCCTCCTGCTGGCCCGGCACAGCCCGGAGGTCTGGGCCTCGGATTGCACCTTGCGGGCGCTGAACTTCGCGGCCTTCAACGCCGGCTTGAACGCCTGCGGGAATGTCCGGTTCTTGAAAGGGGACGGCTTCGCGCCCGTATGCGGCGAGCGCTTCGGACTTGTCGTCTCAAACCCGCCCTTCGCCATCACGCCGGCCCGCCGGTACCTCTACCGGGACAGCGGCCTGCCCGCGGATGGTTTCTGCCAGCGCCTCATTCAAGAGGCGCCGCGATTCTTGGAAGAGGGCGGCTTCTGCCAGGTGGTCTGCGACTGGGTGCATCCGGCAGGGCAGGATTTCAAGGAGCGCCTGGCCGGGTGGTTCGAGGGCAGCGGGTGTGACGCCTGGATTTGGCGGATGGCGACGCAGGCGGTTGCCGACTACGCGCACATGTGGATCCGGGATACCGAGCGGCCCACTGCCAGGACTGCCGCCCGGGTTTACGAAGAGTGGATGTCGTATTATCGCCGCGAAGGGATCGAGGCCGTCAGCTCGGGCGTGATCGTGCTGCGGCGCCGCAGCGCCGGCGGCAACTGGATCCGGTTCGACGACCTGCCCGACGGCACCGCCGGGCCGATCGGTGAGGCCGTGGCGTCAAGTTTCCGGCGGCGGGATTTCTTGGAAGCGGTCAGGGATGACCGCGGGCTGTTGGAGGAAACGTTCCGTCTATCCCCGGGTTTGCGGCTTCAGCAGCAGTGTGAGTGGGCCGAGGGCGGCTGGCGCATTCAGTCGGCGCAGGTTCGCCTGGAGCGAGGCTTGAGATACTCCGGAAACGTGGACCGGAACGCGCTGGCGTTGCTGGCGCGATGTGACGGCCGGCGCACGCTGGGCCAGGTGGTGGCGGAGCTGGCCAGCTCGGTGGGCGCCGATGTGGAGGGAGTCGCGCCGCAGTCGGTGGCGCTGGTGCGGCAGCTTGTCGAACGGGGCTACCTCCTGCCAGCGGGGGATGATGCCTGACGCCGCGGTGGTCTTCAAGATCGAAGTAGTGGCGGGGGAGCACACCCTGGAGGCCAGCGCGCGGGTTCCGGACGCGCGGCTGCGGCTGGCGGACCTGCTGCCCATTTTGCAGGCGTTCGACGATGCGCTGGTGGGTGTGGCGGCGGACAAAGTCCTGCGGGCGGGCAAAACCATCTACTGCCAGGCCGGTTGCGGCGCCTGCTGCCGCCAGTTGGTGCCCCTCGGCGAACCTGAGGCGGTCCACCTCGCGGAGCTGCTGGAGAGTTTGCCGCCGGAGCGCCAGGCCATAGTGCGGGAGCGCTTCAGGGCGACGTTGGGTGCACTCGAGCAGCACGGGCTGCTCGAACGGCTGAGGAGACCGGCGCGCCTGAAGACGCTGGCCGCGCGGCGGAAGATTGGCGAGCAGTATTTCAAGCTTGGGCTTCCGTGCCCGTTTCTGGAAGAGGAACGCTGCAGCATCTACCCGCACCGCCCGCTGGCCTGCCGTGAATACCTGGTCAGCTCGCCGGCGGAAAACTGCCGCCAGCCCCGGCCCGATACCATCCAGAAAGTTCCTTTGCTGGTGAAGTTGTCTGATATCCTTTACACGTTCGGCGATGGCTTCGGGGAGCAGTCCACGCGGTGGCTGCCGCTGCCGCTGGCCCTGGAGTGGGCGGGGCGGCACGCCAAGCGGCAGCCTTTCTTCCCCGGCCCGCAGGTGTTCTCCAACTTTCTGCGGGTGGTTTCCGCGGCGGTCAAGGAAGCGCCGGTCGAACGCGTTGTAGAACCGTAGGGAGGACGAACTATGCTGCGTTTACTTGGCTTCATGCTGCTGGGTTCCGTGGTGCTGGCCGCAGCCGAACGGCCCATTCCGGTGATTCTCGATACGGATATTGGCGACGACATAGACGACGCGCTGGCGCTGGCCCTGGCGGTCCGGTCGCCGGAACTGGACGTGCGCGCGGTGGTGACGGTGCTCCAGCAGCGCGAGCGGCGCGCTGACCTGGCCTGGAAGATTCTGGAGCTTCACGGCCGGACCGACATTCCAATCGGCCTGGGCGCCGAGCAGCCGCTGATGGCGCGGCCGAGCACGGGGCCGGTGCGCCAGGCCGCGGCTCTGGGGCCGAACGACCGCATGCCGGATGAGAAGCGCCGCAACGGCATCGAGTTAATGATCGAGACCTGCCTGCGCGCGCCCGAGAAGATCACCGTGCTGGCCTACGGGCCGCTGACCAACGTGGCTCTGGCGCTCAGGGCCGAGCCGCGCATCGCCGATAAGATCGAGCGCCTGGTGCTGATGAACGGCGCGTTCTTCAAGGCGCCGCGCGTCGAGTACAACACCGAGCGAGACCCGGAGGCCGCGGCCATCGTTTTCGGCTCCGGGCTGCCCATCACCGTGGTGGGGTTGGATGTCACTATGCAGTGCCAGCTTGGGGCAGAGGACATGCAGCGGATCGAGGCCTCCGAGCTGCCGGCGGTGAAGTTTCTGTGGCGGCTCATCCGCATCTGGCAGGAGGGGCGCCCGGAACATAGGCCGATACTACACGACCCGCTGGCCGTGGCGGTGACCTTCCGCCCGGATCTGATCCGCACCGTGGCGGGGCGGGTCGAGGTGGAAACGCGCGGCCAGCCCGGTCGCACCTACGGCATGACGCTGCTGCGCGCGGATCCGAACGGGCCGGTGCGGGTGGCTTCCGAGGTGGACGCGCCGCAATTCGTCAAGCTGTTCCTCGAGCGGCTGCTGAGCGCGCCGCGGGGTTTGCGCTGACAAGAGGCGGAACCGGGAGCGATGTCAACAGAAGACACTTCGCGCTGGGCTCGCTGGGCGGGGAGATCTGAGCCGTCAGGGCTGCGTGGCACCACCCGGTAGGCCGGAAGCTCCAGTACTCCTAGTACGACAGGACATGGGCGTCCAGTACCCAACAAGAGATTGAGGTCCAAGAATTCTTTCTCACTGAGCGCCTTCCCGGTGTATACTACGGTTTGCCTGGGCGCTGTCCCAGGAGCAGCAGAGGAAGGAGTTACAAGATCATGAGGCGTGTGATGCTCGCCGTGATGCTCGTCGGCATTTTGCTGTTGGTTGGCCCGGCGTCCGCAGGGGTGACTTGGGGCGGGTCAGGTGCCAGTGGCACTGACCCCTATGGACATGCATGGTCGGTCCAGAACGATTGGCTCCACCCAAACCAGGACTCGTGGGGGATCCCCGGGCTTGGGCAATTCACCCTCGACTGGAATGGGCCGGTTCCCATCCACGATTTCCACATCACGTTCACCGATCTGCCACCGGGGGTGGCAATCAATTCGGTGCCGCCGCCGGAGGATCCCGGCGGGTCTGATGACTCAACGCGATTCTCCAACGTAGACGATTGGGTGCTGTGGGACCGCGTGATCAGCGGCAACCAGGTGTCGTTCTATGCGCCCGCAGGTGAGGCCCTGGATCCGGGGGACGAGTTCTTCGTGAACGTAGTCTTCACCGGGCTGACTCCGGGCGGGGTAGCATTCGAGGCGTCATACACGGTGATTCCCGAGCCGTCCACGTGGGCCTTGCTGGGTGCGGGACTGCTGGCCCTGGTAGTGCGCCGACGCGCGAAGCGCTGAGCTCAGGACAACGCCGGGAAAGCTCTCAGCAGACAGCCGTCCGCCCAGGCTGGGCGGACCGGGACCGCCCCCGCTCTCATCCCGCCAGTAACTCCAGCAGCAGTGCGCCGAAGAAGAAGGTGGCGTTGTAGGCCGCGTGGGAGATGGCGACCACCATGGTCGAGCCGGTCTTGTGGCGCACTATGCCGAAAGCCACGCTGACCAACACATTCAGCAGCAGCGTCTGAGGCGGCAGGCCCAGCAGCGCCAGGTTGGTGCCGCTGAGCACCAGGGCGCAGAGCCCGATCCCCGCCGTCGCGCCCCAGGAGCGCACCAGCACCGGTTGGAGGAAGCCCCGGTAGAACAGTTCTTCGCAGACCGGTCCCACGGAACTCCAGGGCAGGAACCCGAACCAGAAGGCGACCGGATCCGCCAGCAGCCCGCGGGCAAAGGTCCGCAGTTCGGTGAGCGCCAGCATCCCTCCGCCCAGCGCCACGCTCACCGCCAGCAGTTGCCCCAGCAGGACGGCGGTCTGCACCTTCAGCTTGGGTCGCACCCACCCCAGCGAGCGCCACAGCGGGCGATCGTACTTGCGCCGGAAGCGCGCGCGGAGCGCCCAGAAGATCACTCCAAACATCGGCAGGGAGATCGAATACCGAGGCGCCGGACTCGTCGTCGCGGTCATCACAACGGCCGTGAGGGCGGCCATGGGTATGGTAAACGCGACGACCGAGATCACCCACACAAACCCGACGTCCCGCCAGCCCCAGAAGACCTCGCCGTTCTTCGCTCTTACCGTCGCCGTTACGCTCATGGTTTCCCCAGCCTCCCTGGGGGAGTCGGAGTCCAGTATACAATGCAGCTTTGCCCGCGCCGCGGAGGAGCGCGGCCGCCAGCATGGACTTGGTCGCTGTCTACGGCGCCTTCGGATGGCTGAAGATCATCCTCGTCTTTCAGGCCTACACGCTCGTCTATGTGCTGGCGCAGACCCTCGTGGGCCAGGTGTTGGGCTTGGCGATCCGGGAGGTAGCGCTAGGATTCGGCCCCCGCATGCTGGGCGTTCGGTGGGGAGAAACCGAGTACCGCCTCTGCTGGATCCTGCTCGGCGGCTACACGAGGTTCCACGGAGAGGAGGGCGAGGAGGCGACAGACAGGTCCTTCAGTCGCCTCGTCGGAGCACAGAAGGTCTTCTTGTTATCCGCGGGGCCCCAATCTTCTTTGGTGGTGGGAATACTGGTTTTCGCGGCGCTCTACTTTTCCGGACGCCAGGAGCCGCGGTTCCTCGAAGAACCCGCGCGGATCGGGTGGTGCCGCCCCGGTTCCGCCTTCCAGCGCGCGCAACTGACACCGGGCGACGTTGTGGTGTCCGCTGGCTACGGAGGCCCGGCGGTTCAGGTGCGCTCCTGGCGCGACTTCCTCGGAGTGCTCTCCCGGGCCTATGGCCGCCCCCTGCGACTGGAGTGCCAACGCGGCTCCGAGCGCGTCGTTCTTGAGGTCCCGGCCAGCCCCGCGCCCGTCTCCGATGTGTCCCACTCCACGGCGGTGACCTGGCAGGAGGCGGGCCTGCGCGAAGCGAGCGCGCCCGTGCGAATCGTCAGGTTAGGTCCTGGCGCTGCCATGGGCCGGGCGGTCGGCGACGCGGTTGAGGCGCTCAACGTGCTCTGGCGCTGGGTCTGCCGCCAGGGGGAGTTCATTCCCCGCCGCCGGGGAGCGCAGGGCAATGGGTACGCCGGGCTGGTCGCCCACCTCTATGCCGCCGAGCCGGACCGGTTCAAGGTGTTCATAGGCCTGCTGGGTATTGCGCTAGGGCTTCTTAACCTGCTTCCTCTCGGTGGCCTCAATGGCGGGGTGATATGGATCGCGGCCCTGGAGACCCTCTTGGGACGGCAGCTATCCCTGTTCGCCAAGGAAGCCTTCTTCAAGCTCGGCGCTCTGATCTCGCTGGCGTTGCTGGCTTACCTGCTCTACTTGGTAGTCGCCGGCTTCCGCAGCGCGGGCTGACCCGCCCGCCGGGGTTGGCTCGCGCCTCCCGGCGGACGGGGCAACACGGTGGTTAGCCCGGGTTTCTCACTGTGTCGGAGCCTGACTTCGCTGTTGGCTTGTGGCGCAGCCTCTCCAGGCTGCCGCTTCGGCACTTGTGCCCAGGCACGCTGTCCTTCGCGCAGGCTGAAGAGGGTGCTGGAAAAGGCCTACTTCAAGGCCCGAGGACGACAAGCTAAAGCATGTCCCACAACGCCAAATCAAGCATTTGCACGCCCACGTAGGACATGCTTCAGCTTGTCTAAGGCCTTTTTCAGGACCCTCTGAAGCCGGCTCAGAAGCTGCCGCTGGCTGACGCCGAGGTCCCGGTGGCGTTGCTCAGGGTGACGGTGACGGTGAGCGCAGTAACCGCCGTGGCGTCGCCCGACATTGTGAACGGCTGCACGTAGCGGAACTCGCTGCCGAACGGCCCGGCGGCGGCGCTGCCGAACCAGCCGGAGAAGGCGCTGTCCACCGAGACGGTGACCTCGGACGTTTGCAGGTCGGCGCCCGTGACCGAGAAGCGGAAAGTGGCGGAGGTGACCTGGCGCGGGGTCGAGTAGCCGATGATGCGGACCTCGAAGCCTGCGCCGCTGCGTACCACCTGCGCACTGGTGATCACCGGCGCCGCCCGCGCGACGCGCGTTGTGACAGTAGGTGCTGGCGAGGGCGTGACATCAACGCCGCCAGCCTGCAAGCGAACGGTTAGGGTGATGGTCCCTGCCACGGTACCCGCCTGGAACCCGACATCTGCCGCATTGCCGAACGTGGCCCGGTTGCCGCCGGCGGGAATGGTGAAATCGACGGTCCTGCCGCCAGTCGAGAACTGCACTGCCGGATTGTCCCCGGACACCACGGCATCGGGGGTGAACGTCAGCGTGATCCGCCCGGTAATGGCAGCCGGGGCGGCGGAGGCCAGGCCCAATTGCACTCTGGGTTGCTGGGTCGGCGGTGTGGTGTCGGTCAGGCCCGAGAGCGTCACGTTCGGCAACCCGAACGGGGCGACGGAGATGGTGAATGCTCTCGTCACCGCGCTCTTGGCAGTGTCAGTGACCTGCGCTGTGAAGCTGTAGGTTCCCGCCGTGGTGGGTGTGCCCATGATGTCGCCGGCGTCGCCGAGCAGGCGCAGCCCCGGCGGGACGGAACCGGCGGACACCGCCCAGATGTAAGGCTGCACCCCACCGAAGGCGAGGAGCTTCTGAGAGTAACTGCTGGCCACCGTGCCCCCCGGCAGCGGCGACGTCGTCAGGATGGTGAGCGCCTGGATGATGGTGATGCTGAAAGCCTTGCTGGTAGTGCTCTTGGCGCCGTCGGTGACCTGGACGGTGAAGTTGTAGGCTCCCGCGGCGGCAGGCGTCCCGCTCAGCACGCCGGTGGACGCGTTCAGGGCGAGCCAGGTGGGCAGGCCGGTGGCGGACCAACTGTAGGGCTGTAGGCCACCCGTGGCGGCGAGCGTCTGCGAGTAGGCGGTCCCCACCGTCCCGCCGGGCAGCGGCGAGGCGCTGGTTATAGTGAGTGCTGCGCTGACTGTGATGGTGAAGCTCGCAGTGGCTTGGTTCTCCGAGCGATCTGTTACCCGGACGGTGAAAGTGAATGCGCCCGTCGCGGTGGGCGTGCCGGCGAGCACGCCCGTGGACGCATTGAGGGTGAGCCAAGCGGGCAGCCCGGTGGCGGACCAACTATAAGGCTGCGTACCGCCGGCGGCCGCGAGCTGTGCCGAATAAGCCACCCCCACCGTGCCATTGGGCAACGAGGTCGTAGTGATAGTGAGCTTGGCGACAATCTCGAAGTTAACCACGTTGGAAAGCACGCCGCAGGGCGGGTTAATGACCGTTATGCGGGCCGTGCCCGCCGTGCCGATCAGGCTGGCCGGGACCGTGGCGCGCAACTGGGTGGACGTCACGAAGGTGGTCGCAAGGTCGGTGACTGAGCCGCTGAGGGTGCTCCACTGCACGGTCGAACCCTGAACGAAACCCGATCCCGTGACGGTGAAAATAAACTGCGCTCCGCCGACGACAGCCGAGTTCGGGGTGAGCGATTGTATTGCGGGCGGCGGGTTGATGGTGAAAACGACCGAGTTGGAGGCGACTAAGCCGGGGTTGATCACGCGGATAGCGGCCGTATCCGCAGTTTTCACGTAACTGTCGGGCACTGCCAGCCTCAATTCGCCGCTGTTGATGAAAGTCGGGCGCAGGTACTGGGTTCCAGTAGAGAGGCTGTCCCACTCGACCACGGAGCCGCCGTCCACGCCCACAAAGCCGCTGCCAAGGATGGTCACTAGGACGCCGGTGCAGCCGGCGGTCGTTGAGCTAGGGTTGATGCTGGTAATGACCGGCGGCGCGACGATCGTGAAGGTCACCGTGCTGGAGTACCGGGACGGAGTCGGGTAGCCGTAGCTAGGCGGGTAGGTGTTAATGATCTGGATAGCCGCGAAACCTGGGCTGACGATAAAGCTTCCCAAGACCGTAGCGCTCAGTTGCCCGGTGCTTTGACTGTAGGTAGTGGCCAGCGAGGTGGCGGTCGAAGTCTGGATGTTGGTCCAGATCACTGTAGAGTTTGTGCCGAAGTTCTGCCCCGTGACTATCAGCGTGAAACTTGGACCGCCAGCCAGGACCGAAGTCGGGTTCAGGCTCGTGATCACCGGGGCGGCTGGGGCGGCCTGTGCCCAGCAGGTGCGTGCAAAGCTCCCCAGGAGGACGATTAGGGCCAGCCCGGCGCCTAGCAGGTACGTTCGCGTCGGTTTCATTTTCGGCCTCCCCCGGCTGGTACTAATTCAGCGCCGGCACGCTCCGGCGGCACGAACACGACGCGGGCTTCCGGCGCGTCGCCGTCCAGCAGCCACATCGGGTCGCCCGAAGGATCCGTCAGGCGGAAGACGGCGTTGCCCTGGAGCTGGTCGAATCTGGTGAGCGCGCAGTCGCACGTTACCAGCCCCGGCGCGCCTCCCGCCAGGTCCAGCGCGACCACGCTGCCCGAGCCGCCATTAGCCACGAAGACCCGGCGGTTGTCCCGCGAGACGCCCAGCGCCACGGGCGCCAGGATGCCCTCCTGCTCGCTGGCCAGAGGGACCACGGTGGCCGCGCCCGCGGCGTCGCGGATCCAGTGGACGGTGTTCGAAAGGCCGTCGGCGACGACCGCATCGGAGCCCCCGTGGAAGAACGCGACCGCAGCGGTGCGGCCCGTGCACAGCAGGGAGCGAAGGTTACCGGCGCCATCCAGCAGGTAAACCGATTCGCCCTCGCCCACGCGGGTGGACACCAGGATTGTGCCGCCGTCGTCACTGAGGGCCCACGCGGTGAAGGCAGCGGGGAGTTCCGTCAGGTTGATGGCGCTGTTGACCGCGGCGGCCGCCGGCAAGCCTGTCAGCACCAGTATCTGCTCGCGGTAGAGCAGAGCGGCGGCGCTTCCGTTGGGACTCAGCACGATGCGCTCCGGTCCGGGCGGGGCGTCAACGACCACGACCGCCGACGGTCCGCCGGCCGAAGTGTGGTAGAGGACCACCCGGCGATCGGGCCCCACCACGGCCAGTACATAGCCGGCCTGCTGCGCCGCGGCGGCAGAGTGAACCTCGGCGCCGAGATCCAAAGCGGGGCCGAGCGTCGCGGCGCCGGGGATGCCAAAGATGGGCCGCAGCGCCGCGGACTCGGCGTCTAGAACGTAGCCCAGGACCGGGCCGGAAATGCGAGCGGATCCATCGTCGGCGGCCAGTGAGGCCGCCAGGACCACTGTTACGAGGGTCAGCCAAAACGTTCTCGTCATTGTGACCACCTCCCTTGCCCTGCTACCTGGGTGCGCCTACGCTGGGCGTACCCGCTGAAATGGAGACTGTCGGCCGCGATGCCGGCGGAGAAGGCGTAGCTGGCGTCGTTTTGCCGCCGCGGGTGGCCAGGATTGCGCCTCCCGCCGCCGCGCCCCCCGCCACCGCGATGATGGCCAGCAACTTCCCCGAGACGCCGCCTGCCGCAGCGGCCGCGGCCATAGCGTTGGTCTGGGCGATGGTGGCGTTGCCGGTCATGCCCTGGTAGGTGGCGTTCACGCGGATCTGGAATTTCCCGGCAATGTTGTTAGGCCGCAGGCCCGTGGCGACGGCACGACCCTGCTGGTCGGTCATCGCGGTGAGCATGCGTGTCCCGTTGGCGAAAACGCCGCTCGCGCCGGAGTCGGGCAGCAGGAAGACCACCGAAGCGCCGGCCAGGGGCCGGTGGTTCTCGTCCTCGACCCGGATGATCGGCTCGCGGGCCGTGCGCTGGCGGATGTTGTTGATCGCGCCCTCGCCTTCCACGATGACGATGTTGAGCCTCGGCTTGGGCTGTTCCTGTCCCGCGAGCGGCCGCGGCATGGTCTGGAAAGCCAATGCGCAGGCCAGCAAGACCGGCAACGTCTGCCGTCGTTTTCCGAGCATTTGGAGTGTTCTTGCCACTTTCGATCCCCTCCTTTGCCGACAGCCCCATTATATTCCCTCTGCGGCGAATCGGGGACTGGCTAGGGTGTCCCCACGTGGACACCCCTGCCTGTCCCCGATTCAATGTGCTAAGATCCGGCACAGAGACACTCCCATGCGTATCAGGATCTGCGTTAGCCTGACTGGCGCCGGCCTGCTGGCCTGGATACTCGTAGCCGGGGCCGCGTCCGCCGCTTCCGAGCAGCAGAAAAAAAAGCTGACGGCCCGCGAAATGTTCTATACCGCGCCCGCGATGCCGGCGCCGCAACCGCAGCCCACACCGCCACCGAAGCCGCCTGGGCTCAGGCCGCCCAGCCCGACCCCGCCTCAACCTCCGGAGCCAAGTCCCAAAGTGGTCGCGGTAGCTTATAAGCCCACGGCGCCTCTGGGGGTGCGTTACAGCATCCTCCAGAAGCTGGACGACCAGACCGTGGAGGTTAATCCGGGCGGCGTCTTCCGGGCCGGGGACCGCATCCGCGTGAGCGTGGAAGTGAACGACACGGCGTATCTCTATATCGTCAACCGGGGCACCAGCGGGGCCTGGAAGGTGCTCTTCCCGTCGGCGGAGATCGAGGGCGGCAACAACCGCGTCGAGCGCGGGCGACGTTATGACGTCCCCGCGGGGTACGTTTTCACTTTCGACGAGCAGCCGGGCACGGAGCAGCTTTTCCTGGTTCTATCCCGCCAGCCCGAGGCTGACCTGGAGAAGCTGATCTACTCGCTCAGCCGGCGCCCCGCCGAGATTCCGGCCGCGCCGCCCCCGGAAGAGAAGGGCCCCAGGCTCCTGCTGGCGCAGAACCTAGGCCCCATCGATGACAGCCTGGTCGGCAGGCTGCGCCGGGCCTATGCCCGCGATCTGATCATCGAGAAGGTTAACGAGAGCACGCCGGGCGAGAAGAAGGAAACCGCGGTCTACGTGGTGAACAAAGCCACGCGTGCGGACTCTCGCGTGGTGGTCGATATCTCCCTCAACCATCAGTGATATGGGCCGACTCATCACCTTGGGGCTTCTGCTGGGAATGCCCGCGGCCGCACTGGCGCAGTCCAAGTCCCTGGCCCGCGGGCCGCAACGCATCGAGATCACCCTGGAGCGGATGGAGGGCGAGAGCTGGCGCGCCATCGACCCCGGCCTGGTGCTGGCCAGCGGCGACCGCGTCCGCTTTCGCTTCCGCGCTAACTTCGACGGCTATCTTTACGTTCTGAACTACGGCACCAGCGGCGCTTACACCTTGCTGTTTCCGCGCGAGGAGACGGGCCGCGAGAACAACATCCGTTCGGGCAAGGACTACCCGGTGCCGGCCACCGAAGCTTGGTTCCGGGTGGCCGGGCCTCCGGGATACGACATCGTCTACTGGCTGGTCAGCCCGGTGGTCTTGGGCGACCGTGCGCCGTCGGCCTACGTGCCGCTTCCGCCGCCTCCCAAGCCGGGGCCGCTTCCGCCGACGCTCGTGCCACGCTGCGACGACGCGGTCTTTCGCGCGCGGGGTCTGTGCATAGATTCCTCGGCTGGGCCGAGGCGGGTGATGGAGAAGGAGGCGCTGCCTGAGAACTTGGAGGGAATGAAGGGGGCGACCGCGCGCGAGCTGATCATCATGCGCCGCGAGAACCAGTCGGTGCTCTCCTCCGCCGCGCCGCTCGCCGGGCCGGCGCTGTACGAGTTCCGCCTGGCGCACAAGTGAGGGCGATATGTGGCGGAAGACTTTGCTGCTGGCGACGGTGCTGGCCGCCTGGGGCGCCCAGCAGGCTACTGCACCGCAGGCGAAACCGCCTGCGCCGCCCCAGCAGCGCGACCTGCGCGTAGAAAAAGACGTTGTGGAGGCCGCTCCTGCCGCCCCCAGGATTCCGCGCAGCTACGCCCTGGTGGTGGGCATCGCCAACTACAAGAACTTGCCGGCGCAACTGCAACTGCGCTATCCGGAGCGCGATGCCGAGGCCATGTACTCGATCCTGATCAGCGCCGAGGGCGGCAACTTCCCGGCCGAGAACGTGCACCGGCTCGCGGGCGAGCGTGCCACCCTGGCCGCGCTGCGCCGCGAGTTGGAGCAGTGGCTGACCTCGGTGGCCCGGGACGACGACCGCGTGCTGATCTACTTCGCCGGCCACGGTTTCGTCCTCGGCGGCAAGGCCTATTTGGCGCCCTATGACATGGACCTCAAGAACATCGCCGGCACCGCCTATCCGATGGATACCCTGGGCGCGGTCATCGGCTCGAAGATCCGAGCCAAGTGGAAGGTGCTGCTGACCGATACCTGCCACAGCGGCGCCATCAACCCGGAAGCCGATAACCAGACCATCAACCGCAGCCTGCTGGATCTGAGCCGCTCGCTGTTCTCCTTGACCGCCAGCCGGGACCGCGAGCGCAGCTTCGAAAGCCCCGATTGGGGCGGCGGCCACGGCATCTTCACTTACTACGTGGTCAAGGGCCTGGAGGGGTCGGCGGACGAGAACCGCGACGGCATCGTCACCGCCGACGAGCTGGCCGAATACGTGCGGCGCAACGTGCGCGAAGCCAGCGGGGCGCAGCAGAACCCCACCTCGGACCGCAGCAGCTTTGATCCCAACATGCTGCTGGCTTACGTCCCCAGCAACGTGGCGGCCGGCGCGCCGCCCCCGCCGAAATTCGGCGCCTTGATTCTGGTCAGCAACATGGACGGCGTCGAGGCGTGGGTGGACGGCAAGTCGGTGGGCGTTCTCAACAAGGGCACGCCGCTGACTTTGCCCGGCCTGGTGCCCGGCATGCACACCGTCAAGGCCGTGAAGATGGGCTACGAGCCGGACGGCCCGCGCGAGGAGATGGTATATCCCGGCCAGCAGACCACGGTCAACATACGCATCCAGATTCAGGTGCACCGCAAGAAGGCCGCCGTCGAGCTGTTTGACCAGGCCCTGGAACGTTACAGCGACGGCGGGGAGAAGAACTATCGCCGGGCCGCCGAGCTGCTCGCCAAGGCCCTGGAGATCGAGCCGCGCTACAGCCAGGCGTACCTCTACCTGGCCCGCGTCCAGAACGCTCTGTTCGACGAAGCCGGCGCGGAGAAATCCTTTCGCCAGGCCATCGACATCGATCCCGATT
The DNA here is from genome assembly GCA_964353255.1 of uncultured Solibacteraceae bacterium. GTDB lineage: Bacteria > Acidobacteriota > Terriglobia > Bryobacterales > Bryobacteraceae > VFZS01. The sequence goes on along the minus strand of CAYGVJ010000028.1, from coordinate 19,610 downwards.
ACCTGGAGGCCCGCGCCAGCTTCGCCGGCATGCTGCTGGACATCGGCAACATGGACGAAGCCATCCGGCAACTCGATTTCGTGCTCCGGCGCGACCGCAACCACGCCATGGGCAACTACCTGCTGGCCCAGGCCTTCCGGATGAAGGACCAGTACCAGCAGTCGATCGAGCACGCGCGCACCGCCATCCGCCTCCAGCCCGGCAATGCCGAGGCGCACTTCTGGCTGGCGGAAAGCCTGCGCTTGAGCGGGAACTACGAGGAGTCAAAGGCCGAGTATCTTCAGTACCTGCGCTTGAGTAACTTCGACAGCGGCCTGGCGCGCAAGGTTAACTACTACGCCCTGGGTTTCCTGGCCGGGAAGTTCGGCAAAAAGACGCGCGCTTCGCAGGGCGATATCTGGAAGGACCTTCGCAGCCTGGCTTACTTCGGACTGTGCGACGCCGAGCGCCAGCTCAAGCGTTACGACGCCGCCATCGGTTACTGCCAGAAGTCGCTTGCCTACTACCCGGACGACGCTTACGTGCATTATGCCCTGGGTCTTTCCTATGCCCACCAGTATCAGCAGACGGGGCGGCTGGAGGCCTTGCCCGCGGCGCAGAAACACTTCCGCACGATGCTGGCCCTGAACGCCGACTTGGCCGAAGCCGATTACGCGCGCAAAACGGTGGCCAGTATCGACGCCGCGCTGGCCGCGCGTCCGTAACCGCGGACACATAATGCCTGCCCCGCCGGCCTCGCACATGCGCGCCATAGCCCGCGCGCGCTTCAACCACTTTGCGCTGCGCGCGCCGCGGCGCGTGGCTCTCGGCCGGTACGAGGCGTTCATTGATGGCATCTCGGAGGCCGTCTGCGCCGCCTGGCAGCAGTGGCAGAGCCAGGCCACTCTGAGCGGCGTAACGGTCAGCGGAGGAATCGCCTCAGGGGGCAGGGTCCTGGGCCCGGCCTGGGCGGCCCTGATTCTGGCGCGCGCTCCGAGGGGCAGCCCGTGGGCGCGCAGGCGCTCCCGGGTCGTGGCGAACACCCTCGGGGAAGCTTGGATGGCCTACCTGGCCAGCATACGGGTGCCGTCGCTCGAGTGGTATCCTTCGCCGGCCTCGGCGGCTAACGTTCCCACGCCGCTCAAGTCCCTGTCACAAATGAGCGGCTGCCTCAACACGATGTCCTTGCTGACCCGCATGGTGATGGCCCTGGGCCGGCCGCGGGCGGTCCTGGACGCCGAGATGTTCGAGTCGATCGCCGAGGCTTTCGTCCAGTGCTTCCGCCGCTGGCAGGCGGGCACCATAGTGACCGGCGTGGTGGCTGCCGGCGAGGTCGCCGGCATGAAGCCCGGGGGTTTCAGGTAAGCAGGGCGGGCCGCTGCCGGGCTATAGTGGCAGTGTGGGGGTAGCAGATGGAGCGCATAGCTGTTGATCCTGGCGTTTGCAGCGGGAAACCTGTGATTCGTGGGACCCGCGTGATGGTCCGCAACATCCTCGGGATGGTGGCTGGTGGCTACACTGTCGAGCGGATTTTGGAATCCTACCCCGAGCTGTCGCGCGAGGACGTGCAGGCTGCGCTGGAGTACGCCGCCGCGGTTGTAGATGAAGAGCAGGTCATCAGCCGGGCCTGAACTGGCACTGCGTGTCCTCCTCGACCAGAATGTCCCGCAGGCGGTGGCCGCAAGCCAGCCGATCAACTTGAGTGTCACGCTCGACCCGAGCCAGACGGTTGACGTTTTCGAGGGCCGCGCGGTCAACGTCGTCGTGGAGAACCCGCGCGCGGTCCAGGCTGCCGTGGGCGCTGCCAACCGGGGCAACTTCAGGCGCCGGGAGAACGCGGTACTGCCTCCTGGCGCCTGGCACCCTGGCGAGCTGACGTCAGGCCTGGGAACGTGCCGCTCGCCAACGCGACAGCGGTTCTACCGTCCGCCCTGTGCACGGCGTTCTCACAGGTGCGGGAGTACGTCGTCCGGGTGAACAGCTACCCGAATGGCACCTCCCAGTGCGAGATCGAGGTCACCAACTCGCGCCGGCGGTGGGCTCTTATGAGGCGAAGGAGGTATCTCGCGGGCCTCCGGCCGCGTGCAGGCTGCGGCCCGCGTGAGCGCTCCGGATCGCACACTGGAAACCTCGAGGAATCAACGAGTTCTGGTCCGGAGGGAGTTTCTACCAACCACAACCCCGTCGCGGCCGACCCCGGATGTGGTTGCCGACAGGGATAGTCGGCAGACTCTTCAGCCTGTGCAGATGAACTGCGGACTAACCGTTAGGTAACTGGTTTAACGTTGCGCCTCGCACTCACACGGCTTAGATTCGGGACTTAAGGCCGGCAGGCCAGCCGCCGCTCTGGGACCGCAAGCGCGACAGCCTAAGGGCTGTTCGATGGAACGAAAAGACCGATCGTCAATAATCAGCCGCCGACACCTTCTCCGCCAGGTCACCCGAATCGGTGCCGCAACGCCGGTCGTCCAACTGCTAGAGGCAGGCAGCCCAACGGATGCTGCCGTGAACACGAACTCAGCCCCGACCGGCCTCAAGATCACAGACGTGCGCGGCTGCACTGTGAACAATCCGCCTTTTCATTATCCGATCATCCGCATCGACACTAATCAGGGCGTACACGGACTCGGCGAGTTGTTCACTCACGGTGGAATCGAGAGCGCGTTCATCTTCAAGCAATCCCTTGTGGGGCAAAACCCGCTCGATCTACAGGGGATCCTCCGCGAGGTACGCCGATTCGTGAACTCTGACGGAGCACCGAGCGGAGCGGTCGGAATGAGCGTTGCATACAGCGCTATCGATATCGCGCTACATGACATCGCCGGGAAGGTTTACGGGGTTCCCGTCTGGCGCTTACTCGGAAGTAAGATGAGGGAGCGTATCCGAGTCTACTGCGACACCGTCGAAAGCCCGGATCCGGCGGCATTCGCCAGCCGGATGCTTGCCCGAAAGAAGGCGGGCTACACCTTCCTTAAGATGGATCTCCGCACGCGCATGGTCGCGAACAAGCTCGGGGCAGTGAATGACAACGGCGCCGCGACCGACAAGGGCCTGAAATACATGTGCGAGTACCTCGCCGCGGTGCGCGATGCCATTGGCTGGGACGCGCCACTGGCGGCTGACCACTTCGGAGAGCTATCCCTGAATGACTGCATTCGCTACGCCAGGGCCTTTGAACCGTACCAACTTGCCTGGGCTGAAGATCTGCTCGACTATCACGACTGGCAGGGCTACAAGTTGCTCTCCGCCGCCACCACTACTCCCACACTCACGGGCGAATACGCGTTCGGGCTTAAGGAGATCTTTCGCGACCTCCTTCTAAACAGGGCCGTGGACATCATCCACCCGGACGTGACTGTGTGCGGCGGTCTGCTCGAGCTGCGAAGAATCGGCGAGTTTGGCGCATTATTCAACGTGCCCGTCGCGATTCACGCCTGCAACTCCCCGGTGGCCCAGGCAGCATCCGTCCACGCGGCGTCTGTCTTGAGTAACTTCATGGTGCTGGAGTACCACCAAGCGGACTGCACCTGGTGGAAAGACTTGGTCAAGGGGCCGACACCACCAGCCGTGGCGGCTGACGGCCACATCCCGGTCAGCAATGCGCCCGGGCTCGGTGTGGAGCTAAACGAGGAGGCCGTGAAACCGCATCTGCTGGAGCCACAATACTTTGAACCCACGCCCCTGTACGACAGCGGCGGACTGGGCGGGCGCTGGCGCCGGCCCCGGCGGTCCTGACCGCTTAAACCACCGGAGAGGAGGTTCTCGTGCGAGTTCCCCGATTCGTTTTCGTGGTCTGCGCGCTCTCAGTCTGCGCCGCCGGCCAGATCTTCACGCTCAGCCGCGACCAGATGATTCGCGCTACATCCCAGAATCCATTCGGCCGCTTCGAAGACGGCCGGCCCAATGTTCCGGCTGACCTGCTGGAGAGGATGCGGAATCTCACATTGGAGGATGTTTTTGGCGTCCTTCGCCGCACCGAGTTCCGCAACCAGTTTGAAGGAGACTGGCAGGTCATTCACCCCAGCCGCAAGCTCGTCGGCCGCGCCGTGACTCTCCAGTACATGCCGTTTCGCCCCGATCTGGCTGAGATCGCGGAAGCCGGCGCGGCGGAGAAGGGTTTGCCCCGCGGAGCCCACCGCCGCGCCATCGACGCGCTGCGGGAAGGCGATGTGCTTGTCATCGACGTCTTCGGCAATGTGGACGCCGGCGGGCCCGTGGGAGACAACCTGGCGACCGCCATCGCCACCTTTGCCAAGACCGGGCTGGTGGTGGATGGCGCCGTCCGGGATCTCGAGGGGCTGTCCGAAATCCCTGTGGCGATCTACTGCCGGGGGGGACACCCGGCCGCGGTGAACAACGTCATCGCGACTGGGTTCAACGTCCCGATCCGGATCGGCCACGCCACTGTCATGCCAGGGGATCTGGTGTTTGGCGATCGAGAAGGCGTCTATTTCATCCCTCCACAGTTCGTCGAGCAGATCGTTCGCACCGGCGAGGCCACGCACATCCACGATGAATGGACCCAAATGAAAATGAAGACCGGCAAGTACCGGCCCAGCGATCTGTACCCAACCCCGACGGATCCGCACCTCAAGAGCGAGTACGAGGACTACCTCCGCAAGCGGCTTGCCCCTCCGGCGGGAAGCGGTGAACCGGACTTAACCTCGTCAGGTGGGCCGCCGGCTGCGCCCCGGGGCTCCCTACCCGGTGGTTTCCTAACGGTTAAAGAACCGCGTTAGCAGCTCCGGCGGCAGCAGCGTGTGGTATATTTGCGGCACCACGAAACGGACTCGAGTGGTAGAGGATTTAACTCGTAAAGGATTGAAAATGATGAGGAAACACATTCGGCTTGGCGTCTTGGCAATGCTCGGGGTCGCTGCGGTCGCCCAGATCGGGACCTCGACCATCTCTGGTCGTGTGACCGACCCCACCGGCGCGGCGGTACCCGGAGTCAGCATCACCGTCACCAATGCCGCCACCTCCTTCGAATACACCAGCGAATCGAACGCCGAGGGTTTCTTCAGGGTGCAGTCACTACAGCCCGGCACGTACCGGGTCGCTTTTGTGGCCAAGGGTTTCAAGAAGCTCGTCCGCGAAAACGTCACCCTGCACAGCGGTGTGACCGTTCCGGTCGACGCGGCGCTGGAGATTGGCAGCGTCACGGAGGCCATCAACGTCACGGCCGCTCCCCCACTGCTTGAGACGGAGACGGCCACCACCGGCAGCGTCATCGAAGGCTCGACCCTGTATAAGCTGCCGATCTACCAGCGTCTGGCCCCGGCGACCTTTTACTGGGTCCCCGGCATGACTCACCAGGGGTTTTCATCCGGAAGTTCGCTCGCCGCCTTCCACGTCGCCGGCCAGCGCGCGGGAGCCATCGGGATGTTCGAGGATGGCGTTCCCGGCAACGATCAAACCAGCGGTACCGGGAACGTCAGGCCCATCCAGAACTCAGTCGCCGAGACCAGAGTCCTGACGACGGCGCTGCCCGCCGAGTACGGCCACTCGGCCGGCGGCGTCCTCAGCGTAGTGAAGAAGACGGGTACCAACCAATTCGAGGGCATGGCTTCCTTTTACGGCCGCGGCCGCCGGATGGAACACCGCAGCTTCTTCGATATGTACAAGAGTTCCCAGCCTACTCCGCTCAGCCCGCGAGGCACGCCGAGCTTCTTCCTGATGCCGGACGCGTATGCCGGCGGGCCGGTTATGATCCCCAAACTGTACGACGGCCGCAACCGGACTTTCTTCCTGCTCGGCTGGGAGAAATTGATCGAGAAGAAGGCCAACCAGGCCCTTGGGACGGTTCCCACCCCGGCGATGTTCGCCGGCGACTTCTCCTTCGGCGGCATGGGAAACCCGCTGTACGACCCGTTGACCACACGCCAGTTGGCCAACGGCAACTGGACGCGCGATCCCTTCCCGGCCAGCAGCATTCCAGTGGCGCGCATTGACCCTGTCGCCCGCAAGGTTTTCCAAATGCAGCCCTGGCACGCGCCGAACCTCCCCGGGTCCTTCAACGCGGCGGGGCCCGTTGACAACCTTCTGTACGACTCGCGCTCTAACGTCACCTGGAACCACTACAACGCGCGGGTGGACCAGCAGTTCAGTACGAAAATCAAGATCTATTGGAGCTACACGTATAACCACCAAACCAACCGCGCTCGGCCCGCAAACATCCGGATTCCGGAATTCGACGGGGCCAACGTGGACTCGTTCTTCACCTACCAAAACCACTCGATCGGCAAGAACTGGTTGTTCAGCCCGACCAAGCTCAACGACGTTCGAATCGGCTACTACAGGCGCCTGACCTGGTCGGACTCACCTTCACTCGGAAAGGGCTACGGCAATATCCTTGGCATCCCGAACATTTCGGCGGACCTGCTTCCTGCCTTCGGGACCGGCAACGCCAAGACGGCGGATTCGATATACGGGCTTACGGTTACGGGGCCAAGCAGAGAAGTCGGTGAGACCATCACGTTCCGCGATGACTTCTCGGTGCTTCAAGGCGCGCATGCGTTCAAGATGGGGTACGAACTCCTGCGGAACAGGGTCAGCTCGATCAATGTGAACCGTCCCAGCGGGGATTTCCGGTTCGACCTGATGACGGCGGGCCTGCAGGCAACCGGCAATCCGGCTCCACGAACCGGCAACACGTTTGCGGGTTTCCTACTGGGAACGGTAAGGCAAGCGATGTTCGATCAGGAACTGGCGAGCTGGCTGCCGCGCTCCAGCAATCACAGCGTATACGTGCAAGATGACTGGAAGGTCACCACCAGGTTGACGCTGAACCTGGGCGTGCGTTACACGAACGAAAGCCCCTACAGCACCAAGTACGGCCAGCAGACGACGTTCGATCCTTCCGCGAAGGACGACGTGTCCGGGCGAGTCGGTGCTTTCGTCCATCCTAAAGGAAGCCTGAGTCGGCGCGACAACAACAACTTCCAGCCGCGGGTGGGCCTGGCCTGGCATCCGCTTCAGAAGTTTGTGTTCCGGGGCGGCTTCGCCGTGAACACTGTTGACATCAGATGGCCTACTGCGCGAGGCCAGTTCGAGGAATACATCGCCCAGGCGAACCAGCAGCGCGCTCCAGGCGATCCGCGTCCACTTTACCAGATCAGCGCCATTCCGGAGCCGGTCAGGTACAACATCCGCCCGGACGGCACGTCCGGGTTTATCGGCACGAACTATAGTGCGCGGAATGGCGACTGGTACGACACGAACCTTCGCAACCCATACGTCCTGAACTGGAACCTGAGCATCCAACGCGAGTTGCACCCCAACTATGTGATGGAAATAATGTACCAGGGATCGGCAGCCGTCGGCCTGCTCGAACGCTGGGAAGTCAATACGTTCCCGGTAGACTTCGGCAAGGATGATCCTGCGCTCCGCACAGAGGCTTTCAGGGCGGCACAGAATTATCGGCCCTTCCCGCATTTCGGCAGTGTCCGGTTCCGTTCTAACTTCGGGCATTCCACGTACCACTCCGGCACGGTGAAACTTGAGAAACGTTACTCTAAGGGCCTCGTCGTGCAGGGTTTCTACACGTTTTCGAAAGCGATCAACAGCCAGGACACGGACAATGCGGGCAGCGGCGTGGCGCCGATCCAGAACCGCTCGCTCGAGAAGGCTCGCGCAGGCTACGACCGCAGCCACGTGTTCGCGACCAACTTCACCTACGAACTGCCCTTCGGTTCCGACAGGGCTCTGCTGAACCGCCGGGGGCCGTTGACCTGGATCTTCGGAGGATGGGACATCGGGTTCGTCGGCCGAATGGACAGCGGAAGTCCCCTGACATTCACCTTCAGCAACAGCCCCTACAACTACTTTCCCAGCTTCGTCGGAGACGCCAGGCCGAACGTGACCGGTGCACCGAAGATTAGAGACAACTGGCGGGACTTTGGAGGAGACCGTTTCAACCTCCAGAACATCAACCCCGTTCTGGACATCAGTTATTTCTCCTATCCCGTCGCATTCACACCGGGTACTTCCGGCCGCAGCAACGTCACGGGACTGGGAATGATCGGCGCGAACGGGTCCTTGTCGAAGAGCTTCACATTCACAGAGCGGCTGAAAGCGCAGTTGCGGCTCGACTACAACAACCTGTTCAAGTATCACAACTTCGCTCAGCCGACGGCTGTGGTGGACCTGCAGAATCCGAAGACCTTCGGGAAGGTTACGGCGGGCCCGACGACGGCGTCCTGGGGCGGCATTCCGCTGATGAACCTTTCGCTCAAGTTGATCTGGTGAGCTCTGTGGGCCCGGTTCCGCACGGCCGAGAGGCGAAGAGGCACACCGGGGCTCGACCGCAGGAGTCAGGGAGTGCATGCAAAAGCAGGGGGGTATACACACATGGCGAGTCGTCGCGATTTCTTGCTGAGTGCAGCCGGAACGGCAGTGCCTGTTCCTGCGAGCCGCGGGCGGGCACAAGCGGTTGCGCTCCGAACGCACGAGTGGTTCGGCGACAAACTGGAGCAGTTCAGTTTCCCATCCGGATGGCGGATTGATGTACGCCAAATGAACGGCTGGCGGACGCCCGCGCTGTCCTCAGCCGACATCAACCGGGCGATCCGCAACCCGGTCGGCACCCGACCACTGCGCGACATCGCGGCCGGCAAGAGGACGGTGACAATCGCGGTCGATGACCTGACGCGACCCACGCCCGTCAACGAGATCGTCCCGCACGTGCTCGAGGAGCTGCAGGCAGCCGGCATCCGCGACGAGAACATCCTGTTCGTGATGGGCCACGGAACGCACAGACAAGTCGACAGCATCGAAGTGGCAAAGAAGCTTGGGCCCGGAGTCGCCGTGCGCTACCCCTGGATCAACCACAACGTCTGGGACAACCACGTCGACCTAGGAACGACTAAGAGCGGAAACCGGGTTCTCATCAACTGCTACTACTACAGAGCCGATGTCAGGATCACCATCAGCGGCGTGAAGCGGCACAGCACGGCCGGTTACGCCGGTGGGCCGAAAATGATCCTACCGGGGGTCGCGGCGTTCCAATCCATCCGCCATTTTCACGACCGAGCGCGGGTGCGCGAAACGCGGCCGCGGGTCGATCCCGACGGAAGAGAAATCATCCGGATGTGGGACAACGAGGCGCGCCAGGACATGATCGAGGCAGCGCGGCGGGCTGAAGTGGCCTTCAGCGTCCAGGTGGTCTACAACCAGGAGCGGAGACCGGTCCATGTCGTGGCTGGCGATATTGTCGCGGCGCACCACCAGGCCGCCCGTTACGCAGTGAACCACTTGGCAACCGAGTACGCGAGCAACGCTGACGTCATCGTTGTCAATGGCTATCCGAAGGCCGCCCAGGTCCACGAGCAGTTTGGCTGGGGCGCGCGCGGGCTGAAAGACGGAGGCAGCATCGTCATCATCAACCAGTTGCCAGGAGGGGAATACGTTTGGCACTACCTGGTCGAGGCCTGGCGAAACGAGGAGAACGAGACTGCCTCGTATTTCGAGTTGCGGGCCGCCCGGAAGCACCGGTTTCCGCAAGCGCGGCAGGTGCTTTTCTACTCCCAGTACCTTCAGCAGCGCGAACTCGACCATCTATCCTTCCCGCCCGAAGCTGTGGGGTGCAGGTCCTGGGCCGACGTGGTCGCGCGGCTTGAGCGGGAGCACAAGGGCGACGTCAATGTGGCCGTGTACCCATATGCAGGGTTGCAGCATGGTGTGGCCACTCTGGACCTACCCGACAACGTATGAGCTTGTCCTGCACCCACCCGGTCCATCTCTGGGGTCGCTCCGCTGAGACGACGCGGCGCGCGTTGCCGCTGTGTTTATCCATCGCGCCGTCACGCTCACGGTCCGGGCAAACCCGGGCCCGTGCACCCGGCCGCCAGACGCGGTGGCACTTACGCACCCAACTACTGTCTGCCGCCGGCGCCACGCGCCGCAACGTGGCGGCCGATCAGGCAGGCACTGATGGGATCCGCGCGTACGAGGGCGATCACAAGATACGAGACAGTCAATCGGCGGAGTACTTCCTCCGCTGTATGGACAGACTGGAGCAGATGACATGCGAGTGGTCGTGGTGGCGCTCAGAAACTAAACGCCGGCGCGTCCTGTCGCAATCCAAGAACGCGCGAGTAGTCCACCGGAGGTTCATTGCACACTGCCGCTGACGGCACGAGGCCGAGACGCAGGTTCAAGATTACCATGACGCTAAATCATTCGTTGACGATTGCGTTGCAGACCGCGGCTTTGTTGTTGGCCGGCGGAGCCGCCGACGCCGAGAGCATCACCCGACAGGCCAAGGACACAATCACGCCCGTGGAACTGAACAAGGGCGATACGCTGCGGTTCCAGCTCCGCAACGGACAGGTGCGCACGGTCACGTTGCAGGAGACGTCCGCCAAGTACCTCCTCACCAACGTGCAAGCTGTAAAGAAGCCGCAGGCCGACGGCGCGGGGGTCTATTGGTTCGCGGCGAAGGTGCTGATCGACGGCCATCCCATCACGCTGGAACGTTTCGTGGGCTCCCAGGAGACCTTCTATGAGCCTTACGTGATCAATGGCATGCGCGTGTGGCTCGATGGCGTCCAGGACATCTTCGATTTCCTGACCGAAAACCACGGCGCGTGCAAGCCCAAGAAGCACGCGCGGCTGGCGGTGAATGACGCAACAGACCGCATCTGCCCCGTAGAACTTCAGTTGTGGTTCCCTAATGAAGCACTTTTCATCGACGTCGGGGAAACTTACAACGGCGACAACGCCTGGATGGGTGCACACAAGGGGGCCGATGCCCATGGCGGTCTGGACATCAATCGCCCCAAGGGCAGCCCGGCCTACTCGCCCATGGACTTTGATGATCACTACCTCCTCAACAGCTTGGCCCGCGGCGACAACAACAACCGTTGGCGCGGCATCAGAAAGTGGCCCAATGGCGACACCTGGGTGCTCCAGAACCACCATATGTTCGACCTGGTCGTTCCCGAGCACGTACCGCTCAAGGCGGGTATGCTATACGCTACCAATGCGGGCACCCACTTGGGCGCCCAACAACACGCGCACTTCAATTTCAAGGTGGCCACTCAGGAAGACGGGGCTGAGGTCCTTCTGGACCCCTGGATCTTCTTCTGGCAAACCTTCGAGGACGCGAAGAAGCGCGCGAATGCGCTGAAAGCGCAGTTCGCGCCCGTGGGACCTGCGGCTGCCGGAAAGCCGGTCACCTTTGATGCGCGTGCCTCCCGCCAAGGCCACCGCGGCAGGCCGCTGGACTCCTTCTGGAGTTTCGGCGACGGGAACTTCTCGACCGGCGACATTGCCGCACACGCCTTCGCTAACCCGGGCATCTACGCCGTTACTCTTACGGTCTTTGATGGCGCTGAATACTCCTCCATGACCCAGCACCTCACCGTGGACGGGGTCAAGGCGGCTCAACCGGCCCTGGCGTTGCGGGCGCCCGGCATTCCGGCCTTCCGCCCCAGACCCCTCGCGGCGACGGACGTTTATGGCGCGGTGGTCCGCGAAGTCCCGCATCTGCTCAGGTTCGTAGCGCGCCCGAGGCGCCCCGCGCCGGCCTCACAACGGATCGGCATCGTTAATATCGGAAGCGGAGTCCTGCCGCCGCTCGAGGCGGTTGTGAACTACCGCCGCAACGACGGATGGCTGAAGACGAGGATGGCGAACCGCGGCAACGACCAGACCCTCGAGATTAGCGTGGACGCTAAGGCGCTGGAACCCGGCTACTACGATGCCCTCGTGACTGTCCAAGCGCCCGGCACGCTCAACGGCCACGCTCAATTCCCCGTGCAGCTCCGCATCCCCATCGGCATGCCCAACAACTACGAGCATGGCGAAGACCAACTGGTAATCGTGGACAACGAGGATGCCGGCTGCTACCGCACGCCGTGGTTCTGGATCTCGCCGAGATTCAAGAACTGGAAGCCGAAGGGATACAAGGGCTCCTACCTTGCGAACGGAGCGCGCGACACCGCGGGCGAGTTTGTCCGCTTCACGCCCGACCTCGCGGCGGGCAATCACGAAGTTATGCTGTCTCCCGAGACTCCCTTCCCGCCGGGCGCGCGCTTCCAAGTCAGGATCCGGCACCGGCGGGTCGAAGAACTGGTCTGGGTGGAGCCGGCCAAGAGCCTCAAGATCGGCTACTTCGACTTCGCCGAAGGCATGGACGGCAGCATCGATTTCCTTTCCGATGGAGCCCCAGGGCAGGTCATCGCTGACGTAGTCATCTTCCGCCGTATGCCGGCGACTTGGGTCAATGAATCATCATTGAGCATCCCCTAGTGAAACCACTTCTTGAGATTCTCTTCTGCGCGGCAATGCTGGCGCAGTGCGGTGTAGCGCAGAGCGGCCGCACATACGAAATCGTGGATGTCCAGGCCGTCCGCGCCGTTGGCGACCCCAATGCATGGGTGGTCCGCGTGCCGGCGTCGGAGCAGCGGGAGGAGCTCGACTGTGAGGCGCTCGTTGCAGGCGCGGGGATGGGGGGGCTGGCGGCCACGCTCGTGCTTGCCGGCCGGGGGCATTCGGTATGTTTGACCGAGCCCACTGACTGGATCGGCGGCCAGATGACCGCCGGGGGCGTGTCGGCGCTCGATGAGAACCGCTTCATCGAGTTGGCCGGTGGAACCCGCACCTATTATCGCATGAGAAAGGCGATCCGCGACTCCTACCGTCAGCGCTACACCCTTGCACCCTCAGTCGCTGGCTTGGCTGATTTCAACCCCGGTTCTTGCTACGTGTCGCCGCTGTGCTTCGAGCCGGCGGTGGGCGTTCGGGTCCTCAGGGCCATGCTCGAACCTTTCGGTCCCCGCGTCCGGCTGTTGCTCCGAACCGAAATCGTCGATCTCGAAGTCCGCTCGAACCGTATTCTCTCGGCCCTCGCGTACAACTTCGACACCCGGAAGACCCTTCGCATCCGCCCGCGATTCGTGCTTGACGCCACCGAACTGGGCGACCTGCTTCCCCTCGCGCGCACGCCGTATTTGGTCGGCTCGGAAGCGAAGGCTGAAACCGGCGAGCCCCACGCACCCGAGGCGGCCAACCGAGCCTGCGTCCAGAGCTTCACCTACCCGTTCGCGATCGACTACCGGCCGAACGAATCCCATCGGATCCCGCGCCCGCCGCAATACGAACACTTCCGCGACACCCAGCCCTTCGCCTTCCGGCTCTACTATCCCGTCGAACTCGGCTGGCGCGGGTACTTTCAATACAAGATGTTTGGTGATGACCCGCCCATTCCGAACAACATGTCCCCCGGTCCCTTCTTTGGCTGGCGGAGGCTGCTCAGGAAATCCAACTTCACCGGGCCGAATGCCCCGGAGGATCTGGCGCTGATCAACTGGCCGCGCCAGGATTACCAGGCCGAATCCATCCTGGACCGGACGCCAGCGGATCTCGCGCGGGTGCTCCAGCAGGCCAAGCGCGTTTCGCTCGCCTTCCTGTACTGGCTACAAACGGAGGTGCCCCGGGATGACGGCGCGAGTGGCGGATACCCCGAACTTCGCCTACGGCCGGAAGTGATGGGCACTCCGGACGGGCTCTCCAAGTATCCCTACGTGAGGGAATCTCGCAGGATCAAGTCGCGCGTGACCGTGCGCGAACAGGACATCGTGGACCAGTACCAGAAGGGGTCGCGCGCGAGATGGTTTGCCGATTCGGTCGGCACCGCATACTACATGGTGGACATCCACCCTTGCGGCGCGAATGAACGCGGGCGCATGATGATGCCTCGTCCGTTTCAGATCCCGATGGGAACGCTGGTGCCACTGGCGCCCGAGAACCTCTTGGCGGCCGGCAAGAACATCGGCGTAACGCACCTGACAAACGGCGCGTTCCGCCTGCACCCAGTCGAGTGGAACGTCGGTGAGGCAGCGGGTGTGATGGCGAGCACGGCGTTGGAAACGGGGCGCCTCCCGGAGTTTTGGACTGTCCAGAAGGAACTGGCGAATCTGGGAGTTCCGCTGGTGTGGTTCGACGATCTGACGGTCAACCATGCCGCATTCGCATCAATTCAGCTCACGGCGCTCCGCGGCATTTACCCGCTGAGCGATGACGACCTCCACGCAGCCCCGGACGCTCCCGTGACGCGCGCCGAAGCCGCGCAGGCGCTCGCGGCGCTGTTCGAGACTCAGGCAATTGGCGATGGCCGGCCGGGATTCACCCCCGAGGCTGCCGTCATGCTCGCGGTCGAAAAGGGGTGGATGGCGGTTGACCACCGCAACTGGTTCCACCCCGACCTGCCTTTCTACTGGGCCGATTGGCGGGAGCAGCGCTTCCCGCGTCCCTTGGCGCCTTTGCGGCCCGCGCGGCGCGGCCCGGTCAGGCGCTCGGAACTTGCCGAACGCCTTTCCGCGTCCCTCACACCCTGACCTGACGGCGCGCAACCCGGCTCGGGGCACCCACGCCGCCTGGCATGCCGGTATGGTCTCATCTCATGTCACCGGTTGGCTTTTGACCCAGGATTTCCTTTTTCGCATCCTGGGCACCATCCATTGTACATCGAGCGGCCTCCGTTGAAGCCATTTTCTTCATCCTGCCCTCCCGAGCGAATCCGACGACCCAGGAAGGAGCCAGCTCTGCCTCCTCTGGGCACGAAACAACCCGGAACTGCCTCATTTCAAGCGATTTCTCATACACCTCTCCGTCCCCCCTCCTTCCTTCGCCCGGTTTGCTTCCTCGCCGCCGCCCCCTACCCGGTCGGCAGGGGCAGCGCCTCCATCCGCCGCACCATGGCCCCGAAAAGCCGCCGCGTCAGATGACCCTCCGCCAGCAGCAGCCAGTAATACCGCGCGTGCTTGATCAACCGGCCGCCCGTCTTCACCAACCGTTGTTGCAGGCTGGTCAGCGACCAGTTGCCGACGCGCAGCGGCAGCACCAGCCGCCGCCACAGGTTCCCCAGATTGTAGGCGATCAGGCTCAACCGCAGCCGCACCTCATTCGAGCGGAAACGGTGGCAGGACAAGCGGGTCATCTTGACGGCCTGCTTGCCTTCCCTGATCCATTGCTCCGCCGTTCCGCGCTTGTTGTAGAAGCGCACCACCGCCCGGCTATCCGTTTCCAGGCTGGTCACGATGAACCCGACCCGAGGGAAAAGTTCCCCGGCGTGGAACTCCACCTTGGCCACCACCCGCCGCGCCTTCTTCCAACTCTCCGCCTGGTAGAGGAAGCTCTTGTACCGGAACACCGGCTTGTGAGAGGGCCGGCCCACGGGCCGCGTCAGCAACTCTGCGATGTCTCGCTCCAGACAGTCATTGGCTGGCAGCCGGATGGCATACTTCACGCCGCGCTCTTCCAGCGCCTCGTAGATCTCCGGCTTGGCGAAGGCCGCATCCGCCCGGAACACCACCTGCTTGCCTTGCTTCTGCTGCCACCCGATCTCCGGCAACAGCACTTCTTCCCAACCGTCGGCGCTGTGCACGTTGCCGGGCCGCAGCTTTCCCGCCAGGCAGTCGCCCTCACGGTTGAACAGCAGCAGGGGATGATAACAAGTGGACTCGAAGTGACCGTTGTAAGCGCTCTGCTCCTGCTGGCCGTAGACCGGAATGTCGGTGCTGTCCATGTCGAGAACCACCCGTTGGGGCGAATCCACCCCTTCTACCCTGCCGATCAGCTCCCGGTTGATCCGCGCCAAGCCGGCGAAGTTCTGTTCTTCGGCCAGCATCTCGGTCTCGAACGATTGCAGCCGCGAAGCCAGCGCCGCTCCACGCTCCCAGATCTTCTCCGAGCCGATCAGCCGGAAGGTGGGGTCCTGGGACCGCCGCTCGGCGTCGTTCACGTCTTCGTAGCCCGCCAGCCGGCTGTAGACGGACTGCCGAAACAGATCGGCCAGCGGAAGCTGTGTGTTCCCACCGCGGCGCGAGTCGGTCACGTTGTTCTCGATGAGTTCCCCGAACCCGAGCCGTTCGTCCAGTTCGCGCACCAGAATCAGGCCGCCGTCGGAGGTGACTCGTGATCCCTGGAAATCGATTTTCAGAGAAGCGTTGAAAGAGAGCTGAAAGGGCTGGTTTTGTTTGTCACCCATTGGGTGTGGGCCTCCGGAGTGTCTTCATCGTCTTCAAACCCCTATGGATAAAGGCGATGAAAGGCCTCAAGAGGTTATCAGTAAGTGGTCAAATCGGAAATGCGGGTTGACACCGTTCCTGACGGGGACGTATACTGCTGGGAGCAGTCCGTTCGGGAGGCTTGCCATGAACTGTATCCCCGTTTCTGGTAAGGAAGTCGCTCCTGAGCTGGTTTTCGAACAAGTTGAGAAGATCGTCACCAGCAGGAGATTCGTCCATTCCAAGAGCTTGGACCGCTTCCTGCGGTACGTCGTAAGCGAGAAGCTTGCAGGGCGCGAGCAGGCCCTGAAGGAATACACCATCGGTGTCGAAGTGTTCCGCCGAGGCGAGCAGTACGACCCGAGAACCAGCGCCATCGTCCGCGTCCAAGCCAAGCTGCTCCGCAGCAAGCTCGAAGAGTACTACAGCCACGAGGGCGTCTCCGACGAGATCGGGATCGACCTGCCTAAAGGTGGCTACGTCCCACAGTTTTCCTTTCGACCAGCGGTGAACGGGACCGGAGCGCAGGCGCCGAAGACCTCTAGCCCCAGGCCCTGGCGGCTCGCCACGGTCATCATCGCCGGCGGCAGCTTTGTCGCTGGTCTCGTGTCAGCAGCGCTCCTTCAGGTGTATCTGCGGCCGGGACCGGAAACCTCGCGCGTCCCGGCTGCGCCTGCTATACCCACGTCGCCGCTCTGGCAGTCTTTTTTCCGTGCGGGCAGCAGGACCATCCTGACCTACGGCACTCCCCAGTTCTTCTCCGGCAACGCTTATCATTTCCGCGACATCCGCGTGAACTCGCTCGCGGAAGGCCAGCCCATCCAGCAACTCGCCGCGCTTGAGAAGGTGCTCGGAGTCTCGCTCAGGCCCAGCGAGCCTTACACCGGGGTCGGGGAGGCCCAGGGCATCTACGTGCTTTCCAGGTTCTTTGCGGAACGTTCCCGCCAACTCCAGGTGGTCCGGAATCAACTGGCGAGCTGGGATGACCTCAAGCGCAGCAACGGCATTTTTCTCGCGTCCATGCGGTTCGAGACGCTGGCGACCAAGCTGGGGCTGCCCACCGATTTCATCGTTGCGCCCGAGATCGGCTCGATCCGCAACTTGAATCCGCGGCCCGGCGAGAGCGCCATATACCAGCACCGCACCATCAAAGGTCAGGAGACCGACTACGCGGTCGTGACCGTCTGGCCGGGCTTGAGTGAGAACACGCGCCTCATGGTGCTGAGCGGGTACACGACCTGGGGCACCCTGGCAGCGGCGGAGTTCGTCACCTCCGAAGCCCAGCTCGCGCACCTTGACCGCGCCCTGGCGGAGTGCAGTAGCACCCGAAACGCGCGGACGCACCCGCCGTTCTTCCAAGTACTGCTCCGGGTGCACGTGAGGGACAAGGAGCCAGTCGCCTCGACTTACGTGACTCATCACGATCTTGAAATCAAGGAGCCGGCCAGACCGGCGTTCTAGACCCGAGCAGAATGGTAAGGTGTTCAGCGTTACGTACCTCCAGGCCCGTGTGGGTAGACAAGAGTCCATCATGCCCTGGAATCAAAGGTTTGCGAGCACAATTCGCCTGTAGCTCCCTCTTGTCGTCCTCACTTCCGCCGCAGCCACCCGCCGGGGTTGAAGGTCATCACCAGCGCTTCACGAGTCAGATCCTGGTCGAACTGCTTACGACCGCCTTCCGCGAGGAAGCGCCGCACGGCGGCCATCGGGCCGAGCCAGGGTCGGATCGCGTAGGCACGCTATCCAAATCAGCGGCCTGGCGTGCGAGTTCATGGGGTGGTCACCGGTTGGGTGAGCCAGCCGGGGGGCTGGGGCCCAGAGGGCATCCCGGCTCAGGGGAGCCGCCCTACTGCGGGCCGTTGTAGGGCGGACGCCCCGTCCGCGTCCAGCCCGCTGGCCGGACAGGTTCTTACGTGCGGATTACGGCGGCAGTGGACTTCTGCACGGCTGTCAGCTAAGGTGGAGACTCTGTACAGCAGGACCGTAGGAGCCTGCCGATGGCCGCAGGTCGGCAGCGAGCCTGAATGATGCGTTTGCGCCGCTCGGAGTGGTTGCTGGTCGCCTACTTCGGGTACACCGCCGTGCTGGCGCACCTCCTGCCCCTGCCGTCGCACGTCCCGGCGGTAACGCTCGGGGTGAATCTGGCGGTTGTCGCGGGCTTTGCGTTGCTGGCCTGGGCGCACTCGCTGCGGGAGCGGCGCTGGTTCGCGACGCTCCGCGACTGGTACCCAGCCCCTCTGATGCTGCTGGCCTACCGGGAGATGGGCTGGTTCGCCCCCGCCCACCACACTCATCGGTACGAGCCTACCTGGGTGGCCTGGGACCGCATACTGCTGAACGACTGGGGGCTGCGGGGGGCCATCGAGTCGCTGGGCGCGCTGCTGCCGAGCGTGCTGGAGCTCTCCTATTCGCTGGTCTATGCCATTGCCCCGTTCGCCATGGCCATGCTCTACGTTTACGGGAAGCACGAGCGGGTAGACCGTTTTCTGATCATCTTTCTGACGGGGATTCTGGCGGCCTACGCCCTGTTCCCGTACTTTCCCTCGGAGCCTCCCCGGGCAGTCTTTCCGGGGGACCAGTTTCCCAGCGTCAACACCATCTTCCGGCGCTTCAACTGGGCGTTGCTGGCCGGCTACGGCATCCACACCAGCGTCTTCCCCAGCGCGCACGTGGCCGGGGCGTTTTCGGCGGCCTTTGCCATGCTCCGGCTGCTGCCGGAGCGCCGGTGGGTGGGATGTCTGCTGCTCCCTCTGGCGGTCTCCATCGCCGTGGCGACGGTGTATGGCCGCTACCACTATGCCGCTGATGCCGTGGCGGGCCTCGCGATTAGCGTGGCGGCGTACGGGGTCGGCGTGGGACTGGACCGCCGGCAGAGGCGGGAAGCTCTCTGAAAGGATGCGACGTGTACAACCCGTTCCTCGAAACCTCTGACGAGCCCAGCGACGACGAGTTGGTGTCCAGCGCCCGAGAGGGCGACCGCGCTGCGCTGGAGCGCCTCCTCATGCGCCGCCAGCGTCTACTGGAACCACCCGTTCTATGAGCCGGCCGCGCAGGTCGCCATGCTGCGCGAGGCCCTCAAGGCCGCCTCGCTGGAACCGCGGGTGTGATTTTTTTGCGCTGCTGTCACAGCGTCGGCGGTCGGTTGTCGTATTTCGTGGAGGTGAGCACTTGAAGAGAATCATTCTGCTTTGCGCCGTGGCGTCAGCGCTGTGCGGCATGCTCGCGTTCGCCGATTCCAACGCGGACGCCGCGAGGGAGATCCTCGCGCTGGAGCGTGCTGCCGTGGACGGCTAGCTCAAGGGGAATCCCGATCCCCTGCTGGCGACTTTGGACGCTGAGGTCACCTATTTCCATGTCATGACGGACCAGCGGCTCGATGGTCTCCCGGCGGTGAAGGCGCTCTGCGAGGGGTTCCGCGGCACGCCCTTGTTCGACGGTTACGAGATCGTCGCCCCAAAGGTCCAAGTCAGCGGAGACACGGCTGTCCTCACGTACAACTTCGTGAGACGGATTGGATCCGCCAGCGACCGCTGGAACGCGACCCAGGTGTACGAGCGTAAGAAACTCGCTCTTCCGGCATTTTAGTGGGTAGCTGGGGCAAGGTCGAGGCCTCCGCAGTGG
>CAYGVJ010000027.1:0-44205 GCA_964353255.1 uncultured Solibacteraceae bacterium | reverse complement strand
GCTCGGCGCGCGGCGAGTTGGCATGGATGGCTTTGGCGATCAGCTCCTTGCCGGTCCCGGTCTCGCCGGTGATCAGTATGGTCGCGCGGCTGGGCGCCACCTGGGAGACCAGGTCCAGGATGCGCACCATCCGCTCGCTCTTGCCGACGATGTTGGGAAAACTGTAGCGCTGCCGGAGGGCCCGTTTGAGCTGAAGGTTCTCGCGTTCCAGGCGCCGCTTGGAGATCATGCGGTCGATCTCGATAAGCAGCTTCTCGTTGTCCCAGGGCTTGGAGAAGTAGTCGCTGGCGCCCGCCTTCAGGGCATCCACCGCCACCTGGACCGACCCGTAGGCGGTGATCAGGAAGACCGGCGTCTCGCGGTCCCGGTCCCGGATCTCCGCCAGCACCTCCATGCCGGAACGGTCGGGGATCATCAGGTCCAGCAAGACCAGGTCGTAACTGCGGGTCTCCAGCTTGCGGAGGCCTTCGGCGGCGCTCAGGGCGATCTCGACCGCATAGCCTTCCAGACCCAGCAGGGCGTCCAGGCTCTCGCAGACGTCCAGTTCGTCATCGACCACCAGGATCCGGCCTTTGCCGGTGCTCGAAACCAGCTCCTCGGCGACCGCACTCTCAGGCATGCACCACGTTCCTGGCCAGCGGAAACTCCAGTTGGAAACGCGTTCCCGCCCCCGGCTGGCTGGCGACCTCGATCCGGCCGCCGTGCTCCCGCACGATTCCATAAGTGACCGAGAGCCCCAGCCCGGTTCCCTTCCGCCCCGCCTTGGTGGTGAAGAAGGGATCGAAGAGCCGCGGCAGGTTTTCGGGAGGAATCCCGTGGCCGGTGTCGATGACCTCGACCCGGACCGCCTCACCGTCGCTGCGAGTGCGGAGGCTGATGGTTCCGCCGGATTCCATAGCGTCCCGAGCGTTCAGCAACAGGTTCAGGAAGACCTGCTGTAGCCTGCCCACGTTGGCCCGGATGGCGGGTAGCTGGTCTTCCAGGTCCAATTGTAGCCGGATTCCGGCCTCCTCGAGCTGGTGCTCGATCAGCGGCAAGGTGTCCTGAATGACCCGGTTCAGGCTGACCTCCTCGAAGGCGGTGGGGGAGACCCGCGAAAAGTTCAGCAGCGAGTTGACGATCTCGCTGGCGCGGAAGGTCTGTTTGGCGATCTTCTCCAGCAGCAGCGACTTCTGCTCGTCGCCCGAGATCTGCTTGGCCAGCATCTGGGCGTAAGTGGAGATGACCGCCAGTGGAGTGTTGACCTCGTGAGCCACCCCGGCCGCCAGCAGCCCGATCGAGCTGAGCTTGTCGGCCTGCACCAAGCGGCGCTCCAACTCCTCCCGCTCGGTGACATCGTCGAAGATGATGAGCCGCCCGATGTGCTTGAGCTCGCGCGAGACCAAAGGGGCGACGGCGATGTTGACGATGGCTTCCTGCGGCGGCTCAACGGGGGACGCGCCCTGCGGCAGGCCGGAGGCGGCCTGACCCCGTCCGTTGGTGCGCTCGGCCGGGGAGTCGGCTAGCCGCGAGGTCCGGTCCCGACGCAGGGGAAACCGCAAGATATGGTGGACGCCGCTCTCGCCCCGCACGGCCGCAAACTGCTCGACCAACTCCGCCGGAAACAACTCCTCCAGACGCCTTCCCACCGCCGCGGCGCGCTCTACGCCCATCAGCGCCTCCATCTGCGAATTCCAGCTTTCGATCCGGTCATCCAGATCCACCGCCAGGATCCCGACGTTTATCGACTCGACGATGTTCTCGCTATAGTCCTTCAGGCGCTCGAACTCTTCCACCCTCCGCTCCAGCGAGCGGTACAGGCGGGCGTTCTCGATGGCAATCCCGATCGAGCCGCTGGCCGCGGCCAGCAACTGGAGATCATCGCTCGACAGGAAGTCGCCTTCCCGGGTCCGGCTGGCCCCCAGGTAAGCGATCGTCGAGCCGCGCACCGAGCAGGGCAGATAATACGTGAGGTCAAGCTCCGCGATGGTCCGGCGAACGGCCTCCGGCCACTCGGCAAACCTCAGGTCCAGGGGCCGGCGGGTGTATTCGAAAAACAGATACGGCTGGTCCGGTTCGGCAGACAAGAAACTGAGGTCCCAGGAGGCGGCCTCCGGGGCCGGGGCGCCAACCATCTTCTCCAGGCGGAAAGCATCGCCCTGCTCCTCGCGCAGGAAGAACCCCAGCCGCTCGATTGACAGGGTCCGCATGAGCCGGTCGGCCGCCGAGCACAGCATGGCGTCCAGATCGGTCTCCGCACTCAATTCCCTGGCGAACTCGGTCAGAGTCCGGCGGTAGTCGTAGCGATCCTTGTAGAAATAGCGCCGGTCCAACTGCTCCTGGATCCAGTTGCGGATGGGCTGGAAAATGAAGGCCAGTATCAGGATCAACACCGCGGCCCCGGTCGGTCCCAGGTCCTCGAACCGGCCTATTGACAGCACCAGGCCGGCAAAAACAGCCAGCACGCACAGCGTCGCCAGGGTGTAAACGTAGCCTTGCTGGAAGATAATATCCACGTCCATGAGCCGGTAGCGGATCACGGCCCAGGCCCAGGTGACGGGGATCAGCATCAGAGACAGCACCGCCAGCCGTGCCTGAGGCCCGGGCACCACGCCCAGCAGGTAGGGCACAGCGTAGAAGACAGCGAACGGCAGGACTCCGAAGACAGCCCCGTTGCGCAACCACTTGAGCTGCTGGCGAACAATCGGCTCTCGCTCCCGGCGCCGCGCCACCGTCAGGATCATGGCGCCCGCCCCGTACATGGCCAGCAGGAAGCCCAAAGCTGCCCGGTCCAGCAGCCACCTTAGCTCGAGGAGCGGGATCGCCACTTGCAGGGCGCCGGAGGCGGCCCCGAAGAAAGCAACTCCCAGCAGAGCGGCCGGCAGGTACACCAATGCGAGACCTCCGCGCCCAAACCAACTCCTGGGCGCGGGAAAACTCAGGGCGAAGTGCACGAACAGAGCAGGAGCCAGCAGCCCGGCCGCGACGTTGCTGAAGTACATCAGCTTGTCGAAGTCGTTCAGCTTGCCCGTGTAGTGAAACGTGGACAGGACGAAGCTGGCCAGGCAAAGCACGTAGAAGTGCTGCGCCTTGGCTGCGCTGCGCCGGCGGAAATACACGAACAACCCTACCGCCAGATACGCGGCCCCAACCAGGTACTGATAGTACAAGGCGGGGTCAGGCGCCCACTCGCCGACGATCAGCGTCACCTGGAAGTCCACCCCGTCGCGCCACGCCAGGTAGCTGGCTCGGCTCCAGGCGCCGAGGCCAACCAGGGACTTGCTGACGTCGCCCGCGCTCCGGACGGGCGCGCCATTAATACCCAGGAGTCTGTCTCCAGCTCGCAGACCGGCCCGGTCGGCGGGGCTGGAGCCAACCACGTGAAGGGCCTCTACTGCCCCGCGGCGGTCCACCCAGGTCACTCCGTCGTCCGCCAGGCGGAACTGACGATGCTGCTGGAGATTGATGAGCGCACACGGCACCACCGCCGCCGTCAAGATCACCAGCAGCGCCCCTGGAAACTGTAGCCTGAACCCGCGCATGGCCAGTTCCACCTACACTACACCGGCACTCTACACACCCTGCCGCCATCTCGGGAGCACGTTTGGTGCCAACCCAGCGCCCGCGAATCCTACTTCAGCATAGCCCGACCCCCCGGAGCGTCACAAACCCGCTCATTCGGCCCTGCGACGTAGGCCTGCTCGGAGCCAGTCACCTGGACTCCCACGGCTCGCGGCTGCATAACCATGCGCGGGATTCCAATTCCAGGAGACGCTCGCTACGCGGAACGGTAGCCTATGGATTCTGGCAGGCGTCGCCCAGGGGCCTTCGGCCCGTACCGTGATGGGATCAAGATCCAAGCGGCCCCCCCTCACCAAAACCTGTGCCCGCTGGGCACCCAGCCGGTGAGCCAGTAGGCGTACGCCGTCACGATCAGCCCCACAACCAGCGCCAGCAGGATGCTGTGGCGGAGCACGGCGCGAAACATGTCGCCCTCGCGGCCCTGCTGACCGGTGGCCGCGCAGGCCACGATGATCGACTGGGCGTCGATCATCTTGCCCATCACGCCCCCGGCCGAGTTGGCCGAGGCCATCAGCACGGGCGAGAGGCCCAGCTTGTTGGCGGTGATCACCTGCAAGCTGCCGAACAAGGCGTTCGAGCCGGCGTCGGTCCCGGTGAGCGCCACACCCAGCCAGCCGATCAGTGTCCCAAACATCGGAAACAACCAGCCGGTGTTGGCCATGGCCAGCCCGAGGACCGCATCCATCCCGGAGTAGCGCGTGATGTAGCCCAGGCCGAGCATCGCCAGTATCGCCACCAGGCTGAAGCGCAGGCGGCGCACCGTCCGCCAGTACACCTTCAAGATCCGTTTCAACGAAAGGCCCAGCAGCGGTCCGGCCACCAGCCCGGCCAGCATGGTCGCCGTGCCCACCGCCGACAGCCAGGCCAGCTCGAAGACCGCCGGCTCGGCGTGCGGCGCGGCCACCACCGGCGGGGTCCGGATCACCTGTTGATGCAAGCCGGGAACCGGCGCCCTCACGGTGACTGAATCAACCAGCGTCTTCACGCCAGGCAGGCCCCACAGGATCACAAACACCGTCAGCAGCAGGAACGGGGACCAGGCGTGCAGGATGGCTCGGGCAGAGTGTCTCCGCACGGTCGTCTCCGACACAGGCGGGTCATTGGGGTAGCGCCAGATCTGCCGCGGCTTCCACAGGCGGAAGAACACCGCCAGCAGCAACAACGAACCCATCCCGCCCATGATGTCCACCAGCGCGGCGTCCATGTAGTTGGACCAGAAGAACTGGATGACCGCGAAACCGCAACCGCAGGCGATCAGGCCCGGCCACACCTGGATGGTCTCGCGGGTTTTGACCTGGCTACGAACCAGCCAGAAGGGCAGGATAATCGCCGTCCAGGGCAGGATGCGCCCCACCATGGCGCTCAAGTCCGCCTCCGGCAAGGCCGTCACCGCCACCAGCGTGCGGATGGGGTTCCCCATCCCGCCCCAAGCCACCGGGGCGGTGTTGGCGATGAGACATAACACCCCGGCCTCGAAGGCGTTGAAACCGAGCCCCACCATCATCACGCCGCAAACGGCCACCGGCGCGCCGCCGCCGCCCGCGCCCTCCAGCAAGGCGCCAAAGGCAAACGCGATCAGGAGAACCTGCAAGCGCCGGTCGTCGGTGATCGCCCCGATGGACTCTTTGATGACCTCGAAGTGCCCCGATTCGACCGTCAGCTCGTAAATGAAGACCGCGGCCACCAGGGTCCAGACTATGCGCACCACGGCATAGACCAACCCATGCGCCACCGCGCCGGCCACCATGGCAGGCGGCATACCGAACACCGCCAGCGCCAGGGCCACGGCGGCGAGAAAAGCGTATACCGCGGCGCGCCAGGCAACCGTCTTGCGCACCGCCAGCAGGTAGAAGAGCAGGCAGACCGGGACGGCGGCCGCCACCGTGGAAAGAGCCGTGTTGGAGAGCGGATTGTAGTTCTGGACCCAGGGCTGAGTCACGGGCAAAAGCGGATCTTATCACAGCCCGCACGCGCGTCTTATAGAATCTGAGGTGGAGCGCACCTGTGAACGAAGAGAAGCCCGTCGTCCGCGACAAGACCAAACAACTGGGCATCTGGTTTCTGGGCCCCAAGGCCGAAAACGCCAGCCTGGAAGAAGAGATGATGCTGTACATCCTGCGGGATTACTTCCACTGGCGGCGAAACTACTACCCCTCCGACGAGATCACCATCACCCAGCACATGCGGCGCGAAGGCCTGGACTGGACCGACGCGCTGTTCCAGCAGTTGAGCGAGATGCTGGCGGGGCTGCGCCGCCACTTCCCGTTCTACAGCCCGCGCTACATCGCCCACATGCTCTCGGACCAGACTATCCCCTCGGTGCTGGGCTACTTCGCGGGCATGCTTTACAACCCCAACAACGTCACCCCAGAGGCCGCGCCGGTGACGGTGGAGTGGGAGCTGGAGGTGGCGCGGGACATTCTGGGCATGCTGGGTTACCAGTGCCCGCCGCCGCTGGGGGCGCAACACCGCGAAACCAAGAAAGAGTTCGGCTGGGCGCACATCACCAGCGGGGGCACCGTGGCGAACCTGGAGGCGTTGTGGGTGGCGCGTAATGTGCGCTACTTCCCGCTGGCGGTCAAGCACGCCTGCGCCAAGGAGCGCCTCCCGCTGGCCGTAAAGCCGGCCGGCGCGCAGACTGCGCATCAATTGCGCGCGCTGGAAGACCAGCAATGCCTGGGCCTGCGGCCGAACTCGGCCATCTTCCTGCTGCCGCGGTTCGTGGACGCCGTCCGGCAGCACTGGAACCTGCCGGACGAGGAAGCCGCCGGCAGGGCCTGGCAACTGCTTCGCGAGACCGGGTTCTCGCTGGCGCACAACGGCGTGCTGCCCTGCTTCCAGCAATGGCCCCCGGCCATCTTCGTCTCCGGCACGGCGCATTACAGCCTGATCAAGGCGGCGGACGTGCTGGGCATCGGGCGCGACAGTGTCGTTTTTGTGGACGTGGATCGCATGTTCCGGCTGGACGTCCGCGATCTGGAAGACAAAGTGAGGGCCGCCTTGCGGCGCGGCCAGTTCCCGCTGGCGGTGATCGCCCTGGCGGGGACCACCGAAGAGGGCAGCGTGGACCCGGTGCACCGCATCGACGACTTCCGCGACCGGCTGGAGGCCGAGGCCCACACCAGTTTCTGGCTCCACGTGGACGCCGCCTGGGGAGGCTACCTCCGGTCGGTGTTCGTGACCGACGACGCGCCCGCGGACCTGACGGCACGGATACGCGACGTCAACGACTTCGCCTCGCGGCGCCTGGAGATACGCCGGGGCCACTACCGCCGCACCGTCGAGATGCGCTGGGGCAACAAGGAAGTTTGCAGCTCCTTCCTGGCGTTCCCGAAGGCCGAGTCCATCGCCGTGGACCCCCACAAGATGGGCTACATCCCCTATCCCTGCGGCGTAGTGGCCTTCCGCAACGACCGGGTGCGCCACTTCCTGACCCAGGAGGCGCCTTACATCACAGTCACCGCCGCGGCCAACATCCAGACCCGCCAGTACAGCCCGCCGGTGAACGTGGGGCCGTTCATCCTGGAAGGCTCCAAGCCCGGAGCCGCGGCCGCCTCCTGCTGGCTGTCACACCGCATGATCCCGCCCAACCGCCAGGGCTATGGCGAGATCGCGCGGGCCTCGCTGCTGGCGGCCCGCGAGCTGTACGAGCGCCTGGTGCACTGGGAGCAGTCGGCCAAGGCCAACCGTGAGACGACCGCCTACCAGTTCGTGCCCGTCACTGCGCCCCCGCCGGACACCAACATGGTCTGCTTCGTCATCAAGGAGAAGGCCAGCCGGTCGCTCGAGCGCATGAACGCGCTGACCGAGGCGGTCTACCAGCATCTGACCATTCAAGCCGAGCTGGGCGAGCGCGGCTACAGCTACCTGCAACCGTTCTTCGTGTCCCGCACGCGCTTCCACGTGCCCAATTACTCGCCCCACTCGGTGGCGGACCTGCTCGAGCGGGCCGAGGTGGACCCCGCCGACTACCCCCGCGAGGGCATCTTCGTGCTGCGCGCCACGGTGATGACTCCCTACCTCACCCTGGCGGCCGAGACCGGCCACAAGCAGGCCCACCTGGCCGAGTTCATGGAGACGCTGGCGGCGCTCAGCGAGGAAACTTTGGCGCAGCCATAAATATGGTAGGCTGGTTCCATGCGGACTACCGTGGACATTCCCGACCCGACTTACCGCACGCTCAAGTCCAAGGCGGCTGAGCGGGGCTGCTCCGTAAAGGCGCTCATCCTACGTGGCGTAGAGCGCGAGCTACGCGCGGGCGCCGGGAAGAAGGGCCGGCTTCAACTGCCTATAGTCCACTCCAAGCAGCCAGGCGTCCTCGACCTCAGCAACGAACAGATCTATGAGATCATCCCTTTTCCCTGATGTGAACGTGTGGCTGGCCCTGACCCACAGCCGCCACGTCCACCACGCCGTCGCAGCAGGGTGGTTCCAGTCGCTAGAGGACGAGCCGATCTTCTTCTGCCGCTTCACCCAGCTCGGGCTGCTGCGGTTGCTGACCAACCAGCAGGTGATGGGCATCGACGTGATGAGCCAGCGCGCCGCCTGGCGGGCCTACCTGCGCTGGTACGCGGACGAGCGGATCGAGTTTCATCGGGAGCCGGAATCGGCCGAGTTCGAGCGCCTGTTCCAGGAGTTCAGCACCAGGCCCCATCCGTCAACCAAGCTCTGGGCCGACGCCTACCTGGCGGCCTTCGCCAGGGCGGCGGGCCTCACCATTGTGACTTTCGACAGAGCCTTCCTCGGGATGGCCGGCATCGGCGCCAGCGTCCTCTCACCGGGCTGAGCCCGCGTTACAGTGGTAGTCTATGGCCTCCACACGACGACACTTCCTGCAAGCAACTACGACGGTCGGCCTGGCGGCAGCCGCTCAGCCGCCCGCCCGTTACGCGGCCAACGACCAGATCCAGATCGCGCTGCTCGGCGCGGGCGGCATGGGCATGGGCGACACCCGCTATGCGCTTTCCGTCACGGGCGTGAAGTTGGTGGCGGTCGCCGACGTATATGACGGGCGCCTCACGCGCAGCAAGGAGCTCTGGGGCGAGCAGCTCTTCACCACGCGCGACTACCGCGAGATCCTGGCCCGCAAGGATGTGGACGCGGTGATCATCGCCACACCCGACCACTGGCACGCGCAGATCGCCATTGACGCGCTCAAGGCCGGCAAAGACGTGTACCTCGAGAAGCCCATGGTGCAGAAGGTAGAGCAGGGCCTGGGGGTCATTGCCGCCGAGCGCGCCTCCGGGCGAATCCTTCAGGTCGGCAGCCAGTACGTCACCTCGATGATCTACACCCAGGCGCGGGACCTCATCAAGAGCGGCGCTATCGGCGAGTTGAATTTGGTCGAGGCCTGGCTGGACCGCAACACGGCCCTGGGCGCCTGGCAGTACTCGATCCCGCCGGACGCTTCACCGGCCAACATCGACTGGGACCGCTTCCTGGGCAGCGCCCCCAAGCGGCCCTTCGAGCCTATCCGCTTGTTCCGCTGGCGGAACTACCGCGACTACGGCACGGCGGTGGCGGGCGACCTGTTCGTTCACCTGCTGAGCGGGCTGCACGTGGCCACGGGGTCGATCGGCCCGACGCGCATCCTGGCCACCGGCGGGCTGCGCTACTGGAAGGACGGGCGCGACGTGCCCGACGTCATGCTGGCCTTACTCGACTACCCCGGATTCAACCTGGCGCTGCGCGTCAACTTCAAGAGCAGCGTGGCCAGCGAGCAGTTCGGATTCCGCTTCGTAGGCACCGAAGCCATCCTCACCGCCGGCCCCAACGTGACCATCTCCAAGGCGCTGCCCGAGACCGAGCCAGGCTACACCATCGGCACGTTCCCCAAGGCGGTGCAGGAGGAGTTCCTCAAGGAGTACCGCAAGAAGTACCCACCGCAGGAGCCCAGCACCGCCCGCATGGAGTCGTCGCAGACCGTGTACGCGCCGCCGCCGGGCTACGATGCCCATCGCGAGCACCACAAGGTTTTCTATGCGGCGGTGCGCAGCCGCAAGCCGGTAGTCGAGGACGCCACCTTCGGTTTCCGCGCCGCGGGCCCGGCGCTGCTCGCCAACACCAGTTGCTTCGAGCAGCGCATCTGCGCCTGGGATCCGGAGGCCATGCGGGCGAGTTAGGCTGTACTGACCTGCCCTTCAGGTTATGCTGATGGTCTGAGAGATAGAGGTGAGCATGGCTCGGATCGCCATTCGCTATTGCGCGTATTGAATCTCCGGACTGCACGCCGCCCGTGTGGCGGCGCGGCTCCGTCGCGAGCTACAGACCGATGTCGAGATGGTCCGAGGCCGCTACGCGGAATTCAAGGTGCTCGTGGACGGAGAGACAGTGATCGACGGGGGCGCGCTGGCGGTTCTGGGCGTGCTGCCGTCGGGGCGGAAAGTGGTGGAGGCCGTGCGCGCGCGCCTGCGCAACCGGCCCACCGGCGTCGCGGACGGCTGAGCGACGAGGGCTGGCGCTGCTCGCCAACACCAGCTACTTCCCCCTGCTCGGTTTGATGGTAAGGTGAAGCTAGTGGACGAGATCACGTTTGAAGTCTGCATCTCGGAGGATTCAGGCTGGCTGGTCGCCACCTGGGACTCGCCCGAGGGCAACGGGGGCATCACCACCCAGGGCCGAGATCTGCGGGAGTTGCAGGAGCAGGTCCAAGATGCGGTCCAATGCCATTTTGAGCCAGGGGAAGTGCCCCGCCGCGTTCGGCTTCATTTCGTCAGCGACCCCGTGCTGGTCCAGTCGTGAAACTCCCCCGTGATGTGCCAGCCGCGCAAGCCGTCCGGGCTTTGCTCCGCCTGGGTTTCGAAATCACTCGCCAGACGGGGTCTCACGTGCGACTCAGCAAAGGCGAGCGGCGCGTCACAGTCCCAAATCACCCTTGCCTCGCGCCCGGCACCTTGGCCAGCATTCTCCGGCAGGCGGGGGCCAGCCTGGACGAATTCCTGGCCGTTCTGTAGTCCCGCAGGGTCGCACGCCTACCGGATCACCGGCCCGCCGGCGGGGAAATGGCGCAGAAAGAGCGCGTGGATCTCGCCCACGCGGTCCAGCCTTTCGCGGTCGCAATTCGGTTCGGAGGGCAGCCGCTCCAACGCCCGGCTGATCTCGACCACGCTCCATTCGGTGGCGCTCAGCCGGCTGCGGTCGGCTTCGAGAAACTCCCGGAAGTGAATCCACTTCGCTTCCGGCCTCCCCGCAAGGATGAAGGCGATGGCCCCCAGCCAGGCGCAGATCAGCTTGTAGTTGGCGTGTTGCATGCGGCGCCACCACAGCCCCGTGGTGGCTACGGCCTCGCGGTACCGGCCCAGGCAAATCTCCAGTTCGAGCAGCGCCAGGCCGGCCTGCTCGTCATCGGGCTTCAGCTCGGAGGCCCGCTGATAGTCGGGGTGCGCCTCACTCAACAGTTCCCGCGCCCTTGAGCGGTCCGTCGCCGCGGACGCCATTTGAGCTTTGCAGGCCCCGCGGAACATCCAGGCCTCGCCGCGCTGGGGGTCCCGCTCGATGGCCAGGGTGTAGTCGGCAATGGCGGCCTCCAGATCGCCCATTACGCGCGCGGCGAACGCGCGGATCATGTAGGCCTCTGGCAGCGCCGGATTGAGCCGGATGGCTTCGCTCGCGCACGTCCGGGCGCGCGGCCAGTCCTGGTGTTGCACCAGGAGCCTGGCCGCCTCCAGCATCTCCAGCGGACGCAGGGGCGGGGGTTTGCGAAAGAGACTCAAGGCGATGCCTCCTTTGATGACCGATACCGGCTCACGAACAACGCGTGGACCCGCTGGGCGTCTGCCAGCCGGGCGGGCGGGCACTTCCCCTCCTTCTGAACACGCGCCAGGTAGCCGTCGATCTGCTCAGGCTCCCAGGCCGGCGTGGTGGAATTGCGCTCCAGGTGCTCGCGGAACTGCGCCCAGTGGCGCTCCTTCTTGCCGGCCAGGATGAACGCGATGGCGCCCAGCCAGGCGCAGGCCATGCGCTTGCCAGGCTCTGGGATGCGGTTCCGCCACTCGGCTGCCCTGGCCACCGCCTCCTTGTGCCGGTCGAGAATGATCTCCAACTCCAGCAGCGACAGCCCCGCCGAGTCATCGTCCGGGTCCAGGTGGGCGCCCTTGTCGTAGTCCACGTGCGCTTCCAGGAGCCACTGGACGGCTTCGGGGCAGTACTTCCGGTAGGGGGGGCCTGCGGCGGCCTGTAGCGGCTCGTCGATGCTGTAGGCGATCAGCACCTTGACGGCGCCGCGGTCCAGCCAGGCGCGGCCGTGCTGGGAGTCCAACTCGATGGCGCGCGTGTAGTCAGCCAGCGCCTCGTGGAAGTCCCCGAGCTTTCGCCCGCAGAAGCCGCGCAGCATGTGGGCATCGATCAGCGTGGGGTTGTTTTCGAGAGCCTGGGAGGCCGCGCGCCGCGCCCCGGCCCAATCGCCAGCCTGCATCAAGACCCGGCCCTGTTCGAGCAAGGCCACGGGATCCCTGGCTTCGTCTCCGGCTGCCTGCCGCGTGCTGCCGACAGCCAGCGCCGCAGCTCGAAGGAGGTCGGCGGCCGCGGAGGCTTCCAGTTCGCGGGCACGAGCGCGGTCCTTCAGGGTCGAGGCGCAGCCCAGCTTGATCTGGCTGCGCAGGAACCAGGCTTCGCCGTCGCGCTCGTTCAGCGCTACGGTGCGGTCGCAGTCGGCCAGCGCGCGCGGCCAGTCCCTCTGCGCTCCAGCGATTTGTGCCCGCACCAAATACGCCGCCGCCAAACCGGGGTTCCTGCGGACGGCCTCGTCCGCCCAGGCCCGAGCCAGAGCCCGATCACGCGGCAGAGACTCGAGCGCTCTCAGGATCAGGTGACCGGGATTGTTGAAGGCGCCGTAGTGCTGCCTCGCCCGGCGGCGCCAGCAGGCGCCGCACAACTCGCGCTGGCCGCGAAACCTGAGAGGCCCACTGCGCGGATGCGCCAGGAAATCGGAGAGCTGCCGCAGCAGAGCCGTACCCGGCGCGGGCCGCCACCGGCGGTTGCAGTCGGGGCAGACCCCCCCCATGTCAGCCTTGCCCGCTCTGGTAGCAGCGGGAGCGCGCTGCGTCCAGCTCCTCTTCCCAGCGGTGCCGCTCGGCGTCACTGATCAGCTTTACTTCGAGCGCCCGCGCCAGCAGGGTCTTGCCGGCGGTGAACACCCGGTTGACGTCGTGTTCCAGGTGCCCGCCCCAGCGCGAAAGAGCGGAGTGAAGCTCGTCCTGGCCTTCCGCGACGTAGCGGTCGCGCCGTCCGCTGGCCGTCGCCCGCGCGCCCAGAAAGCGCGTGAAGCCCTCACCCCACTGCTTGAGACCCTCGGCGTGGCGGGCCACGAAGGTCCACTTGCCGCACCCGCTGGGCAGCATCTCCAGCTTCGAGGCGGGCAGCTCGATGGGATGCCGCCGCAGCGAGCCAACACCCACATACGTCGCCGATTCGACCCCCTGGAGGTTGCGAATCACCGTCTCCAATTCACCGTTCTCGGTAAGCCGCATCGAGACCTGCATCAGGAAAGGCACGCGCGTGTACGCCATCTGGTACTCGCCCAGGAAGCGGAACTGGCGCCCGCCCATGCCGGGGGCGTTCTGCTCGGACTCCGGCACCTGCTGGATCAGCTCCAGCGGGAAAATCTGGTCCAGCCGGTAGAACGGGCTGTCTACGGTGGCAGTGACCGGCTCGGAGGGAAACACCGAGTCGCGCGGGATCAGGATCTGAGGCTCGCGGAAGACGCGGAACATGGGCTGGCCCGGCACCGGCTCGATACGCAGGCTCACGAAGCCGTAGCCGTAGGGGTGGATCTTGGTGATCTGCGTTCCCCGCGACCTGGCCGCGCCGACGGCCACCGCCAGCATGGGATCCACCGCTGGCGCCGCAAGCTGCCGGAGCTGGGCGACCACCTCGGGGTTGCGGCGGAACAGCGTTTCGAGAATGTTCCGGATGCAGGGCATGGCCGTCGGACCGCCGATCAGCAGCACCTGATCCACCTCTTCCGGCCTCCAGCCCGCGCCCTTGAGGGCCAGCCGCACTTGCTCCTCGCAGGCGGCCAGAATATCCCTGGAGCCTGAGCGCAGCGCCTCCTCTAACTCGAAGCGAGTCAGCGAGTAGCTCCTCCGCTCGCCTTCCAGGAAGACTTCCAGCGTAGCGGAAGTCTCATCCGACAGCGCGATCTTGGCAGCTTCCACGACGCGCCGCAGCCGCAGGCGGTCTTCCTCGTCCAAAGCCGGCAGGGACATGGCGGAGGTGACGTACTCCAGCAGCCGGTCGTCCATGTCCAGGCCGCCCAGGTGCGTGTCGCCGGTGTTCTTCCGGGAAGTGCACCTGACGCCCGCCGGGCCGGGCTTGTCGCGCCAGACCTCGGCCGCCGTAACATCGAGCGTGCCTGCACCGAGATCGAATACCAGGAAGTTCAAGGGACGCGGCGTCACCTGGATGTCGTAGGCCAGGGCCGCGGCCACCGGCTCGGGAATGCTATCGACCTGCTCGAAGCCGGCCAGGCGGGCGGCCTCGACGGTAGCGCTGGTGGCGATAGCATCGAAATACGCCGGAACGGAGATCACCACCTCGGTCAGCTCCGCGCCCGCCTGCTCCTCGGCGATCCGCCGGATGTGGCGCAGCAGCTCGGCGCAAACGTCCTCGGGCCGGACCTCCCGCTCGTCCAACTCGAACATGCACCGCCCGTTGGCGCCGTCCGGCTCGACCGCGAGCAGCATCCGATCCAGCTCGCCGTGGTCCAGCGCCTCCCGGTAGGTCTTGCCCAGCAGCCGCTTGATGCCCCACACCGCAAACTGCGGCTCGCTCTCGGCCAGCACCTTGCCTTCGTAGCCCACCGCCCGCACCCGCCCGTCGGGGAAGTACACTACGACGGACGGAAAAGGCTTGATCCGCTCCCGGCTCTTTCCCCAGAAGCGCCGCTCCGCGGACGCCGAGACGGGTACTACCTCTCCTTTCGGCGTCAGCACCGCCGCGGCGCTGTTGTAAGTGCCAAGATCGATTCCCAGTGCGGGCTTCCTCAACACAGCGACTCACCTCATCCCGAAGGCTGCACAAAACCGATGGGCCGAATCTTCTTCTCCAGCTCGTCGATGTTCTGCCTGACCGCCTCGACGGCGCCGACCAGATGCCGCTGGGCGACGAGGGCGCCTTCGGCCGAGAAGGCGTTCTCACGCAGCGCTTCCATGGCGGCGCGGCGGCACACCTCGGCGATGTGGGCCCCGGAGAAGCCTTTGGTCCTGGCGTCGCCGCTGAGCATCGCCAAATCCAGGTCTTCAGCCAGCGGCTTGCCGCGCAGATGGATCTCGAAGATCTGCCAGCGCTCCTCCGGCCCCGGCAGTGGCACCTCGAAGACGTAATCGAACCGGCCGGGCCGCAGCAGCGCGGGGTCCAGTATGTCCTTGCGGTTGGTGGCCGCGATGACGCAGACGTGCCGGCCGGTCTCGAAGCCGTCCATCTCGGTGAGCAACTGGTTGACGATGCGGTCGGCGGCGTCGCTGACGCCCTTGCCGCGCGCGGCGGTGATGGCGTCGATCTCGTCGAAGAAGATGATGCAGGGGCTCACCTGGCGGGCGCGCTCGAACAGGCGACGGATGCGCTCCTCGGATTCCCCGAACCATTTCGAGAGCATCTCCGGGCCGCGCACGGAAATGAAGTTGGCTTCGGCGCGGTTGGCGATCACGCGTGCCAGCAGGGTCTTGCCCGTGCCGGGTGGGCCGTAGAGCAGAATCCCGCGCGGCGGTCGTATGCCCATGCGGGCGAACGGAGCAGGGTCGGCGATGGCCTGCACGATTTCCTCGACCAGCGTGGTCTTGATCTGCGCCAGGCCGCCCACGTCCTCCCAGCAGAGATCGCCGGGGACCTCGACCGCGAACTCGCGCAGCGCCGACGGGCGCAAGCCCTTGAGGGCTTCCTCAAAGTCGGCGCCCAGCACTTCGGTGCCGCGCAGGGCCTGCGGATCCACGGCCTCCAGGCCCTCCCCGGGCAGGACCCGCTTTAGCGCGCTGAAAGCCGCCTCGCGGCACAGGTTCATCAGGTCCGCCCCGCTGAAGCCGTGCGTGCGCGCCGCCACGTCTTCCAGGCACCCGGCCTGGAGCGACATGCGCCGGGAGTGGATCTTCAGAATCGCCAGGCGCGCCTGGCGGTCGGGGGCGCCGATCTCAATCTCGAAGTCGAACCGTCCCGGACGGCGCAGGGCCGTATCCAGCAGTTCGGGCCGGTTGGTGGTGGCCACCACGATGACGCCCTCGGCCTCCTGGAGCCCGTCCATCTCGCTCAGCAGCGAGGTGACAATCCGGCGTTCGAGCTCCCCGCGCGTGCTCTCGCGGGGCGGCGCTAGGGCATCGATTTCATCAATCAGCACCAGGGCAGGCGCGCGCTCGCGGGCCTGGGCGAACAGGTCGCGGACCCGCTTCTCACTCTCGCCGTAAATGCCGGCGAAGACCTCCGGCCCGCGGATCTCGATGCAGTGTATCCCCAGCTCCCCGCTTAAGGCCCGCGCCAGCAGCGTCTTGCCGCAGCCCGGCGGCCCCGAGAACAGGATGCCGCGGGGCACCCGGATGCCCATGGACTCGAACAGCTCCTTCCAGCGCAGCGGCCGGATGATCCGCTCCCGGAGAATCTCCTTCTCCCGCTCCAGGTTCCCCACATCGGAGAACCGCAGCCGCTGGGAAGCTTCCTTCTGGCTGGGCACGATGCGGGTGGCCGCCACCAGCACGGCCAGATCCTGCGGGCCGACGCGGACGATCTCGACATCCAGGCGCGCGCCGCTGTAAAGGTAGAGCGGCTTGGACTGTCCGCTCGAGAGCGGCTGGTGAACCAGGTAGGTGCGGCACAGCTCGGCCAGCTCGCTCATGCTCAAATTGCTCTTCGGGAAGGCGATCTCGACTTCTTCGGCCGCGCTGGGCAATAGAGGCTCAACCTCGACCGAGCTGTCCTCCGGCACGTTGAGTTCGCGCCGCAGCAGGGGATCCACGTGGATTTCGCCGGCCCCGGGGCCCGCGGCCTCGACGCCCGCGCCCACCGTCTTGGCGGCCGCGCTGATCTTCACGTAAGCGTGCTGCCAGCCGGGCGCCACGCGGGTATAGGCAGAGAGCTCCTCGCGCGGAGCGCGAATGGAGACCGACCCGGTCCCTTCCTTGCCGGATTCGGCGTCCCGGATCTTGAGCAGCACGCTCACCGCTCCATGGATTATACAATTCCGTGGGACATGACTCCTGTCTTGTTCCGCCCGGCAAGACCGGAGTCTTACCCTACTCGCGCTTCAGCCCCAGCGCCTATTCAGTCTTGGCCTTCTTGGGGTCCTTCTTTGCCGCCTTCGGGGCCTTGGGCTGCACTCGCAGGAAGGGCGCCGTTAGGGGCGGGAAGCCCATCCGCTGGACGCTTTCCTGGAGGTACTCTCGGAAGTAGGGCCAGCAGTTGAAGATGACGTTGCCGTCCTTGAACGCTTTCACCTGTTTCGCCGACGGCTCGAATCCCTCCCGAAGCTCATAATCCACCGCATAGGTGCACGCGACGGCCACCAGCACCCCCTTCTTCTCGGGCTTCTTCTGTGCCGGCTGGGTTTCCACCTGGCCGGACACGCGGAAACCCACCTCAAAGCGGAGCTTGGTCTTCGGAGCCTCAACATTCCGGGACTTCATGGTGAACCTGACGACAATCCGCCCCTCGGTAGGCTGGTCCAGCAACTGGCCAGCGATTCGGCTACGGAAGAGGCGAATGCCGCAGATGGCAGCGTTGCTGTGCACTGCGAACGCCAGCACGATGTCTTCCTGGGTCTGCTCAATAATGATCGGGTTCATGCCCCCATCCCCAATGACCGCACAGCCTCGACGTAATCGCGCTTCGCCCATACGGCGGGGGCAAGATCGGCAAGGGAGAACTCGGGCTCGGGCTTGACCTTCCAGATATTGCCGCTGCAAGGCGTCTCGAATGCGACTGTCCACTGCTGTTGCAAAGAGGTCTCGCCGTGTTGGCTCATTTGCGCCTGCGTGCTCAGTCTCACTTCAGCGCGTAGAGCATAAACCACCTCCGCAAGGGTGCGGATGGTCATGTTGGCCTTCCCGCTCAGAAGCTGCGTCACCCAGGCCCGGGACTTCTCGAGCCGGCGCGCCAACTCCGCCTTGTTCACCCGCTGCTCTTCCATCAGCCGCGCCACCAGCTCCGCAGCGTCCGTAACGAGCGCTTCAAGGGCGTAGAGTCTCCGGTATTCCGGATCCTTCATCAAAAGGTCGTGTCGCGTCTTCATGTCCTGTCCGTCCTGGCAAGCGGAGGCTTGCGCTGCTCCTGATCCTCCCTGAGAATCCCCCAGGCGCGTTCTATCTCCTCTTTCGGCGCTCGGTCTCTCTTCTTGAAGAAGCCGTGTGTGATGAGGATGAGGCCGCGCTCACGGGCGTAGGCGAAGGGCATCCGAATCTGGAAGGACTTGAACTCGTACAAGCCCTTGTCCAGAGTGCCGAACTTCTCCGGATTGGCGATGCGGCCATGGTCGGCAATTGTACGGAAAACGTTGTTGAGTTTCGCCTTCTCTCCTACCGGTAGCGCATCGTAGAACTCAGCGCCTGG
The DNA here is from genome assembly GCA_964353255.1 of uncultured Solibacteraceae bacterium. Taxonomy (GTDB): domain Bacteria; phylum Acidobacteriota; class Terriglobia; order Bryobacterales; family Bryobacteraceae; genus VFZS01. The sequence continues at coordinate 26,118 of CAYGVJ010000027.1, read as the reverse complement.
GGACCGCCCGTCCTTCAGGCGGGCGAAGGCGATGGTGAACATCAGGCCCCGGTACGCCGTGACACGTTCCATCCATCGCCTCTATGTTAAGCTATAACTTAACACAGTACAAGGCCCTCGCGCCAGCGTTCTGTCCAAACGGGGCCCGGTCTGAGCCGCTAATCCATTGCGACACAATGACATAGGGCCGAGGCACCCAAGGTGAGAAATTTTCCCGAGCTGGCGAAAACGGCCCACGGCAGCTACTGCCGCTTCAGCCCCAGCGCCTCGTTCAGTGAGCCTTGGCGGTAGCCTTCCAGGTCGAGCGTGACGTAGTGGAAGCCGAGAGGCTTGAAAATGGCGGTGAAGCGCTCAGCCATCTCCGGCGTGAGGGCGCGGGGCATCTCCTCGCGGGCGATCTCGATGCGCACCAGATCGCCGTGGAAGCGCACGCGGAACTGGCGGAAGCCCAGCGCGCGGACGGCTTCCTCGCCGGCCTCGACGGTCCTGACACGCTCCAGCGTAATCGGCGTCCCGTACGGGATGCGTGAGCTCAGGCACGCCGAGGCCGGCCGGTCCCAGGTGGGCAGGCTCGCCAGGCGCGATAGCTCGCGGATCTCGGCTTTGCTCAGGCCGGCCTCCACCAGCGGCGCTCTGACCTCGTGCAGCTTCGCCGCCTTCTGCCCCGGACGGTAGTCGCCGAGGTCATCCACGTTGACGCCGTAAATGATGTGCGCAAAACCGCACTCCCGGCCCAGCTCTTCCAGCCGCGTGAAGAATTCGTCCTTGCAGTGGAAGCAGCGGTCGGGGCTGTTCTCGACGAAGCGAGGGTTGTCAAACTCGCGAGTCTCGATGCAACCATGGCGCAAGCCGAAGCGCCGGGCGAAGTCTTCGGCGTCGCGCTTGTGCGAGGCCGGCAGCGACGCGGAGACGGCGGTCACCGCCAGGGCGTTCTCGCCCAGCACCCGCTGCGCCGCCCAGGCCAGGTAGGCGGAGTCAGCGCCGCCGGAGTACGCCACCATCACCCGGCCCAGCTCAGCCAGAATTGAGAAGAGCCTCTGCTCCTTCTCCTTGAGGACTGCCGAATCCAGCGACTCGGAAGGCTTCCCCAGCGCAACCAGCGACCCCATACCTTGATTATACCGGGCGCTCCGGTTCGGACAGCGGCAGCGGGGCCTGGCCATTGGCGCCGTTCCCCTCGCCGGCTTCCTCTTCCGGAATCTCGGAGGCCGCGGCCACGCGGTCGCCTTCCTCCATGCGCACCAGCCGCACACCCTGCGTCGAGCGACCGGCCTGGCGGATGTCGCCGGCCTCGATGCGGATGATCTTGCCGTCCTTGGTGATGATCATCAGTTGGGAGTCCTCCTTGACCTCCATGATCGCCACGACCTTGCCAGTGCGCGTGGTCGTCTTCATGTTGATGACGCCTTTGGCGCCGCGCGCCGTCAGCCGGTAGTTCCCAAGCGCGGTGCGCTTGCCGAAGCCCAGCTCGGAGATAGTCAGGATGAGACCGGTTTCGTCTACGGCCTCCATGCCCACCAGGTAGTCGCTGGCGGCCAGGCTCATGGCCCGCACGCCGCGCGCGGGCCGCCCCATGCCGCGGACGTGGGTCTCGGCGAAGCGGCTGGCCTTGCCCTCGTGCGAGCCCAGGAAAATCCACTTCTGGCCGCTGGTCAGCCGGGCGCCGATCAGCTCGTCGCTCTCGTCCAGGTGCATGGCGAAGATGCCGCGCGAGATGGGGTTGTCGAATTCCGTCAACTCGCATTTCTTGATCACCCCACGCCGGGTCACCATCACGATGTAGGAGCCGTGCACGAACTCGCGCACCGGCAGGAAAGCGCGGATGGCCTCGTCCGCCTGGAGGTTGATGAGGTTCGAGATGTGTTTGCCTCTGGCGGCGGTTCCGGCGTCGGGAATCTCGTAGACCTTCAGCCAGTAGACGCGGCCCTTACTGGTGAAGATCAGCAGGTAGCTGTGCGTGGAGGCGCAGATGAGGTGTGCGACGAAGTCCTCGGTCCGGGTGCCCATCCCGATGCGGCCCTTGCCGCCGCGGGCCTGCCGCCGGTAGCTGTCTATCGCGGTGCGCTTCAGATAGCCCCCGTGCGTAACCGTGACCGCCACGTCCTCGACCGCCACCAGATCCTCCAGCCGAATCTCGCCCGGGTCGGCGACGATCTGCGTGCGCCGCGCCTCGCCGTACTCCTTCTGGACCTCCCGAAGCTCTCGGATGATGAGGTTGCGCAGCAGCTTCTCCGAGCCCAGGATTTCGAGGTAGTCAGCGATGCGCTTCTCGATCTCGGCCAGCTCGTCGAGGACCTTCTGCCGTTCCATCCCGGTGAGGCGCTGGAGTTGCAGCTCGATGATGGCCTGCGCCTGGCGCTCGGTGAAGGCGTAGGCGGCCATCAAACCCTCGCGCGCTTCCTTGGGAGTGCGCGAGCCGCGGATCAACTGGATGACGGCGTCGAGGTTCTCCAGGGCCTTCTTGAAGCCCAGCAGGACATGCTCCCGCTCGCGGGCCTTCCGCAACTCGTACTCGGTGCGGCGGCGAACCACCTCGACGCGGTGGTCGATGAAACGCTTAAGCGTGTCGATCAGGCCCAGCTCGCGCGGCTGCCCGGCGACGATCGACAGCATGATGATCCCGAAGCCCACCTGCAACTGGGTGTGCTTGTAGAGATTGTTGAGCACCACTTCGGCCTGCTCGCCGCGCTTGAGCTCGAAGACCATGCGCATGCCTTCCCGGTCGCTCTCGTCGCGGATTTCGCCGATGCCTTCGATCTTCCTTTCGTTGACCAGCGCGGCGGCGTGCTCGATCAGGCGCGCTTTGTTGACTTGGTAGGGGATCTCGGTGACTATGATGGCGTCGCGGTCTTTGCCCAGGTGCTCGATGGCCGCGCGGGCACGCAGCTTCAGTTGGCCGCGCCCGCGCGTGTAAGCCTCGATGATCCCCTCCCGGCCCAGAATGAAGCCGGCGGTGGGGAAGTCCGGGCCGGGCAGCAGGTACATCAGCTTCTCAAGTGAGGTATTGGGGTTCTGAATCAGCGCGATGGTGGCCTCGACGACCTCGCTCAAGTTGTGGGGCGGAATGTTGGTGGCCATGCCCACGGCGATACCGGAGGAGCCGTTGATCAGCAGGTTGGGCACGCGGGTGGGCAGGACCTCGGGTTCCTGCTCGCTGTCGTCGTAGTTGGACCGGAAAGCGACGGTTTCCTTGTCGATGTCCGCCAGCAGGGTCGCGGCGATGCGCGCCAGGCGCGCCTCGGTGTAACGCATGGCCGCGGGCGGGTCGCCGTCCACCGAGCCGAAGTTGCCCTGCCCGTCGATGAGCGGGTAGCGCATCGAGAAGTGCTGCGCCATGCGCACCAGAGCGTCGTAGAGGGCGGTGTCGCCGTGTGGGTGGTACTTGCCCAGGACTTCGCCGACGATCTTGGCGCACTTGCGAGTGGGCCGATTGAAGGTGAGGCCCATCTCGTGCATGCCGAACAGGATGCGGCGATGCACCGGCTTGAGCCCGTCGCGCACATCGGGCAAGGCGCGGCCGATGATTACGCTCATGGCGTAATCCAGGTACGAGCGCCGCATCTCGTCTTCGATGTTGATGGGGATGACGTTCTTGCCGGGTGGGGGCCCGCCCAAAGGCAGTTGGGCGCCAGCGGGGGGTGTAGTAGGGGTTTCCGGGTGCTCTTCGTTGGCCACGCTGGCTCCTGGTTGGGGACCCCGACTGTTCGCTTTTTATTCGCTATTCAAGCGCCTGAAATCGAGGTCTCTTAATTCTAACATAAGACGTTGCCGCAGAGAGACTTGGCCTTAACCCTGAAGCTCCTTGATCACCGCCTCCAGCGGCTCCCGTGAGGGTGCGCTTCCCTGAGCCAGCACGGCACTGCCGCCGCCGCGGCCTCCGACTCGTCCTAGGGCCGCCCTCAGGACCTCGCCCGCGTTGATCCCAGCGTCCTTCGAGGCCGCCAGCAAAACCGCCGGCGGCTCCTCGATCACGGCCAGGAACACCGCCTTGGGCTGCGCGGTGAAGCTCTGCGCAGTGGCGCGCAAGTCATCGTCGATGGCGCCCTTGCGCAGGCGCTGGACCACGCGGCGCGTCCCGCCGGCATCCGGCGCGGTGGCGGCGTAAAGCTCGCGGCCGCGGAAGCTGGCCACTTCGGTAGCCAATCGGCGACGCGCCCTCTCCGCCGCCTGCAACGCCTCACTTTGGGCCTGGACCAAAGCGGGAGTCTCGTCCGGGGGCGCTGAGAAGAGGCGGGCAATGCGGTTGAGCGTATCGAAATCGGCCCGCGCCCGGCGCACTGCTCGCGCGCCGCAGAGGAATTCGAGCCGCACGCCGCCGTGCGCGCGGTCCAGGCGGCGAACCAGGATGGGGCCTATCTCCCCGGTCGCCCGAACGTGCGTGCCGCCGCAAGCGCTACGATCCAGGCCCTCGATGGAGACGATCCGCAGCGTGCCTCCCCGTTCCGAGAGCTTTCTGAGGTCGAGGTCCTGCCCGGCTTCCTCGTAGCTGATCCTGACGGGTCGGTTCTCGAAGACAATCTGGTTGGCTCGCTCCTCGACCGCCGCCACCTGCGCGGGCTCGAGCGCCGTCGCCTCCAGGTCGATGGCCGAGATCTCCGCGCCCAGGTGAAAACCGACGGTGGGAATCTTGAACAACTCGACCAGCGCCGCCGAAAGAACATGCTGGCCGCTGTGCTGCTGCATGTAGTCGAAGCGGCGGGGCCAGTCGATCCGGCAACCGACCTCTTCGCCCTCCACTGGCTCCGCGGTGACGTGCACGATCCGCTCGCTTTCCTCGAGAACCTCGACCACCGGCGCGTCGTCAATCCAGCCCAAATCGTGCGGCTGGCCGCCGCTGGCAGGATAGAAAGCCGTGCGGTCCAGGCACAGGCGGCGCCCGTCGGCGCTGCGCTCAACAACACGGGCCTGGAACTCGGTCAGGTAGGAATCGTCGTAGTAGAGGCGCTCAAAGCTCAGACCCACTCGAGCGCGCCCTTCTTGTAAGCCCAGACGTAGCCCACCATCAGGATGGCCAGAAACACCGCTACTTCGGCCACCCCAAACCAGCCCAGTTGCTTGTAGCGCACGGCCCAGGGGTACAGGAAGATGGTCTCTACGTCGAAGATGACGAACAGAATGGCGATGATGTAAAAGCGCACCGTGTAGCGGCCGCGGGAATCCGAGTACGCGGGGATGCCGCACTCGTAGGCTTCCTCCTTGACCCGGCCGGGCCGCTCCGGCCTGAGTAGCTTGAACACCATCAGCACGACCACCGGAAACGCCAGGGCCAGCGCGCCATAGATGAAGATCGGCAGGTAGCCGTCCGGCATACGCTCACTACTATAGCATGCGGGGCGGTGGCCCCCGCTTCGGAGCCGGGCTGGACACCCCGGCCCTGGGCAAGGTCCGGACAAAGTCTTGGCAGAGTGGGCCTGCGCGCGGGTAGGCGATTTCGCGACCGCTCAGGGCCGCGTCTCGGCTGGCAGCCGGCTCAAGACAGCCTCATGAACCCGCTGGGCAATGCGGAGCGCTTCGTCAGCTTCCTCCCGGCTTGGTTCTTCCGGCTCGCCCGGATAGCGGAACTTCCAAGACGATGTCCTCACGGAACGCCCGCGCCGATTCCAGTTCATATGCCGCGACGTCGAGGTCCTTCGCAGATTTCGTGAGCCAGGAGCGAGTCTCAGAAACTAGCGCGGGATCAAGCGGCATGAACCAGCTTCCCCTCACGGGTCACTGTTGCGGGCAGCGAGGCCGGCAGGTGGACCCTACTCTCGAATTGACTCAGCGTCCAAACCAGAACATCGGCCGCCGCTCCGGTCCCCCAAAGAACCTCGTACGCGAGCCGGCTGCGCCGCCGCTCGGGCGGCGCGTCGTCCGGCACCAGAACCAACAGGTCATAATCGCTGTCCGGCCCGGCGTCGCCCCGCGCCATGGAGCCGAACAGGTAGATTCGCAACGGCAGGTAGGCCTCAGCCAGACGCCGCACGACTTCCGCCAAAGCCGGGGCTAGAGGCATGCGCTGATCGCCGAACCTGTCTTCGCGCATGGCCTCCCTCCCTAAGCATAACCGACCAGTTGCCCTTCCCGCTTCGGCGATAATGAGAAGGCAGGGATGTTCCGCACCATCAAAGAGCAGATCGAGACCGTCTTCCGCGAGGACCCCGCGGCCAAGAGCGCGCTGGAGATCATCTTCTGCTACCCGGGTTTCCATGCCGTGCTGCTCCATCGGCTGGCGCACCGGCTCTACCAGGCGCGCCTGGGGTGCCTGGCGCGAATTGTCTCCCAGCTCGCGCGGCACCTGACGGGCATCGAGATCCATCCCGGAGCCAAGATCGGACGCCGCTTCTTCATCGACCACGGCATGGGCGTGGTGATCGGCGAGACCGCCGAGATCGGCGACGACGTGCTGCTCTACCAGGGCGTGACCCTGGGCGGCACCGGCAAGGAGAAAGGCAAGCGTCACCCCACCATCGGCGATCACGTAGTGATCGGCGCGGGCGCCAAAGTCCTGGGCAACATCAGCATCGGCGACCACGTCAAGATCGGGGCTGGTTCAGTGGTGATCCACCCGGTGCCGGATCACTCGACCGTGGTGGGCGTCCCCGGGCGCGTGGTGCGCACCCGCGGAGTGGAAGTTGACGAAGAACTCGAACACGCCAAGCTGCCTGACCCCGAGGGCCAGGCCATCGAAGAGCTGGCCAAGCGCATCGAAGAGCTGGAGTCGCGGGTGCGGGCGCTCACCGACGAGCGTCAGCCGGACTCGGGAACACAGACTGGAAAGTCGGTGCCACCGCCGAATGCATAGCGAAAGCCGTTCCGGATCACCGCGCGCAGTTCCTCCTCGGTGAACCCGAACTGCCGCGCCGCCAGTTCGTACTCGCGCTCCAGTGTGGTGTGGAACATGGCCGGGTCGTCAGTGTTCAGCACGATGGGAACCCCGGCGTCATGTATCCGGCGGATGGGGTGCTCTTGGAGGCTGGCGACCGCGCCCGTGGCCACGTTGCTCGAAATGCAGATCTCCAGCGGTACGTCGCGCTCCCTGAGGCAGGCGAGCAGCGCCGGGTCCTCCGCCGCCCGGATGCCGTGCCCTATGCGCTCCGCCCCCCAGCGCAACGCACCCCACACCGATTCCGGCCCGACAGTCTCCCCGGCGTGAATGGCAAGATGCAGGCCGCGCGAGCGGGCGAATTCGAAGACCTCGGCAAACCACTCGACCGGCCCCCGCGCCTCGTTGCCGCCGATTCCAAAGCCCACCACGCCTTGGCCCACGCGCTCCGCCGCCAGCTCCGCGACCGCCATGGCGTGCTCGGCCCCCAACTGCCGGATGGCGTCCAGGATCCACCGCACCGTCACTGAGGACTTCCGCGATTCCTCCCACACCGCTTGGTAGACGTCTTCAACCGGCCGGTTTCGCGTCAGCAGCATGCCCGCGCCCAGGGTGATCTCCGCGTAACGCACGTTCTCACGGGCCAGCCGCTCCAGCAGCCGACGGGTCGCCAGCGCGTAGTCCTCCGGCGCCCGGAGGTGGCTCACCACCCAGATGAAGCTTTCGATGAAACCGGCGAAATCGGCGTAGCGGTAGCGCGCGTCGATCTCGGCGCGCGTGAGCGAAGGCTCCAGCTCCAGCAGCGTCTCCGGTTCGAGCGAGCCCTCCAGATGGAGGTGTAGCTCCGCCTTCGGCTGTTCCGACAGGTCCATCCTTGCCATAATAGCGGCAGATGACCCGCAAGGAGATCGAGGCCATCGTCGAGGGGTACCACGGCGATCCGTTTCGCGTCCTGGGGCCCCATCGAGTGCGCCGCCGCCCCGGCGCGTCCGGCTGGCTGGTCCGCGCCTTCCTGCCGCAGGGCTCGGAAGCGGAAGTGGTGCTGGACGGGCGGGCCGTGCCGATGACCAAGAAGCATCCGGCCGGCTTCTATGTGGCGGGCCTCGACGGCGCGCCCCGGCCGTACCGCCTGCGCGCCAGACTTTGGGACGGCGACACGATCGACTTCGAGGACCCCTACCGCTTCCCGCCCCTGCTGACCGAGTTCGAGCTCCACCTGCACGCCGAAGGTACGCTCCAGGAGAGCTACCACAGCTTAGGCGCTCACCTGGTCGAGTGCGAGGGCGTCCGCGGCGTGCGCTTCGCGGTCTGGGCGCCGAACGCCGAGATGGTCTCGGTAGCGGGCGAATTCAACGACTGGGATACCCGCCGCCATCCCATGCGCGCCCGCCAGAGCGGCGTCTGGGAAATTTTTATTCCCGGGCTCGGGGAGGGCGCCGCCTACAAGTACTTCATCCGCTCCCAGCAGCACGGCCACCGGGAATTGAAGGCCGACCCTTACGCCTTCTCGAGCGAGGCGCCGCCGAAGTCGGCTTCGGTCGTTTGGAGCCTGGACAAATACAGGTGGGGCGATGCCGCCTGGCTGGAGTCGCGCGCCCGCACCGACTGGCTCAAGCAGCCGGTCTCCTTCTACGAGGTACACCTGGGCTCCTGGATGCGCGCCCCCGGAAATCGCCCCCTCACTTACCGTGAGCTGGCCGATACGCTTATCCCCTACGTCCAGCGCATGGGCTACACGCACATCGAGCTGCTGCCCGTGTTCGAGCATCCCTTCTCGGGCTCCTGGGGTTACCAGGTCATCGGGTACTTCGCGCCCACGGCGCGCTTCGGAACGCCCGAGGACTTCATGTACTTCGTAGACCGCTGCCATCAGGCCGGCATTGGCGTGGTCGTGGACTGGGTGCCGGCCCACTTCCCCAGGGACTCCCACGGGCTGGCCTTCTTCGACGGCACGGCCCTGTACGAGCACGCCGACCCGCGCAAAGGGGAGCAGCGCGACTGGGGAACGCTGATCTTTAACTACGGGCGCAACGAAGTCCGCTCCTTCCTGATCTCCAGCGCCTTGTTCTGGCTGAAGCGCTACCACATCGACGGGCTGCGCGTGGACGCGGTAGCCTCGATGCTCTACCTGGACTACTCGCGGCCGGACGGCGACTGGCTTCCGAACCGGTACGGCGGCCGTGAGAACCTGGAGGCCATCGACTTCCTCGGCCGCTTCAACGAGCTGGCCCATCAGGTCCCCGGCGCTATCACCATCGCGGAAGAGTCCACCGCTTTCCCGGGCGTCTCGCGCCCGGTCCACCTGGGCGGGCTGGGCTTCACCATGAAGTGGAACATGGGCTGGATGCACGACATGCTCGGGTACTTCTCGCTGGGGCCGGTGCACCGTAAGCACCACCACGACCAGATCACCTTCAGCCTGCTGTACGCCTTCACCGAAAATTTCGTGCTGCCGGTTTCGCACGACGAGGTGGTGCACGGCAAGCGGTCGCTGCTCGCGAAGATGCCCGGCGACGAGTGGCAGCGCTTCGCGAACGTGCGGGCGTTCCTCGCCTACATGTACACCCACCCGGGCAAGAAGCTGCTCTTCATGGGCTCGGAGATAGGCCAATACGAGGAGTGGAACGCCGACGCCGCAGTGCCCTGGGAGCTGCTGGAGTTCGACTACCACCGCAAGCTCCAGCGGCTGCTCCGCGAACTGAACCGCTTCTACCGCTCGGAGCCCGCTCTCTACCAGGTGGACTACCATTGGAACGGCTTCGAGTGGGTGGATTTCCGCGACGTGGATCAATCGGTGATCGCTTTCCTGCGCCGGGCGCAGGACGCCAGTGATTTCCTGCTGGTCGTCTGCAACTTCACGCCGGTCCCGCGTCACGGCTACCGCTTTGGGGTGCCCGAAGAGGGCATCTACGAGGAGGTTCTCAATACGGACGCCGCGGCCTTCGGCGGCGGCAATGTGCTGAACGCGCAACCGGTGGCGTCGCAGCCCGTGCCCGCGCACGGCCGCCGCCAGAGCATCGCGGTCACTCTGCCGCCGCTGGCGGTGACGGTGTTCCGCAAGCGGCGGAAGTAACGCCTCATGCCCGCCGTCTACTGAAAGAAGGACCGGGTATACTTGTTACGTGGGCACGATCGCCATTGCTGAGCTCAGCCCCGAGGAACGGTTGCGCCTTTTGGAGCAGCTCTGGGAGAGTCTCTCTCAGACGCCGGAGGCGATCCCGCTGACGAGTGCGCAACGCGAGGAGCTGGACCGGCGGCTCGATGAGCTTGATCGAGACGGCCCAGTCGGCATCCCTTGGGAAGAGGTGCTTGGCCGCATTCGCAGTCGAGCCCAGTGATGCCCGTCCTTCTGCGTCCGGCGGCTGCTGCGGATGTCGATGAAGCGTTTCTCTGGTACGAGCGGCAGCGTGCCGGGTTGGGCAATGAGTTTCTGGCCGCCCTTCAGTCCGCGCTCCGCCGCCGCGCGCCGCAGCGGGCCCGGTCGGTAGCGCTCCCCGCAACCCTACAGCCCCGCCTTCTCTTCCAGACTGCGCCAGAGGTACCAGCAGGCCACCGTGCGCTAGTTTCCTGTCCCGCAAACAGCTTTGCAGTGAGTAGTCGTGGGACAGGCCTTCAGCCTGTCGGTAACACAGGCTGCGATTGTCAAAGAACTTGCGGGACAGGACACCAGTGGTGCCAGGGGCGTGCCAGCGCTGCCTTGCGTGGAACCCCACGGCGCGATAGAATCCCCATAGGTTGGCGTAGGGCAGCGGTTCAGCCCAACTGATTTTTAGCCCACCGGTTGCGGGGCGGAGGCTTCCTGCCGCTCCCCCGGCTCTGAGCGCCGCAACCGGCAGGCTAACAATCCTCTGAGTTAACCGCTAGTGATTGGCAGGAGGATAATTATGAAAGTCGCTCGCTTTCTCTCATTGGTCTTGGGGGGCGGGGATCTTGCGTTCACGGCCAATTTAGTCTATCGCACCACCGCACTTCCTTGGGATTTGAATCACCTATGGATTCTTCTATCGTTTTGGCCGCGTAGCCTGATTTTTATTCTCTCTCATCCCACACTTGTGATGGAATTGCAGCCGCTTAGTTATGCTTTTCTGGCTGTGCAGATAGGTACTCCAGTGTTTTCGGTAATCTTGGCAAAGCTTTTAGACCGTTCTCGGTTGGACTGGTTTGTACTCGCGCTTATTTTCCCATTTGCACTTACTATCCTAGCAATACTAAGCCGAGGCCGTGCAAGTTCAAATCCATACGGCGGAGTCTTCGGACATTTCTTTGCGGCCTGCACAGGAAAGTTCTGTGGCAGATGTGGGAAGGCAATGCCCCTGAGTGCCCGTGCCGGTCAGACCTGTCCATTTTGTGGAGTCTATTGGAGCTACGAGCGGGCAATAGGTCGCTAGCAATTGCGGGATGATGTTACGAACAGGAGGTAGGAGCGCCGGGCATCCCACGCGAATGAAGAGGCGAGAAAGGGCCTGCATTCTTGAAAATGCGCCTAACACCGTGTTGCAGCCGACGTTGCTTCCCTTCGCTTCGCAACGGGGCTGAGCACGACCGTTAGGGGAAAGCTGTATGGACGGCTGTTCCCCGCAGCGTTGACCTGGCCCCCAACTCCTTTTCTGCCGCCCCCTCACCCGCTCACGCCCGGACCGAGCGCCGCATGACGGCGCCGGCGGCGCAGCAGTGCCGGCGGGGAGCCCACCCCGCTCGGTTACAGCCCCGCCTTCTCTTCCAGGCTGCGCCAAAGGTGCCAAGAAGCCGCCGTGCAGTACGGGCACCAGGGGCGGCCCCCCGCTGCGTTGCCGGGAACTCCACGAGGCGATACAATCCGCATAGGTTGGCGAAGGGCAGCGGTTTGCCCCAACTGATTTTCAGCCCACCGGTTGCGGGGCGGAGGCTTCGTGCGGCTCCTCTGACTCTGAGCGCCGCAACCGGCAGGCTAAGAATCCTGTGAGTTGGCCCGACCGGCGGCTGCGGGCCACCGGAGGGCGGTACTTTGAGGTATGCTGAGTCCCGGCAGCCGGGCCTCGGCGGAAGGTGCCAAGCGGGCCGCGCCTGAGCGCCCGAGCCGGTAGGGCCAGCCGGTGGGGGTGAGAGTTGCGTTACACTTTCCAGTGGGACCCCGTCAAGGCGAAGCAGAATCTGCGCAAGCACGGGATCACCTTCGAGTGGGCTGCCGAGCTCTTCCTGGATCCCTTGGCCGTTTCCATCTTTGACCAGGAGCACAGTGAAGCAGAGGAACCATGGGTGACTATTGGGCGGGACAGTCGCGGAAGGCTCCTGGTTCTCGTCCACACGTTTTCAGGGGTTTCAGCGCAAGAATGGAAGGTACGTATCATTTCGGCACGGAGAGCCACCAAGCGAGAGGCTAGGCAGTACGAGGGAATTCAACGATGAAGAAGGAATACGATTTCTCGACGGGGGAACGGGGAAAGTTTTACCGCCCTGGTGTGGAATTGAACATCCCTGTTTACCTGGAGTCCGACGTTGCCAGGGTCGTGCGAGAGCGGGCCAGGAAGAAGGGCGCTAGTATCGGAGCAGTGGTGAACGCCTGGCTGCGCCGGGACATTCGATCCGTGAGCCAAACGCGTAAGCAGACCGTCCGGTAGCGATGGGCGCTAAGGGTCTAACAAGGCGCTCCAGGCGACGGCCGCCCCCTCACCCGCTTACGCCCGGACCGAACGCCGCATGAGGGCGCCGGCGGCGCAGGGCGAAGATCAGGAGCATCTGAGCCGTCCAGATGCCGATGCCCTTCACCGCCGTGAACCGCGGGCGGTGACCATCTTCCGCAAGCGGCGGTAACGGGAGCTACGCCGGAGACATCCAACCATATGTCAGCCGGAAACCGTATGTGGTGGCTACGTTCGTTGGCTCCAGCCGGTCTTGTGGCGTGCGCCCTGGCCCAGTGGCCCCGCCAAACCCCGCCCGAGCAGGAACCCGTACCCACCATCAAGGTGGACGTCGATGTCGTCAACATCCTCTGCTCGGTGCGCAACAAGCAGGGCGGCCTGGTAAGCGCGCTGGGCAAGGACGACTTCCTGGTCAGCGAGGAGGGCCGCCCCCAGCAGATCAAGTACTTCACCCGCCAGACCGATCTGCCGCTCACCATCGGCCTGCTGGTGGACGTCAGCCGCAGCCAGGAGCGCCTCATTGAGATCGAAAGGCAGGCCGCTGCCCAGTTCTTCTCCTCCGTGCTGCGCCCCAAGGACCTGGCTTTTCTGATCAGCTTCGGTTCAGACGCCGAGCTGATGCAGGACCTGACGGGTTCGGCGCGACTGCTGCGCGCCGCGCTCGATGAGCTGCGCATGCGCTCGGACTCGGGCGGAATCCAGCCCGGCCCGGTGCCCACGATGTCCAAGCCGCGGGGAACGGTGCTCTACGACGCGGTCTACCTGGCGGCCAACGAGCGCCTGCGCCCGGAGGTGGGTCGCAAGGCCATGGTGCTGATCACCGACGGGGTGGACCAGGGCAGCCGGGTGAGACTGGAAGAGGCGCTCGCCGCGGCGCAGAAGGCCGATGCCATCATCTACAGCATCCACTACCTTGATCCGCAAGCTTACTGGGGCCGGGGCTTCGGCTTCGGTTACCCCAGCGATGCAGCCTTGCGCCGGATGTCGGAAGACACCGGAGGGCGGCTTTTCGAGGTCAACAAGAAGAACCCCTTGCCGGCAATCTTCGACCAGCTCCAGGAGGAGATGCGCAGCCAGTACGCCCTGGGCTATACGCCCGACAGCGCCCTCCGCGACGGCAGCTTCCGCCGCGTCGAGGTCCGCACCCGCCAGAAGGACCTCAAAGTCCAGGCACGCAAGGGGTACTACGCGGTTCAACCGTAGGGTGAACTCGCCCATTACGACTCCTCCGGAGCAGTTGCGCACCGAACTCTGGCTGCCTCTGGAGGATTGAAGGAGGAGATATGCGGATCTGGCTGTGGGGAGGTTTCTCTGTGGCGCTCGTCTTGGCATTGGCCGCAGCGCAGGTTCGGCAGGGGATGGCCGGGCCTATGTACCGACCGGGCGACGCGCGCGCCGTCCTGAGGGCGGACGAAGCGCCGGGCCCCGATCCGGCAGACGCGCAGCGGTGGCGCGTCGCGGCGCTGGTTTTCGTGGCCCCTGCGAACCTGGCCGTAATGCCGGGTTCCGGGCCCAGCCTCTTCGATCTCGTGCGGCAGAAACTGCCGGAGAACATGCAACCGGAGTACGGGGCTTACTTGGGAGAGTACTTTAATTTCTGGGCGGCGTTTCGCCGGACTGAGGCGGAGTCGTCGGCGTTCTATGGCCGCTTGGCCCGGTTCTACGGAGCGGCGGCGAACATCCCCGAAGCGGGCAGTGGCGACGTGTCCGGCGCGGGCTATCTGCCGCTCGCCGTGTATCTGAGCATGGGCCAGCAACATGATTACTCGTCTGCCTACCGGACTGTCAAGGTCCCGGTGCTGGTGATCCACGGCGGCGAGGATTTGCAGCCGGAAGCCGTCAGCCGGGCCTTCGCCGCGTGGTTTCCCGCATCACGGTTCGTCCGCATTGACGGAGCCGGTCACTTCGTCTTTAACGAACAGCCGAAGAGATTCGCGCAGGCCGTCGGCGAGTTTCTGCGGGAGGCCGCGCGGTAGGACGGCCGCGCGCAGGGGCCACTTGAACCCGGTCGAGCTTGCTCGGGCCCACACTGACACCGCAGGGGACTCCGGGCGCATTCCGGCAGTCTCAGGGCCGCTGAAGCAACTCGACGTCGCGTTCAACCCGGATGCCGAGGTCCTCACACCAAGCGACAACTTCGGGTTGGAACAGGTGCCGGTCGAGCGTGCAGAGAACCTCGGCTTTCCCATCGGCAGCGGTGTGGAGAATCGCGATGTCGTTCGGATCGGAAACTGGAGCCGGCGTGTCAACCATCGGGAAAACCAGCTCGCCGGCCTCGATCAAGAGATTCAGGAATCTCTCCACGTCTCCCGGTTCAAAGCGGGCTGTCTTCCGAAGACGGGGGTACGCGAGTACTCTCTCCACTTCGTCCAGCAGGTAGGGCGAAAGCAAAAGGCGATGCCCCGTCGCCACCCGGCGCAACACCTCGGCCGCCGGCCCACGCGCACTGACGAACGCCCGCACGAGCACGTTCGTATCCAGTACGATCCTCACCGCTCCTCGGAGTCGCCCGAGCGCACCAAACGGATCGCCTCATCCGCGGCGCGATCCAGCTCTGATTCTGAGAGGTCTCTGGTCCGCTCGGATCGCTGCGCCAGAAGCGACGCGAGGTCGCCGGCGGCGCGCCGCCTGGCCGCGTCTTCGGGCAGGAGGTCGTGGGGATAACTCCGGATGCTTACTTCTTCGTTCTGCTGAAGGGGGCGGCCGAGCAATAGTTCCAGGGCTTCTCTCTCCCGAGCGCGCAACTCGCCCACCCGCTGAATCGCGATGCTCCGCACGTTGCCCTCCGTCAACCATACTACCAAGTGCACCAGCAAAAAGTTGGCGGCCCCCCTCACCTTCCCCGCTCCAGCAGGCACTCGATGCCGCTCCCGTCCGCCAGCACCGCCAGCGCCAGGCGGGCCGGGGAGCCGGCGGGCAGATTCGAGACGGCGCCAAGGAGGACCCCGCCCAGGTGCTCGTCAATGGTGCGCTGTATGTTGCGCGCGCCCTGGCCTTCCGTGGCGGCTTTGCGGGCCAGCCAGGCCAGCACGCCCGGGCGCACCTCGATTGAGACGCCGTACAGCGTGGATAGCCGTGCCACCAGTTCCGCCACCTTCTGACCACCAATGGCTTCGAGATCCGGCGACGCCAGCGGGTTGAAGCGCACGATGGCGTCCAGGCGATCGATCAACTTGCTGGGGAAATGGCGCTCCAGCAAAGCGCGCAGCTCGGTTTGCGTCACCGGGGCCGTGCCCGCGCCTTCGCCCGTGAACCCGATGCGCTTGGCGTCTTTCGGCCCGCCGAGCAGGTTGGAGGTCATGATGATGATGGTGTTGCGAGCGTCGGCCAGGCTGCCCTCGTGATCGGCCAGCGTGCCTTCCGAGAGCAGCCGCAGCAACGCGGCCATGACGTTCTCGTGCGCGTGCTCGATCTCGTCGAACAGCAGCAGGGCGTAAGGCTGGCGGCGCAGCCGCTCAACCAGCGGGGCGCCCTGATCGTAGCCCACGTAGCCCGGCGGCGCCCCGATGAGCTTGGCGACCGAGTGCGGCTCGGCGAAATCGGCCATGTCAAAGCGGATCAACCCGTCCCCGCCGCCGTAAACCAGCTCGGCGATCACCTTGGCGAGCTCAGTCTTGCCCACGCCCGGCGGGCCGACGAACAGGAACACGCCCCAGGGCCGGTTCGGACCAGCCAGCCCCTGGCGGCCCCGGCGGATGGCGGCGGCCACCGTGCGCACCGCCTCCTGCTGGCCGAAGATCCGCGTGCCGATGTTATCCTCCAAGCTCGCCAGCGCCGTCAGATCGCTGGCCGAAACCCGCTCCAGGGGAACGCCGGTCTGCCGCGAGACCGCCTTGGCCACGTGCTCGCGGGTGACCTCCACGGTGCGATCGGCAGCCGCCTCGGTTACCGCCAGGACACAGGCGCGTTCGAGCACGTCCCGGGCCTTGGCCGGCCACTGCTTGTCCACAATGTAGCGCCCCGAGAGATCGACCGCCGCGGCCTTGGCCTCCTCGGTGATCCGTACGCCGTGGTGCTGCTCGAAGGCCCGCTGGCGCGCGGAGAGCACCTGGATGGTGGCCTCGCGGGAGGGAGGGCCGATGATCTGCACCTGGAAGCGCCGCGACAAGGCCCGGTCCCGCGCGATGGTGCGCTTGAACTCCCCATGCGTGGTGGCCCCGATCAGGCGCACTTCGCCGCGCGCCAGGGCCGCCTTGAGCATGTTGCCGGCGTCCGGCCCGGCGCCTTCCGCGGCGCCCGCGCCCACGATCGTGTGGATCTCGTCGATGAACAGGATGACGTTCTCCCGCGCCTCCGCCAGCACCTCCTGGATACGCTGCTCGAACTCGCCCCGCAGGCGCGTGTTGGCCACCAGCCCGCCGGCGGAAAGCTCGATCACACGCATCAAGCGCAGCTTGGCGGGGCAGCGCCCCTGGGCGATGCGCTGCGCGATACCCTCGACGATGGCGGTTTTGCCGACGCCCGCTTCGCCCACCAGCAGGGGATTGGCGCTCTCGGTCAACAGCAGAGTCTGGATGGCCGTCTCGACCTCGTTGTCCCGCCCCACGATGTTGGGAAGCTGCCCGCGCCGCGCCTTCTCGGTGAGATCGACGCCGAATTGATCCAGCGCCGAACGCCGCCCTGGCCGCGGCAGCGCCGCCTGAGCCGGGACACCGGCCGGCTGCGGCCCGGTGAGTCCCAGACTCTCGAGCACTTGCCCGACCACACCACCGCCACCGGCGAAAAACGCCTCGAGCAGATCATCCTCGGTGACCTGCTGGCGCCCCCGTGAAGCGGCCAGTTCGTGGGCGCGGCGCACCACCGCCTCGGCGTTCTCGCTCAGGGTGACCGGCGCACCCGGCTCCAGCGGCCCGGGCTGTGCCGGCACCACCGACAGGATCAGCCGCTGGATTTCATCCAGCGGAACGCCGCTCGCCTGAAACCACTGGCCCAGCCGGCCCCCTCCGTCGCCAATCATGGCTACGAACAGGTGCGGAGTACGCACCGCGTTCCAACCGCTGGCACGCGCCAGATCCTTGGACGCTCCGAGTATCCGCCCCAGGTAGTTCGCGGGGCCCGGAACCCCCTCGCCGGGTGACACAGCCACTTGCGGCCGCCCCAGTTCCTCGCCGCCCAGCAGGTCGAGGTCGATGCCGCCTTCCCTCAACCATTGCTTCAACTCTGGCGGCGCAACCTGGCAGAACGCCTGGAATAATGTCTTCTCGCTCACCGGCTGCCCGGCAGCCAGTTGGCAAGCGCGTTCGAGCACTGGGGTTACGGCTTTTTCGCAGGCCGCCTCGTCCAGTGGGAAGTTCACCCGCGCGCCGCCGCGCACGCTGCGCACCAGCTCGGCGTGGACCGCAGCCGGCAGGATGCCGTTCGTCTGGAAGACCTCGGCGGCGTGCCGCTGCGGATCGCTCACGAATGCCGCCAGCAGCAGCCGGTTGGGAATCGGGAACACGCCGCGCTCCTGGGCCAGGGCGTGCGCCGTATCCACGATTTTGCGGGCTCCGGCGTCCAGAGAATTCAGCGGGGCCTCCTTCTGGAGGTCCAGGTCCTTCAGGGCGTCCAGGTCCACCGGCATGGGCGGCTTCTTGAGCCACTCTTTGAAGCCCTCGTGGGCCTTGGCGCAGAAGGCGCGGAACAACTCGCGCTCGCCCACGGGGCGACCTGCCGCCAGGCGGCCGGCCTCCTCCAGCACCGGCAGCACAATCCGCTGGCAGGCGTCCGGGCTAAGCCCGAAAGACTGCGGAGAGCGATTCTTGTCCTCCGCCTCGGTGACCGCGATCATCAGCAGGAACAGCAGCTCGGGATCGATCTCGGCGGCGCGGCAGACGCGGCCTCCCCAGCCGTCCCTGTCCTCGACCAGGGCGGCCAGCATCAAGCGATTGGAAATCGGGAAGACGCCGCGCTGCTGCGCCAGGTTGTGCGCGGTCTCGACGATCTTGCGGGCCGGGCGGTCGAGCCCGGCCAGCGAAATGGCCCCGTTCTCGTCAAGCTGCGTGGCGGCCTCGCGCTCGGCCAACCGCCGCGCGAGGGCCGCGGCCGGCGGCAACTGGATCACCATGCCTTTGCGCCACTCGCCTCCTGGCGTGAGGCTCTCCAGCAAATCCTGCTCCGAGATGCGGCGATCCTCGGCCCGCGCGGTGCGCTGCTGCGCGAGCCGGTCGGCGTCTTCGAGCAGCCGGACCAGATCCTCGCTGAAGTCCTCCTTGGCGCGCACAATCCACCTGGACACAACACCCACCAGCGACTCTTCGGCTCCCTGTTTCGGGGCGCTCGCCGCCGGAGCTCCTGGCTCGGGCTGCGCTCCGGCGTCTTCGTACAACTTGTCCGGGTCAACGCCTTCCCGGCGCAGCACGTCGCGGGTCAGGTCACCCTTGCGGATCAGCCCGCAGACGAAGTCAGTGACGCTCAGCAGCTTGCGGTTCTGGAGATTGCGGCGCTTCGCCGCGCGGATCAGCACCTCGTCGATGCCGAAGGAGAACAACTCGGTGTCAAGCTGGCCCCCGGCGCCGAAAACGCGCGAGACGGCGGCGACAGCCACCCCAGGCTCGACCGCCACAGGCCGCTGGACGGGCGCCGGCAGAGCGCGGTTGGGATCGCCGAAGTACCGGTATGCCATCCAGGCCAGGTGCGCCTCTCCGGCCTCGTAACGCTGGAAACTGGCGCGGCGCGCCTGCGCCAGCGCCTCTCCCAGCGGAGCCGAAGGTGACGCCAAACGGAAGAACTCCAGCGCGGTTTCCGCGGCCTGGACGTTCACCACCGGGCACAGCGGCGCGATTACCACCTTGCCCCGCCCGCCGCGGGCGAAGGCGTGCGCCACGCTGCGAGCGCGGTTCTCCAGACTCCAGTCCCGCCCAGTGGCCGCGCCTTCGCAGGCGTTCAGGAACACCAGCCGCGCCGCCGGGGCCGCTTCCTCGATCTGGCTGGCCTGAAGTTCGCCGTCCGCGAGCACCAGGAGGCCTTCGTCGCCGCCCCGCGGGAAATACCCGTGCCCGAAGTAGTAGATGCCGGCCAGCGCCGGATTCTCCAGGGCGCGCAACACGCGCCCCACCGTGGCGTTACGCCGGGCCAGAAGGTTGACGGTGAAGCCGTGGCGCTCGACCACCTGCCGCAGTTCGCCCAGATGGCCGGCGCAGACACCGGCCGGATCCTTCTTGGGATCGCAGAGATCCTCGGTGGGGTCTTCGACAAAGAGAAACTCGTTGCCGTCTCCGCCCGGGCGCCCGCGACCCCGCACCAGGTGAGCCAGGTGATAGCATAGCGCCAGCTTGCCGCCCGCCGGCTCCATCAATTCTCCGCAGACAGGACAGTAAGGCGACTCGCTCTGCTGCGCGAAGCTGAGCCGGCGGCACTTGGCGCAGCGGAAGTGAGTCTCTTCGAGCACTTCCCAGGGGATGTCGGAGGCCACATCCTGGATCAGATCAAGCTGCGGGTGCACGCCGGAGGCGACCAGCCCGGCAAACCCTCCCGGGGGCAACGCTCGGCGAGTCAGGCGAGCGGCAGCGGCTTCAATGCCGAGGCCTCCGCGCTTCTGCCCCACCAGCGCCCGCTGGGTCAGCTCTTCCATGCTCCGGCGGACATCCTCGATCAGCGTCTCCAGAGTCTGAACCTTCACCGGCACGAAAACCTGGTCCGGCACGACCCCGTCGAGAGCCAACGGAACAGGTGCGAAGATGAGACCTTCCTGCCCCCGGTCATCCCGGCGGTGCGAGACCCCGACGATCTGCGTCAGGATGCCGGGCGGTCGCGTCTCAGCGGCTACGGGAGGCGGCGCCACAGGTTCAGGAACTACCGGTTCACAAACCAGCGAAGGCGCAGCTCGCGCGCGTGTGGGACGCCGGGGACGGGGCGGGCGGCGGCGCCTCCCGCCAGGGGCAGACGGATTACCCACCTCGTCCGTGTACAGGTTGTAGAGCCGCATCCGGGCCTGCCCCAGGCGCCGCTCTCCCGCGTCGTGCAGGTGCCGGTCCCACTTGCGGAGTTGGCGCAGAAAATCAGCCGCCGTCTGCGACAGCAGGATGTGACCCGCCTCGCCGTAACCGGCCACACTCTGCGCGATCACCACCCCGCCGCCGGACACGTTCAGGTTCAGGTTGATATCGGCCACGCGGTAGACCGGGCCGGCGTGCAACCCCATGCGCACCTCGAGCTCGGGCTGTTCCTTCAGCGCCAGGGCCACCTGACGCGCGCACTCGACCGGCGCCAGCGGGTTGCCAAAGAAGACCAGCGCTATGCCCGCGCCCGTGGAGAAACAAACAAGCTGATTCTCGGCGTGGGCCTTGCCGAACTCCGCCGTGCCGCGGATGAGCTGCTGAAGCCGCTCGAACAGGCGCATCTGCTCCTCCGGGTCCAGCTTGGAGTGACCCACCGGCTCGACGAACAGAACCTGGGCGGTCTCCAGCTTGGGCGGGCCGGCTACCGGCGGCGCCGCTGCTGGAGAAACCTTGGTCCGGATCGTGGGCGCTTCCTCTTCAGGAACCGTGAGGGCCCGCCAGAGTTCTTCGCCGAAATCCCGGGCGCGCGCCTGGCGGTCCTTCGCTTCGAAGGAGAGCGCCTTCAGGATGACCCGTTCGGCATCGGCGGGCAGGGCCGGGCGGAGGTCCTTGGGCTTGACCTTGATGCCGCCTTTCTGCATCTCGATCAACTCGAAGGGCTTATCGGGGTTGAACGGGCGCTTGCCGGTCACCATCTCATAGGCGATCACGCCCAACGCGTAAACGTCCGCCGCCGGCGACTCCCGCCCCTGGAAGCGCTCCGGCGCCATGTACGCCTCGGTACCGGCAGTGAACCCGCTGGTATCGCCGACCACCTTCGAGCCGATCACCTTGGCAACGTCGAAGTCGATCAACTTGACGACCTCTTCGGCCTCGCCGTAGGTCTGCACCATGATGTTTTCCGGCTTCAGGTCGCAGTGGATGACGCCCTTGTCGTGCGCCGCGCTGAGCGCCTGCCCGGCCTGGCGCAGGATGTGGGCCACGCGCTCCAGCTCCATGCCCTCGGGCCGCAGCAAGGCGCGCAGGCTGGTCCCCTCGACAAAATCCATCACCAGGTACGGTTTCCCGTCCGGGGTCCTGCCCAGGTCCAGGGCCTTGACCACTCCGGGGTGATCCACGCGCGCCAGGGCTTCAACGCCACGCTTGAACTTGCTCTGAAACCAGCGGTCCTGGCAGGCTTCCTCCAGAAGGATCTTGACGACGACCTTCTTGGACATTACCTGCTCGTCGCGCGCCAGGTAGACGCACCCATAGCGGCCTTGGCCACGCCGCTCCTCGATGCGATAGCGTCCGTTCAGCAGTTTCCCCACGTAGGGGTCTTCTCGCGGCATATTGAACCTACCCAGATTCTCCTGTTGACGGTCCTGTCCCGATGGTAAGCGGGATTTCCCAGATTCGCGGCTCGGGAGCGGACACGCTCCTGATCCGGATGAGCCAGGCGCCCGGAGGCAGAATGAAAGGCTCGACTTGAAACTCGGCAAACGTTCCGCTGAACAGAGTTGTGTCGCCGGTCTGCCCGCGCACGTCCACGCGCAGCCGTTCCGGCGGCTCGAGGCCCTCGACCGCGCAGCTCACCGCGACTTGGCCGGAAGCTGCGCCGGAGATGCCCAGGCGGATCAAGCAGCCGGCGTCCTCGTCGCGCAACTCCCACTCCCGGCGCTCCGCTTCGACCGCCCCCGGCAGGGCCGCGGTTACTCCGACCGGCTGGAGCGTCAGAGACGGCGGGCACAACCCTTCTTCCAGCAGCCGGCCCGCCTGGTCCACGCCCAGCCGGATCTGTTCGGCCAGGCTACGGCACAGTCCGCGGGCGCCCTCGACCACGCGCGCCACCCAGAGCGGCTTGACGCTCCAGTAGGCGTGGCGGCAGGCGGCGCACTCTTCGACGTGCGCGGCCAGGCTGGGCATGCGCCGCGCGCGTTCCTCGCCGGCCAGCTCGCTGAACTCGCCCAGACGCTCGCGGAAGGCGTCGCACTCACTGACCCATTCGCCATGTGTTCCCAGCTCCTCGTCGAGGAATCGCCGGTACCAGCGCTCGGCGCCCAGCATCCCGCGGGCTTGTTCGAGCTCCTCGGCGGAGACGCGCTCCCCTGCCAGGTAGGAGGCCAGAACCCGCTTTGCCTCAGCCGCGATCATACAACTCTCCCTGCAACGGCTGAAACCGCCGCCGCTCGCATGGCGCGCGCCAGCCTGACCACTGTCTCAGCCTCGTGCGCGTCAACCTGCAAGCGCGCCGGCGCCGAAGCCGGGTCGATCTGCTCGATAAAGATTACGTACCACGCCGGGACCACCCAATGCGGCGGGGCCATCCGGCGCCACTGGCGGAACAGCGCCTCGTCGCACGGGGGGAGGCCGGCTCCCAGCCACTCCTCGAGCAGTTGGCCGGCCGCGGCCTCTTCAGACCTCAGATCGCGGGCGTCCAGGAAGGCCGCGACATGCTCCTGTTTGGTCTTGACCAGCTCCTCAATCAACTGGCGGAAGGGCGCCCGCCGCATGACTTCCAGGGCGATCTTGTCCGCCCGGTTGCCCTGCTCGGCGCCGTGATGCACGGCCGCCGCGAAGCCGGGGTCGCTCAGCCAGTGCCACAACTCGCGCAGCCAGCGCTTGAAATCCCACGGATCGGGGCGCTGCGGCTCGACCAGCGGGTGCAGGAACAGGTGCGCGGTGTAGACCCACAGCAACGTCTGGCCGGGCCGGACCAGCCGCGCCAGCGAGGCGATCGTCTCAAGGCCCGTCTCCTGCGCCAGCGGGAAATCCCCGCCCCGCCGGGTGATTCCGCTCGGGCGCCGCGCCGAGCGAATCTCGGAATTCCGCCAGCCCTCCAGCCGGGCGAGCTGGTAGGCCCACAACCGGCAGCGGAGCCGGCGGCTCAGATTGTTGATGGCGGCTGCCGAGAACTCCTCCTGGAACCGCGCCTCGATGGTCTTGACCATCTGGGGCGGCAGTTCCTCTTCGATGCCGATCTGGTTCTCCAGGCGGCGGTACCACAGATCGTCCAGAACGGCGCGAACGCCCTCATTCGCCAAGGCCGGATTGGCCCAGCGGGCGGCCGCATCGGCCCGCGCGAAGAACGTGCTCCGAATCAGGCGGTAGCCCTCGCGCAGGCACCGCAGCAACCCCGCAGGAAGCCCCTGCGCCGAGCCCGTCGCCGCCAGTGTCCCCGCGCAGCCGGCAGCGTCCTCGGTGGCAAACTCCGGGCTGAAACGGAAGTGGGCCAGGCACTGCTTCCACCAGTGCACGAAGCGGCTCAGGAAGGCGTAGTAGGGGAACCCAGACATCACGTGGTCCCACTTCTCCCGCCACAACTCGCCCACCCGCTCCAGGGCCAGGCTGAGACCCACCCAGCGCAGCGCCTCGTTCCAGACGGCGCGCTCAAGGATCACCACGCGGGCATGGAACTCGGCCGGCTCGTGCTCGAGCAGCCGCCCTAGCTCGGCGCGCACGCTGCTCCAGTTCGGCGTCCTGTCGCCCGTCCACACTCGGTAGGCCAGCTCCGAGGGCGGCTCGGCCATGTTGGTCCTGAAGTAACGCAGAAACGGCGCCTCCTGCTGCCAGCACGAGAATGTCTGGCCGAGCGACTCCGTAGGACAGCAGGTCAAGTAGAGGGCGGCGCCGAGCTGGCGCAACGGCTTTTCCGTTGCCCCGGCGTGATCGGCTGCCGATAGGTCCGAAACTAGACCGCCGGCGACGCCTGGCGGCAGCGGCGCGACGCGACGCGCCATCCCGCCAAGCACGTGGACGGCGGCGGGCGCGGCCGGAGCCGGTCCGGCCAACGCCTGGTAGACGCCCCAGAACGCCGCGACATGGGCGGCCAGTTCCTCAGGCTCCAGCGTGTAGGCGCGCCGGGGGTAGAAACACGCCGCGAAACAGACCGCCAGGGCCACCCCCCGCGGAGCACCCTGCCCGCCCAGCGCCGGCAGGTTGGCACAGACCCCCACCAGACTGCCGGGGGTCAGTCTGGCCGATTTGAAGGCCGCCACCACGTCGGCGGGGCCGCCGAACTCGGCAGCCTCTTCCGCACCAAGGATGCGCAGCAGCACTCGCTCGATTTGCGCCGGGTAAGCGGCGCCGCAATCCGGGCCTACCAGAGACCGGCAGATGTCGGCCAGCAACGGCATGCGCCTCCTTCCCTTACGACACTCCCGCCCGCCTCATCGTTCACTCGCTCACGCCATCGCACGGCGCACCGGAACCAGAATGAGCTGGGAGACCCAGCCCAAGAAACCCAGCAAGCCCCAGAAAATGAAGACATACGCCGGCCAATGCCCGAACCAGCCCAGGGCGCAGAACAGAACGCAGGACAGGACGCCGCTGGCGAAGGCCATCCCGGTTTGCCCGGGCTGCTTAGCCGGGTTCAGCAACACCACCCACAGCACTTGCAGAGACCACAGGAACAAGACGGGCGCCGAGCGCACCAGCACGTCGTCAGTGAGCCAGAACCGGGCGCCGTCCAACGCCAGTTGCGGCGAGAAGTGGCTGACCGCCACAAAGCCCCAGATCACGAAGATCGCGTCCACCAGCAGCGTCGCACAGCCCGAGAGAAGGTTGACGCCGCGGCGCTTGTAGAGCCCCATCACCTCCCGGTTCAGCGCGGCCCGGTCATAGCCGTACAGCGCGGTCAAGCGCGCGACCTCGGGCTTGAGCTTCTCCATGCCCACGGCGACCTTGGCGGTCCGGACCATAAGCGGCAGTTCCAGAATCTTGGCGCCGATGCCTAATACCAAGAAAACAAACAGGTAAGCGTACTCAGCCGGAAAGGTGGATTGCGCGTGGAGGTAGGCCAGCAGGCGGAAAGACAGCCGGTCGGAACGCAGATCGACCAGGGCCTGCCAGGCGGCGCGCCGGGAGGTGGTCCAGACCCAGTTATTGGAGACCAGGAACCACCCCTCGGCCTCGCTTTCTTTGGCGGCGTTCTTGTAGAACCCCTCCAGCGCTTTGACGCCGTGCTGAGGCTCCTCGAGCAGGCGCAACCTGAGGGCCGCCGTGACCGCGTACGGGGTGCCGGGCGACAAGTTCCCCGCGGCCCGGTAGGCCGCGATCGCAGCCCGCACATCCCCTGCTCTTTCGAGCGCGAACGCAGCCAGTAAGGCGGCTGCCGGTTGGTCCTCGCCGCGGAGCGACTGCATGGCGGTGCGCTGCCCTGTGGCTTCCCGCGCCGCCTCCCCCGAAGACATGGCCGCGATGCGATTCAGCGAGCGCGTCACGCTCTCCCGGCCCGGCGCCGGCGCGGCGAAGGCCACCGCCCCGGCGATCAGAAGCACAGTCAGGAGCCGGCCGGTCGCGAACACCGTCCGGCCCGCCCGGAACCCGCCAAAGCCACAGTTTTCCATAACCACCCCGCGCACCTTGCGGAAGCCGGCCCACGCGCTGCCGCGGCGCCAGGGCCGCCTCGCCACCAGCAAGCGCCACAGCGTCAACACCGCCATCAGGGTGGGGCCGACATTGGCCCCGCGCCCCCGCGCGGTGTAGGTCCAGGCGTGCAGCACACAGAAGCCGCTGGCAGTGAGTATAGTCTGGAGCGACCGGATTTGTCCAACCGCCGCCTTCCTGACCCGCCGGATCTCCACGACCATCACCTCCTTGTGAAGCTGTGAAAAAACCGGGTGACAACTCGAACGGACAGGCAGAACTGCCTGTCCCACACTGCCACCAAGGCACTTAGCCAGCCGTGGGACAGGCGGTTTCGCCTGTCCACCGGTTTTTTTCACAGTTCCTTGAC
>CAYGVJ010000026.1:0-44402 GCA_964353255.1 uncultured Solibacteraceae bacterium | reverse complement strand
AGCGGGACCGCGAGTTCGCCCAGTACGTCCTGAATGAGTTCATCCGCCAGGCGAAGAAGCAAGGACAGCTGATCTGAAGGCTGGCCGATTCATGGCCTCCCGGACCGGATGGCCGACCCCCGCAGGCAGCTTCACAATCTTCCCGATAATGCGGCGTCTTCTATGGCGGCCTCAATCTCAACTTCTTCGGGCCACTCCAGGCCGCGCACCTCCGCGAGGCGGCGCTTGAGCTCCAGGAACTCCGGGCGCGTCAACTCCATCAGTTGGATGTGGTCGCCTCCCGAGTCGTACATGTTCAGGTCGTAGGTGCACTCGTCGGGCGTGCTGAACCAGTCCGGGACTTGCTGGCCAACCGGCACGGCTGGCGCCGGCGGGATCGGTTTTTCTTTCGACATGGAATCCTCCTGGCTCCGATTGTGCCATAAGCGCTTATCGGTTGTCAAGACCTTGCATCCAATAAGCGCTTCTGGTACACTGAGGTTGATGGCGAAGAGAAAGAACCCGGCCGCGGTGGCTTTGGGGCGCCGTGGAGGTATGCGGAAGGTCCCAAAGGGCTTTGCCACACTCACCCCCGAGCGCCGGCAGGAGATCGCCCGCCAGGCAGCTCAGGCCCGGTGGGGGAAGCCAAAGCCGCCGGCTTGAGCCATGCCCGGCCAGATCATTGGGCGCGGGAAGGGGACGTGGCTGGTGCGGGTCTACCAGGGCCGCGACCCGGCCACCGGGAAGCGGGCCTACGAGAACAAAACCATCCACGGCACGAAGAAAGACGCGGAGGCGTACCTGGCGGAGGCCCTGCGGCGCCGGGACCTGGCGGGGACGGAGACGGCGGGTCGGCGCACCATCATGGGGGAGTTGTTCGACGATCTGTTGCGGGACTACCGTATCAATGGCAAAGACCACCGCTGGGCCGAGTTGCGCGTCCGCTTGCATCTCGGTCCCGCCTTCGGCGCCATCCAGGCCCGCCAGGTGACCACGACCGCGATTCAGCGCTATATCGCCCGGCGGCAGCAGGAGGGCGCGGCGAACGCCACCGTCAACCGCGAGCTGGCCCTGCTGAAGCGGGCCTTCAACCTGGGCAAGAAGCACACACCGCCGAAGGTCTCACACCTCCCCTACATTCCCATGCTCGATGAGGACAACGTGCGGAAGGGCTTCTTCGAGCACGGGGATTACCTGGCGCTGCGGGAGGCGCTGCCGGCCGCCTTCAGACCCGTGCTGGCATTCGGGTACTACACCGGCTGCCGGAGCGGGGAGATTCTGGGCTTGCGGTGGAGCCAGGTTGACCTACCCGAGCGCGTGGTTCGGCTCGAGCCGGGCACCACCAAGAACAAGCAGCCGCGGACCATCCCGCTTGCCCCGGAGGTTTACGAAACCCTGGTCATGCAGAAGGCGATCAATGGCCCGGTTTCCCCTTGGGTCTTCCATCAGGGCGGGCAGCCGATCACGGTCTGGCAGCTCGCCGCAGTCTGGAAGACAGGTTGCCGGATGGCCGGCCTGTGGCAGGGCGATGAGAAGACCGGGAACCCGGCGCGGCTGTTTCATGACCTGCGGCGAACGGCTGTCCGAAACATGGTCCGGGCCCGGATCCCTGAGAAGGTCGCCATGCAGATTTCCGGGCACAAGACCCGCTCCGTGTTCGACCGCTACGACATCGTGAGCGAAGCGGACCTGAAGGATGCGGCCCGGCGCCTGGGTGACTACCTGGCGGGGAAGACTGCCGAGCGGGAAATTCCGCACACTATACGCACACAAGGGCCTCCGCAGCCGATTCAGTGATTGCCTGCAACTGATTGATTCTGTGGTGCCCGGGGCGGGACTTGAACCCGCACGGGAGTTGCCCCCCAAAGGATTTTAAGTCCTTTGCGTCTGCCAGTTTCGCCACCCGGGCCTCGGCGCCCCACAACCAGCGCCGCACGAAGAATTCTAGCAGCTTGCGCGCCGCGGCCGCAGGAGTGCCGGCGCGTCTGGCGCGAGCTCCAGCGCCTCCCTGCCAAACCGCCTCCCCCTGGCGGCCCGCCATGCTACCATCCCTTTGTCAGCATGTCCCGCGCCTCGGCCGTCGCCCTCGCCGCGCTGCTCTTCCTCGGCATCCTCACCGTCTGGATACCTTACCGCTGGGCTGTCTACGCGCTCGAGGCCGGCCTGTTCGCCCTCGCGATCCCCTGGGCCGCCGCCATCGCCCTCCGCCGGCGCTCCCCGCGAGGCAGCATCCTCATAATTCCGCTACTCGCCGCCGTCCTCTGGGGGCTCCTCCAGCTTCTGTGCGGGTGGACCGTCTACCGCTTCGAAACCTGGAACGCCGTTCTTACCTGGTCCGCCCACCTTGCGGTGTTCTGCCTCGCCCTCCAGATCTTCGCCCCCGCTCCCAACGCCGCGCCGCCCCGCGCCGGCTTCCGCCGCGCCCTGCTCTACTTCGGCTTCGCCCTCAGCGTTCTCTCCGTCGTCCAGTACTTCACTTCCCCAGGCAAAATCTTCGGCATCTTCCCGGTCGATTACGCCAACGTCGGCCCCTTCCTCAACCGCGACCACTACGCCACCTTCATCGAGCTGATACTCCCGCTCGCGCTCTTCGAGGCCATTCGGGACCGGCGCAAGACCCTTTCTCACGCCCTCATGGCCGGCGTCATGTTCGCCTCTGTCATCGCCGGGGCTTCCCGCGCCGGCTCCATTCTGGTCACCCTTGAGATCCTGGTGGTTCTCTTTCTGGCCTTCTCCCCGCGCTTCGCTTCCGCCGCAACTGCCCCGCGGGCCCTGCTCAAGATCGTCTTCTTCGCGGTCGTCCTAGTCGCCATAGTCGGCTGGGAGGTCCTCTGGAACCGGTTTCAGGAGCCCGATCCGTTCCGCGGCCGCCGCGAGCTCCTTCAATCTTCTATCGCCATGGTCCGCGAGCGGCCCTGGACCGGCTTCGGCCTCGGCACTTGGCCCACCGCCTACCCGGCCTATGCCTTGTTCGACCGGGGCATGTTTGCCAATCACGCCCACAACGACTGGGCCGAGTGGGCCGCCGAGGGCGGCCTGCCGTTCCTGCTCTTGCTGCTCGCGGTGGCCGCCGGGAGCGTGCGCCTGGCCATCCGTTCGCCCTGGGGCCTCGGCATCGTCGCCGCCTTCTGCCACTGCGCCGTGGATTTCCCCATGCAGCGCCTGGCCATCTCCGCGCTGCTGTTCGCCCTGTTGGGCGTCATGGCGGCGGCCGCCCCCAGGAGACCCTGACCGTGCCGCTACTTCCCGCCCCCCGCCTTCTCCACCGCCACCAGCTCGATCCCCTCCGTCTTCCCCAGGTTGCGCGAGTACTTCTTCTCCGTCGCGTTGTTCCAGTGCTCGTGAACGCCCAGGCTGGCCAGGCGGGCGCCGTCCTTCTCGGGGTCGTACACCGTTCCTGAAGGCGGGTTGCCGGCCAGGGCGGCTTCGTGCAGGTAGTTGTCCGGATTGCCGCGCACGCGGGTGGCCCGGGGCTCGTTCCTCAAGAAGTCCAGCGCCACCGAATCAATCGCCACCGGGTCCTGCGCGGCGAACAGGCTCGAGGCCCAGTCGTCTCCGAAGGAGAGGAATCGCATCACGAACCCTTCGTTGTGCTCCGTCGGATACAGGCCGTCAATCAGGTACAGCAGCGTCTTGCCGCCAAGCTGCCGGTGCCCGATCAGGTCAACCAGGCAGTTGTATGATCCCATGGGTTGGCTCGCCGCGCCGCATCTATGCAGCGCCTGCGGCACCCAGCCGCCGTTATTCGGGAAGTACGTCCCGCCGTAAAGGTTCTTGGCGGTCAGCGTCACGCCGTTCAAGGTGTGCGCCCGCAGCAGCGCCAGGTTGATCAGGTACTTCGACCCGGTGACATTCTGAGGCAAGTATGCCGCCGGCACATCCGGATCCGAAAACCGCACCGGGTTGTCCTTATCCCAGGCCGCCGCGAGCCGCCCGTCGCGGGCCATCGCGGGCTCCACCACAAACCTCACCGCCTGGAAGTTCGGATTCGCCCGCACTCTCTTGTAGATCGGATCGCCGATGTACCGGCCCCGAGTCACCTCATAAACGCTGATGTCCTCGCCGGGCACTCCCGCAACGTTGATCAGTTGCGCCAGCACGGCGTAGACCACCTGTGGGCTGGGCAATCCCCGTCCGGGGCTCCACTCCGCTTCCCGGTCCTGATTCCCGTTGATCTTGATGGCAATCTTCTCGCCCCGCCGGTAGCCGGCGTTCCCCAGGTTGCGAGCCTGGTTGAAATACCGGAACAGCGCCTCCCAGGCCTCCTTGTCGCTCTGCCGACCCGCCAGGCTTCGCAACGCCGCGGACATCATGCGGTCCACCACGCGCGCGTCGGTGTTGGCATCGTCCCACCAGTTCCCCGTCTTGCCATCCCAACTGGTCGCGTCAGGGTCGTGGACCCACACCACCCTGCCAGGATGGATGCCCTTCCCCACGCCCATCGGACGGTTTGGTCCCTCGCTAGGCTTGAAAGGCTCCTGCGGCGGCCCGGACCGCTGCGCCAGAGCCCCGCCGCTCACCCCAACCAGCAGCAATGCTGCCAAGACCGCCGACATCGAATTCATGTCTCGTCCTCCAGGTTTCCCAGTACCTCAGGTACCAGGATATCCGCTTTCGGCCCCAGCCAGAGGTATCATGAGTAGAGGCGACTCCGCCGATCAGCAGCGCGTATGAGAAAGGTCCTCGGCCTCCTGGCAATCGTCGGCTTGGCCGGTTCTTTGCAGGCCGGCAAAGGCCTTCCCGGCCAGCCCGGAGAGGAAACCGTCCCGGGCCAGGTCATTGTCCGGCTGAAGCAAAGCGCGCCCCCGGGCCTCCTGAGGGCCCTCCTCGGACCCCAGGTTTCCAGCCACCAGGTGAACAGCAAGCTGAACCTGCACTTGGTGCAGGTCGCCGAGGCCGTCGGCCTCGCCATCGCCAGCCATCCCCTCATCCGCTACGTCGAGCCGAACCGCATCCGCCGCAGCCAGGTTGCGGCGCCGACGGATCCCTACTACTCCGCCAGCCAGTACGCCTTGCAGAATGTCCAGGCGCTGGCGGCCTGGCGCCTGTTTCCCAACCGGTACCTGACGGCGACCACCGCCGGCACAGGACGCATCCGCGTAGCGGTATTGGACACTGGCGCCGATTGCACCCACCCCGATTTCAAGAACAGCGGCGGCGCCTCCACTGATTCCGCCTTCGGCGGTCAGATCAACTGGAGCCTCAGCCAGGCGCTGGTGCCCACTATGCTCGCTTCGCCCGCCTGCCCCTGGCAGGACGACAACGGGCACGGCACGCACACCGCCGGAACCGTGGCCGCGGCCACCAACAACAGCCTCGGCGTAGCCTCCCTGGGCTACCCGCTCGAGTTGATCATCTATAAGGTGTTGGATTCCTCCGGCACGGGCAACGACGTCACCGTTGCTGACGCCATCGTCCGGGCCACCGACGCCGGGGCCAGCGTCATCTCGATGAGCCTGGGCGGCCCGGGTTACTCGCAGGCTCTCCAGGATGCCATCACCTATGCCTGCGAGCGCAACGTCGCGGTAATCGCGGCCGCGGGCAACTCCAGTTCGAGCAGCCTCTTCTTCCCCGCGGGCGCTTACTGCGTCGCCGGAGTCGCCGCCACCGACAGCGCGAACAACCGCGCCAGCTTCTCCAACTTCGGGAACTCCATCGACATTGCCGCTCCGGGAGTCAGCGTCCTCTCCACCTATCCGAGTGCCAGTTACGCTTTCGGCACAGGAACCTCGATGGCGACGCCGCACGTGGCGGCCCTGGCAGGCCTGGTGGTGATGTCAACCCCCGGACTCCCGGCGGCCGCGGCCTTGCAGCGCATCCAGCAGACCGCGGCTTCCAGCACCGCGAACGGAGGTTGGCAGCAGTACATCGGCTACGGCGTGATCGACGCCCAGCGGGCGATCGGCGGACCGCTGCGGTCCGCCAGCGTGGGCAGCATCGCCGGGCAAGTGGTGGATGACACCGGGGATCCGGTGGTCGGCGCCCTGGTCACCGTCAACGGCCAGAACACCACCACCGGCGCCGGCGGCTTCTTTCGGTTCGCTAACCTTCCGGCGGGCGCCTACGCCGCAACGGCCTCAGCCAGCGGCTTCCCCACCGAAGACCAGACGGTGGTCGTGGGGCCAGGCGCCGACAGCCCCCTCAGCTTCCAGTTGGGCGTCAGCCTCGGGGTCTTCACCGGTGCAGTGAGAGACGGCGGCACGCCCGTCGCCAGCGCAATCGTGCAAGCAGTTGCGGCCGGTGTCATCGCCGGGACTTCCGTCAGTGACGCCGCCGGCCTTTACACCCTGGCGGTCCCGCCCGGAACCTACGACCTGCGCGCCAGCGGCGTTTCCAGGCTCACCAGCGTCCTCACCGGGCAGACCGTGACTGCCGCCGGCGCGTTGACGGTGGACCTGTCCCTGCCGAAGCTGGGCTGGGTCGCCGGGACGGTCGCCGACGGCTCGCAGAACCCCATCCCCAATGCCCAGATCACGGTCACCGGAAACGGCTTTTCGGCCGGCGCCGTGACGGACTCGAGCGGCAGCTATGCCACCATCGGGCTGCCCTCGGGCAGCTACGCGGTCTCGGCCTCGGCCGACGGCTGGCAGGAGCAGACGATCAATGGCGTGGCCGTTTCGCTGGGCAGCGCCAGCTCGGTCAACTTTGGGCTGGGTACCGTGACTGTCTCGGTCAGCCCGGCCAGCGTCACCCTCGCCGGCTCCCAGGCCCAGCAGTTCACCGCCACCGTCACCGGCTCGGCCGACCAGAGCGTCACTTGGTCGCGGAGTCCGGCGCTGGGCGCCATCTCGGCGGCCGGCCTGTACACCGCCCCGGCCTCCTTCACCAACCACACCCTGGTCACAATCACCGCCACCAGCGTGGCAAACTCCAGCCGCTCAGGCAGCGCCACGGTGACCCTGGACAACGTGCTGAAGCTCACCTTGAGCCCCACCAGCGTGGTCGGCGGAGTCTCGACCACTGCCAACAAGATCACCCTTGACGACCCGGCGCCAGCCGGGGGGGCCGTCGTGTCCCTCACCAGCTCCGACCCCGCCGTCGCCGCGCCGCCCGCCTCTGTCACCGTGGCCGAAGGCGCCACCGTCTCGCCCAGCTTCACGATCACCACTTCCTGGGTTTCCGCGGCCACGCCGGTGACTATTCGCGCAACCTACGCAGGGGTGACCAAGGCCGCGACCCTCACCGTCAATCCCGTGGCGCTGTCTTCGGTCAGCCCGGCCTCGAGTTCGGTGGCGGGCGGCAACTCCCTCACCACGAACCACGTCACATTGAACGGTCCGGCTCCGCCGGGCGGAGCCGTGGTCATGCTCACCAGCTCGAACCCCGCGGTGGCGTCGCTGCCGGCCAGCGTCACGGTAGCCGCGGGTCAGACGGCCTCGCCGCACTACACCATCACCACCACTTGGGTCTCCGCGAACACGCCGGTGACGATCACAGGGTCTTACGCTGGAAGCACCAAGACAGCCGTGCTGACGGTGAAGCCTGTGGCCGTCTATTCGGTGACCTTGAGTCCCTCCTCGGTGGGCGGCGGCGGCACGACAACCGGCAACAAGGTCTCGCTGGATGCCCCCGCGCCTCCCGGCGGCGCGGTGGTCACGCTCAGCTCGGGCTCCCCCGCAGCTTCGCCGCCGTCCACGGTCGCGGTAGCGGAAGGCGCCAAGAGCTCCCCGTACTTCACGATCACTACTACGCCCGTGGAGTCCGTCACCTCGGTCACGATTACGGCCAACTACGGGGGCGTAAGTAAGTCGGCGACGTTGACAGTGAATCCGACCGCGCTGTCTTCGTTAGCCCTTTCGCCCTCCAGTGTCACGGGCGGGCTTTCCTCTACTTACAACAAGGTCACTCTGAACGGCCCTGCCGGACCGAGCGGAGCAGCCGTGTCGCTGACCAGCTCTAACCCCGCCGTGGCTTCGCCGCCGGCCAGCGTGACGGTCGCGGCGGGAGCCGCAACTTCGGCCTATTTCGCGATCACAACCACTCCGGTGGCCGCTGCCACCCAGGTGACCATCACCGCCTCTTACGGAGGGGTGAGCAAGTCGGCGACACTGACGGTCAAGCCGACCGCCCTGTCCTCGTTGTACCTTTCGTCGTCCAGCGTGACGGGCGGCGTTTCCACTACCTCCAACAAGGTGACGCTGACCGGCCCGGCCGGAGCGAGCGGAGTCGTAGTCTCACTGGCCAGCTCGAACCCGGCCGTGGCCTCCGTACCGGCCAGCGTGACGGTGGCGGCAGGAGCGACAACTTCGGCCTATTTCACAATCACAACCACTCCGGTGGCCATTGCCACCCAGGCCACGATCACGGCCTCCTACGCAGGCGCGAGCAAGTCGGCCACGCTGACGGTCAAGCCGACCGCCCTGTCCTCGTTGTACCTTTCGTCGTCCAGCCTGACGGGCGGCGTTTCCACCACTCACAACAAGGTGACGCTGACCGGCCCGGCCGCGGCGGGCGGAGTCGTAGTCTCGCTGGCCAGCTCGAACCCGGCGGTGGCCTCCGTACCGGCCAGCGTGACCGTGGCGGCAGGAGCGACAACTTCGGCCGATTTCACAATCACAACCACTCCGGTGGCCATTGCCACCCAGGCCACGATCACGGCCTCCTACGCAGGCGCGAGCAAGTCGGCCACGCTGACGGTGAACCCACCTTCGGTCTCCTCGCTGAGTCTTTACCGATCCAGTGTCAAGGGAGGCGGCTCCACCGTTTCGAACAAGGTGTACTTGAACGGGCCGGCCCCGTCAGGCGGAGTCGTGGTCTCGCTGGCCAGCTCGAACGCCGCCGTGGCAACGCCGCCGGCCAGCGTGACCGTGGCCGCGGGAGCCACCATCTCGCCCTATTTCACCATCACGACTACCAGCGTCACCTCTTCCACGGCGGTGACCATCACGGCCACCTACGGCGCCTCGAAATCGGCGGTGCTGACGGTGTACCCGTAGTCACACCGTCGGCTCGCCGTGGACTTCGATCTCCTCGGGCTCGACGCCTTCCACGGCCGGCTTCCGAGTCGGGACGTCACCGTCTCCGCGGCCTTTCTTCCGCTGTGACACGAGCGTGCGACTTCGTGCGCAAATGCTAACCGCCGGCCAAATCGGCCGCTGCGATCTCCTCCTTCAGCCAGGCCTCGACGTGCTCATAGGACGCAACGAAACCTTGCCAGATCGAGCGGCACTGCTCGATACTGAGCCGCTCCGGATCGTCTTCGAGCCTTTCCACGTTCTTGGTCAACAACACCGGATCAAACCGGAAGGGCCGCCGCGCCTTGACTTCGAGCACCAGCCACGGGGCGCGCTTGTGGATGAACAGGTTTCGCTTCGTGGCGAGCTCCCCGACCCAGCGCAGGTCTGCTCCGCGTCCCTCGAGCGCGGCCCTCGCGGCGTCCTCCTGTAGCGTTCGCCGGAGGATCTGCGTGAAGAATCTCCGTAGGAATTCGACCGTCAACTCGTACGCCGACCGCGTCTCGAAAAGGAACGCGTCGAAGTCGATCAGGGCTTCGTGCGCGAGGTCGCGGTCGGGAACTCGGTATGCGGCCCCTTCCCGCAGGCATGCTTCGACCTCGGCTTCGTCAGTTTGCAGGAGCGTGCCAATCCGATGCAGCCGAGCATCCGCACGACGGACGACCAGCGGAACCATCGTGAGCTTTGTTCCGACGGCGATGGCAAGATCGCCCAGCGTGAGGCCGTCACGTTTCTCCGAACCCCACGCCGCGAGTCGCTCCCTCATCACACCGCCCCTGCAGCTTTGGAGCGCGCCAAGGACGCGATGGACCCAGTAAGCAGGGAGACCCGGCTGCCAATTGATGTGGAGCACCTCGCGCACCGTGCCACCTCCTGCCAGCATTCTACCCCCTCACGCCGCCACCTCCGGCACACTGTGCAGCAGTGAGGATGCCGGTCCCCTACTAGTGGAGGTGAAGCCACTGACTACAGCATGGCTGCCGGAGGGTCAGGCTACCGGACGGCGAGGTCGAACAGGGCGTGATGCTTGGCCGGGACTACCCGGTCTTCGAGACCGCCTTCCGGAGGCTCGGGACTATGATGCGCTGCGATGGGTTATTCCCCGAAGTGGTGCGCGAGCTCACCACGCGGCGCACAGAAGTCATCACTTGGCCGGTGTGGGGCTGCAACCCCGCCCTGGCGTGGGCGCGCGCCGCCGGGAACCAAGCCCACCTGGTGAGCAGCACCTGCGAGGATGTCAGCCGCAACTGGATGCTCTCGGCTGTCTGGGGCCATGCTGGCCGCGCCATCGCCCTGGCCAAGGAGTGAGGCACCGTGGTGGTCACCGATGTCGATCTGGCCGCGACCACGCGCTGGCGCAACCTGGGCGACTTCCGCTCCAAGCTGCCGCGCCACGTGCCCATCATCCCGGCGGGGATGGCCTTCCGGTCGGGGGCCGCTACGCCGCGTGGGAGATCAGAGCAAGGCCCGGAACGCCCGCGTAGTGGGGCCGGTTGTGGGTGACGAGGGGGACGCCGTACAGTAGTGCCGTGGCGGCGATCCACGCGTCGGCGCAGTCGATGCGGCGGCCCCTTCGTTCCGCGGCCACCGTGACCTCCGCCCATCGGCGGCAGAGTTCGCGGTTGTACGGGGCGACCACGAAGGGCTCCAGGAACTCGTGCAGCCGTTGGAGCCGGGCTTCACCCCAATTGGCGTGGATGGCCCAGCGGTCCAACTCAGCGATCGTCATGAAGGATACGAGGAGGTGACGGTCGGTCAACTCGGAATCGTAACGGGCCGCCAGGGGATGGTTCTTGAACAGGAAGGAAAGCACGTCGGTGTCGAGCAGGACGCCGCTCATGCGGCCCGGTCAGCCTCAAGGTGGCCCCTCCACTCATGAAGGGCCGCCAGGAAGTCCTCGACAGGCTCATCCTCGGGCCAGAAGTCGCCGTGCAGGGTCTGCGGGTCCTCGATCGGCCTCTTGCCCTGCTGGCGGATCAACTCCTCGAGCGTGGGATTCGCCTGGAAGTCGAACCGTGGGTCATTGGAGGCGCGATTCATAGATTCCTCCCGGCACCTCGAGTATAGCACCCACCGCACGACCGCGCCCTCACACGGTGGGCTCGCCGTGGACTTCGATCTCCTCGGGCTCGACGCCTTCCACGGCCGGCTCGGGCAGGCGGCCGGCCCAATCGAGCGACTCGATGGAGGAGACTCTGGTACACTCAGTGCCGGGACCCAATCGCATGGCAAAGGAAACGAAGCTACGCGTCTGCTTTCTCTTGGGTGCCGGCGTGTCGCGGCCAGCGGGCATACTGGACACAAATGAGGTCACCCGAGCTGTTCTGGACACCAGCGGTGTTGCGCGACACACCGACGAGCGGTATTACCGTAACGCCCGGTTCCAGACGCTATCGTCGGCCGACCGGAAGATTGTCGCGGCGATTGGGAACTTCCTCCACTGGGCCCGAGAGTACTGCCAAGGCTACTTCGACGAGAACGAGAAAGACCGAGAGGTGAATTACGAAGACTTGTACTATGTTGCAGCACAGCTTCACGACCACCGCAGTTCCGAGTACGAGAACCCGGCGGTGGAGGAATTCGCGAAGCGCGTTGGCTGTGCGGTCCCTGTTCCAGACGGCGTGGGTCTGGCGGAGCTGGCCGACGAAGTATGCAATTACGTGCAGGACACTGTCAGCTCGCAACTGTCCGAGGACCCGGGGACACTGGATCACCTCGGGTGTCTCGTCGAGGCCGCGCGCGATCCAGCCGTCGAACGCTGCAACGTCTTCACCTTGAACCACGACCGCGTGATCGAGCGCGTCCTGAGCGCGAAAGGCGTCGCGTTTGAGGACGGATTCAAGCCGGACGGTGAGGAGGTCGCCTTCTGGGATTCTCGATTGCTCGAAGGTACGGCCAAGACGAAGCTGCTGAAGCTGCACGGCTCGGTGGATTGGTGGGCGTACAGGCGAGAGTCCGGGACCGTCAGGCGTACCCTTTTCGCCAGGGTATCTGGCGACTCCGACCACGCGCACGATGGCAGAGGGCAGCTACTGCCGTTCCCGCTGGGCATGCGGCCGCTGCTCCTGCTCGGGACTTTCAACAAGATGCTGGATTACACCGGCGGGATCTCCGCGGACCTGTTCTGCCTCTTTCGGCGAATCCTCGTGCAGTCCCGGCACCTCGTGGTGAGCGGCTACAGCTTTCGCGACAAAGGGGTCAACCGGGTCCTGGTGGAATGGCTCAACCATGAGCCGGAGAACACGTTGGTGCTCGTGCACCAGAACCCCGAGGAAGCCCAGCGAGCTGCCAGAGGGGCGATCAGGAATCCATGGGGCGACCTCTTGAGGCAGGGAAAACTGCGTTTGGTGCGGACGTGGTTCGGGGACACCGCCTGGAGTGATGTGCGGTCGCACCTTCTTTAGGCAGGGCCCGGTCTCCCCCAAGCGTTCTCTGCCGACTTGGCCGGAACACGTAGGGTTTTCCGCGGGTTTCGCCAGTCGGGCCCGGCCGCCACTGCACCAGCTGGGAAGACTCGAGGTGTGACAGCGGCGCCCCTCCCTCCTGCCTTCGGGTCCCTCACACCGTCGGCTCGCCGTGGACTTCGATCTCCTCGGGCTCGACGCCTTCCATGGCCGGCTCGGGCAGGCGGCCGGCCCAGTCGAGCAGGCCCCAGTAGACAGCGGTCAGCGAGCTGAGTACGCCCGACCACAGCCCGATCACCCGCGGGCTCACCGTTTGCGAGGCGGCGCCGGCGGCCATCATCGAGACCATCATCGCCGCCCAGGTCAGGGACTCCAGGGTGGCGAAGACCCGCCCGCGGTAGGCGTCCGGGACATGCCGCAGCAGTTGCGACATGTTGAGCACCGAGCTGACCGCCACGGCCGCGCGCGATAGCGCGATGAACACCAGCGCCAGGGCGAAGCTGCGCGCCTGGCTGAACAGGATGTAAGCCCCGCCGTGGAGGACATAGGAGGCGACGATGGCGCGCTTGTAGGCGGCAAAGCCGGCCCGCCGGCCGAACCAGTGGGCCACTCCGGCGCCCACCAGCAACCCGATTCCGGCGCAGCCGTAAATGGCCCCGATGCCCGCCGCGCCCCGCCGGAACACCAGTTCGCCGAACAGGCTGAACAGGATCTGCGCTGCGCCGCCGCCAGTGGCCCAGCCCACGTGGACCACGGCGATGCCCAGAATCAGCGGCGTGGCCCGCATGTAGCGGAGGCCGGCGGCGTAGTCCCGCCAGGGACGCGCCACTTCGGCCTCGGTGAGCGCCGCGCACTCGGCCCGGAAGTGGCCTGCCGGCGTCCGCAACTGGGAGATGGCCCAGGCCGAGTACAGGAACGACAGCGCGTTGAGGAAGAAGGCCCACTGGTGGCCGAACTGCATCACCGCGCCGCCGGCCAAAAAGGCGCCCAGTGTCAGCGTGGTCCACTGCGTGGCCTGGGTTAGCGAGTTGGCGGTGTGCAACTCCTCGCGGCTGGCAATGGTCGGCAGGATGGAAGCTCTGCCACTGGTGAAGAAGGGCGAGGCGAACATCAGCAGGCCGCTCAACAGGTAGAGCAGCCAGGGCTCCGGCCACCGCACGGTCAGGATGAAGGCGGCCGCCACCACCGCGCGGATCAGGTCACTCGCGATCATGGTGCGCTTGCGGTCCAGCCGGTCCAGCACCACGCCGGCCGCGGGACCGGCCACGATAACGGCCACGGCGCGCGCCAGCATGATGCCGCTCACCACCAGCCCCGAGCGCGTCGCCGCCAGCGCCAGGCTGAACACGGCGACGTTGTTGAAGTGATCACCGGTCTCGCTCACCACCTGACCCAGCCAGGTGAAGCGGTAGTTGCGGTTGCGGCGCAGCAGCGCCCTGAAGGCCGTCATGCGGAGGACTCGGTCAAAACAGCGTCTCCTGGCGGACGGTGACCTGGCGGATGAAGTCGAGATCCAGGGCGTAGCCGAAGCCGGGCTCGTCGCGGATCAGGATGGTCCCGGCCGGCGTGACCTCGACCGGCGGCACGATCACGTCGCGCGCCCAGTAGCGCCGGCTGGCCGACACGTCGCCCGGCAGCACGAAGTTGGGAAGCGTGGCGAGCGCGATGTTGTGCGCGCGGCCCACCCCGGTCTCCAGCATCCCTCCGCACCAAACCGGAATGCCGGCGGCCTGCGCGACGTCGTGCACGCGCCGGGCCTCCCGGAAGCCGCCTACACGTCCCAGCTTGATGTTGATGATCCGGCAGGCCCTCAGCCGAACAGCTTGCTCGGCGTGCCGCGCCGAGCGAATGCACTCGTCCAGGCAGATCGGGGTTTCCAGCTTCGCCTGTAGCACGGCGTGGTCGATGATATCGTCGTGCGCCAGCGGCTGCTCGATCATCATCAGGTGGAACTCGTCCAGCCGCCGCAGGTGATCCGCGTCGGCCAGCGTGTAAGCCGAGTTGGCGTCCACCATCAGCTTGATGCCGGGAAACTCGCGCCGCACCTCGCGCACCACGTCCACGTCCCGCCCCGGCTTGATCTTGAGCTTGATGCGCTGGTAGCCGGAGGCCAGCTCCCGCTCGATCTTCTTCAAGAGGTCGCCGACGGATTCCTGAATGCCGATCGAGACGCCGCAGGGGATCTCGGCGCGCGCCCCGCCTCCAATGTGTTTCCAGAGCGGCAGCCCGAGCAGGCGGGCCTCCAGATCCCACACCGCGGCTTCCAGGCCCCCGCTGGCCATGCGGTGCCCGCGGATATGCCCCACGAGCGGGCCGACCTCCGCGGCGCTCCCCAGTTCCCTGCCCAGCACGCGCGGCGCGGCAAACTCCCGCAGGATCAACCACGCCGACTCGGTCCACTCCTCGTTGTAGAAGGGCTGCTCGCCAGCCGTGACCTCGCCCCAACCTGAAACCTCGCCGGCGACCACCTCTACGAGCACGATCCGCCGCTCGGTGGTGCGCCCGAAGCTGGTCTCGAAGAATTGCACCAGCGGCAGGTGGATCTCGCGCAGAGTGATGCGGTCTACTCGGATGGCCATTCCCCTAGCAAATACCTTCCCGCGTCCTCGGCGCGCTCGAAGCCGATCACCGCCAGGCCACTTTTAAGGTGCGCCACGAACTGCTCGCTTACGCCTTGCTGGATGTCCCGCGCCCGTTTCGGATCCTGCTGGCGGAGCACGCCAATACTTGCGGGCACCTCGACGGCGGCGCGAACCGGCGGCCGCGCCGGCGGACGTCCTGACACGATCGCCTCGACCCGCGCACTCTCCAGCCACCACTCCGCCACACAGCGGTCGGTCGGCAGGCCGCCGTGCAGGTGGCTGGTTGTCGTGCCGTACTGGTTCAACACGTAGCGCCGCACGATGATACCGAGTCGCTCGATGTTGAAGTGGGCGTTCGTCAGTTCCAGCGGGTCGAACGTCCACTCGACCAAGTCGATGGAGCGGCTCAGAGCGTCCTCGCGCTGCCGCAGCTTGAGCAGCCGGCCGGCGCCCCGATTCCGGCAGTCCTTCAACACGCCCAGCATGTGGCTGTGCAGGTAGACCTTCCCGCCCGGCTTCAAACCCGGCATGGCCAGCAGGAACCCGATCATGCGGTCGCCAGCATGCGCGGCGAAGGTCTGCCCGCCCACGTGGTAGGCCACGCTGAACAGGGGAACAGGCACTAGCTCGATCTCGTCGAAGCCCCACACCTGCTTCTGGACCTCGACGGCCTGGGCGAATTCCGCCGGAGTGGTCAAGGTGCGGATCTGGATACTGGGAGCGTTACTCACGGTCTGAAAGCCCAATGTAGCAGAAGCGGAAAACCGGGGACTGGAAGGTGTGGAAAAGATCGCCTGCGCCACGGGGCTTCCATGTGTCGGGGGAAGTGCGGCACGGGACCTGGCTGGGTGGTATACTCAGGCCCGTAGTTCGGGGCAGATACTTTCGAAAGGAGATGACAATGACATCGCGCAAACTCGGTCTGTTCACCCTAGCGCTTGTTTGCATCGCTTTGATCGCCTGCCAGCCGGCATCCACGCCGGCGGAAAAGGCGGCGGCGCCTGATCCGGCGCCGATCAACGCTCTTCGCGATCAGGTCGTGGCCGCTTACAACGCCGGCAACGCGGCTGAAGTCGCCAACCTGTACACGGACGACGCGATTGTGATGGCCGCTCACGAACCGGCCGTCG
The DNA here is from genome assembly GCA_964353255.1 of uncultured Solibacteraceae bacterium. Lineage (GTDB taxonomy): Bacteria > Acidobacteriota > Terriglobia > Bryobacterales > Bryobacteraceae > VFZS01. The sequence continues at coordinate 28,353 of CAYGVJ010000026.1, read as the reverse complement.
AGGGCAAGCAGGCCATCCAGGCATCGCTCCAAGCTTTCTTCCAGAACAACACGATCAAGCTGACGAACACGGCGCAGGAAACCCAGATCGCCGGCGATTGGGCCTACGATCGCGGAGCCTCTTCAATGACGCTCACGCCCAAGGCCGGCGGCAAGCCGATCGCCGAGAGCGGCAAGTACCTGGTCATTCTCAAGCGGCTGCCGGGCGGGTCCTGGAAGGTTCACCGGGAAATGAGCAACAGCAACAATCCGCTGCCCGCGCCTCCAGGCAGGAAGAAGAAGTAAGGGAGGAAGCATCGGAAAGTGTGTTTGAGTGTACTGTCCCGGGTTTTGGTGGTTCTGCTGGCGGCGGGCGCCCTGGGGGCGCAGCCGCAGCCGAAGGGCAAGCTCGCGCTCAAGCCGCTGTTTCGCGACCCGGTGCACGATGGCGCCGCCGACCCCGTCCTGGTCTGGAATTGGGGCGAGAAGAAGTGGTTCATGTTCTACACCAACCGCCGCGCGAACCTGCGCGAGGCTGCGGGCGTATCCTGGGTGCACGGCACGCGCATCGGCATCGCCGAATCCGCCGACGGCGGCGCCACGTGGAAGTACCGCGGCACAGCGGAGATCGACTACGGTAAGCCCGACTACACGCACTGGGCGCCGGACATTGTTGACGATGGCAAGCAGTACCACATGTACCTCTCCGTCGTTCCCGGCATTTTTGAGAACTGGAACGCGCCGCGCGAGATCGTGCACCTGACGAGTAACAACCTGCTCAAGTGGAAGTACGAGTCAACGCTCGAACTCGGGTCGGATCGCGTCATCGACGCCACCGTGTGCCGTCTCGGTGAAGGAAAGTGGCGGCTCTGGTACAAGGACGAGCGCGACCAGAGCCATATTCACTACGCCGACAGTCCCGACCTCCACCACTGGACGCGCGCCGGCGTGGCCATCAGCGACCGTCCTGGCGAAGGGGCGAAGGTGTTCCGGTGGAAAAACCGGTATTGGATGATCACCGATATCTGGAAGGGTCTGTGCGTCTTCAGCTCCGACGACGCTACCAAGTGGACTGCCCAGCCCGCGCCCATTCTCGCCGAACCCGGCCAGACCCCGACCGACCGCCAGAAGGGCCAGCACGCCGACGTGGTCGTGAGCGGTGACCGCGCGTTCATCTTTTACTTCACGCATCAGGCGGGAGCGGACGCGGATCCGAAGGATCCGATATGGCATCGCCGAACGCTGATCCAGGTGGCCGAACTCGAATACAAAGACGGGCTTCTCGCCTGCGACCGCAACAGACCGACGTACGTCCGGCTTCGCCCGCCCGGCAAGAGGCGGGGGATTACCCCGTGAATATTACGGAGCGGCTGCCGGCAGCAATCGGGGTTCTGGGTGGCATGGGCCCATGGGTGGACCCGCTGTTTCTGCGCAAGCTGCTCGAATACCAGGCGGCGCAGGGTATGCGCCGGGACCAGGATGCCATTCCGTTGCTGCTGGCCCAGTACCCGGAGTTGATCGAAGACCGCACCGAGTACCTGATGTCGCTCGCGGGCGGCGCGTCAATGCAAAACCCCGCAGTCAACGTGGCGCGGATCGCGCGGATGCTCGTCGCAAACGGGGCGTGTGTGCTGGGCATACCATGCAATACGTTTCACGCGCCGGCGATCTTCAGCCGCTTCGAGGAGGAGTTGGCCGGCGTGGAGATCGTCCACATGATCCGGGCCACTTTGGCGGACATCGCGGCGCAACACCCCGACGCGCGCCGGGTGGGGATTCTCTCAAGTAACGGCACCTATTTGCACGGGATTTACTCCGCGCCCATCGCGGCCCGCGGTTGGGAGCCGGTTACCCTACCCTGGGAGCCTCCGGGGCCGCTTCAGAACGATGTCCACCAAGCCATCACCAGCGCGGAGTGGGGCGTCAAATCCGGCCGCGAGGCAAGGTTGGGCTATCCCGCGGCCAGGGGTGTTCTGAAGGCGGCCGCTAGGCGCCTCCAGGAACTGGGTGCCGAGGTTGTCATCCTGGGCTGCACCGAGATACCGCTGGCGCTCGAGCAAGCGGATGTGCCGGAGGTGCCGCTGCTAGACCCCATGGACTCGCTGGCGAAGGGTCTGGTGGAGGCGTGCCGGGCGCGGCGGAGCTGTGGAAATGGTGTTTGAGTGTACTGTCCCGGTTTTAGGTGAGGCGTGGTGATCACACGGCGGAATTTCTTGCATACGGCGCTGGCGTTGCCGGCCGGCGGCTTTCTCGCTCACTACGAAGCCTTGGCGGCCCCGGCCCGGGACCAAGTCAGGATCACGAGCATCAAGGCCATGCAGGCGAAGGACCCCGGAACGCTGATCAAGATCGAAACCGACGCCGGGATCACCGGCCACGGCCCGTGCGGCGCGAGCGGCCCCTTCGCCAGGGACGTGATCGCCGCGCTGCACGGCGGCAGACTGCCGCACTTGGGGCTGATTGGCAAGGACCCGCTGGCGATTCAGGTGCACTTCCACAACATGTTCTACGCCTACGCCCAGCGCGGGCGGCAGACCCGCGTCCTGAGCGGCATCGACATCGCGTTGTGGGATCTGGCGGGCAAGATCCTGGGCCAGCCGGTGTCGAAGCTGCTGGGAGGCAATTTCCGCGACGAGCTTCTGCTGTACTCGCACTGCGGCGCGCGCGACCCTTTCAGCAAGGAGGCCTGGCGCGACACGGCCCAGCAACTCCGGGAGGACCCCCGCGGCTTCCAGGCGTTCAAGGTGGATATCCACCCCGCGCTAGGGGTGCGCATGCAGGAGTACATTCCCAGCATCGGCCCGCAGGAGGCGCGGAAGGTCCACCAGGTGTACACTCTGGCCCGGGACGCCTTCGGGCCGGATATCGACATCATCGTCCACTGCCACGCCGAGCTGGACCTGCCCAGCGCTATCCGGGTGGCCGAGGCAGTCGAGCACATCAAGCCGTTGTTCTACGAGGACCCCATCGCGCCGGCCTACTCTGAGTCCTGGCTGGCCCTGCGGCGCGCCACGCGTCTGCCCATCATGACGGGAGAGAACATCGAGCTTTCCGAACAGGCCCGGCCGTTCCTCCAGAACCAGGCCGTGGACTGCCTCCAGCCCGACCTGGTCAATTCGGGCGGCATCACGGGGACCCGGATGATCGCCGAGCTGGCGGCGTTGTACCGCATTCCCGTGTGCCTGCACAACGTCAGCGGCCTGGCTCTGGACCTGGCTTCCCAGCAGTGGTCGGCGGCGGTCTTCAATTGCCCCAGGATGGAGTGCCGTCGTACCGCCGACCAGGCCAAGGCGGCCGCCGGCAACGCGCCGGTGATCCGGAACGGCCGCATGAGGGTCTCGACGCTTCCCGGCCTGGGCTTGGAACTGAACCAGGAGTACTTGAGGGCGAACCTGGCGGCAGGCGAGCCGTGGTGGGGTTAGCGGCGCTCCGATAGGACCCGCCCCAAAAAATCGAAACACAGGCAGGAATGCCTGTGCCACCTGTCCGCAAGCCCTGGATTTCGGGGTGGCTACTGGCATTTGGCTTCCTGCCAGAGGGCTTCCATCTCCTCGAGTGAAGCTTCTGTGAGCGGCTTCCCCCGCTCGGCCAGCTTGCGCTCGAGGTAGCCGAAGCGCTCCCGGAACCGGCGGTTGGTCTTGCGGAGCGCCTGCTCGGGATCTACCTTGAGGAAGCGCGCCAGATTCACGAGCACGAACAGCAGATCCCCGATCTCGCTTTCTAGTTCCTCCTGGCTGGGGCGCCGCCGCGCTTCGGCCAGCTCGGAGAGCTCCTCGTCCAGCTTCTCCAGCACCTGGTCGGCGTTCTGCCAGTCAAAGCCGACCTCGGCGGCCCGCGAGGCGAGCTGAGCGGCTTCGACCAAAGCCGGCAGGTTGCGGGGCACGCCGGCCAGCAGACCCTCGCCGCCGCCTCCCTTGTGTTCCCTCTCCTGAGCCTTGATCTGGTCCCACCGTCGCTTGACCTCGCCGGCAGTGTCCGCCTTGGCGTCGGCGAAGACGTGAGGGTGGCGCCGGAGGAGCTTCTCGTAGATCAGGTCCAGGGAGTCCGCGATGCTGAAGCGCTGCTCCTCGGCGGCCATCTGAGCGAAGAAGACGGCCTCCAGCAGCAGATCGCCGAGCTCATCGGCCAGCGCCGGCCAATCGCGCGCGTCAACCGCCTCCAGGACTTCATAGGTTTCCTCAAGCAGATACGGTTTGATGGTGTCGAAGGTCTGCTCGCGGTCCCAGGGGCAGCCTTCTGGCGAGCGCAGCCGGGCCATGATCCGGACCAGCCGCTGGAACTTCTCGCCCGCCGCGGGAGTGGAACTGATTGTGTCAGAGGGAGTTGGTGAGGGCTGCACCCCTCAATCTAGCACGCCGCCGCTGTGTAGAATTGGAGGTTTGGAGATTATGAATCGACAAATCCGTGTGATCCAGTACGGCCTGGGACCCATTGGCGCCAGCATCGTGCGCCTGATGCTGGCCAAGCCCGGCCTGAGAATTGTCGGCGCGGTGGATATTGACCCGGAGAAGGCGGGAAAGGACTTGGGCGTTGTGGCGGGCGCCGGTCGCGAGCTGGGGGTAGTGGTTTCCGGCGACGCGCCTTCAGTGTTGCGCGCCGGCGCGGATGTCGTGGTGCATTCAACCGGTTCGCTCCTGGAACAGGTGGCCAACCAGTTGTTCCAATGCCTGGAAGCCGGGCTCTCTGTGGTCTCGAGCTGCGAAGAACTGGCCTATCCCTTTCGCAAGCATCCTGAACTCAGCCAGCAGCTCGACCGCTGCGCCAAACAGAACCATGTGGCGTTGCTGGGCACCGGGGTCAACCCCGGCTTCGTGATGGACAAGCTGGTCCTGACGCTGTCGGCGGTCTCGAAGCGGGTTGACTCGGCCAAAGCCACCCGCATCGTTGATGCTTCGAAGCGCCGCCTGCCACTGCAAAAGAAGATCGGCGCCGGCATGAGCGTGGAGGAGTTCCGCCGGCAGGTGGCCGCTGGCGTCATCAAGCACCACGGCCTGCCGGAGTCAGTGGCGATGGTGGCTGATGGCCTGGGCTTCGCCATTGACGACATCGTGGAGACAGTCGAGCCGGTCGTGGCCAGAGAAACCGTCAAGACCGGGTTCCTCGAGGTTGCACCCGGCCAGGCGGCGGGCGTGCACCAGGTCGCGCGGGGCCTGGCCGACGGCCAGTCAAAGATCTCGCTGGAGCTCGAAATGTACGTGGGCGCGAGCGATCCGAGAGACACCCTCGAGCTTGTCGGCGAGCCCAACATCCGGCTGACGGTGCCAGGCGGCACCCACGGGGACATCGCCACCGCCGCCGTGGTCGTCAACTGCATTCCCTTGCTGCTCGAAGCCCGGCCGGGCCTGCGCACCGCGCGGGACATCCCGATGCATTACTTCTCAGGGTAGCCAGCCCCCCTTTTCAGCAACTACAATGAGTACTGATGAGCGACGCTGAAGCTCCGCAACCAGAACCGGCAGGGGCGCCACCTGCTGAACCGGAAGAGGAGTTGCCGTTTCCACCCGCCTCCTTCGACTTCCTGGTGCTCTCGCTGCGCCTGCAAGCCGAGATGCAGCTCGGCCTATTGGGCCTGGGGGAGGAAGCTGAGCAGCCTGAGCGGAATCTCCCCGGGGCCCAGCACACCATCGACTTGCTGAGCGTCCTGCTGGAGAAGACCCGCGGCAATCTCGACCTGGAAGAGCGGCGGCTGCTGGAGAACTCGCTGACCGAACTGCGCTTCCGCTACGTGCAGGCCGTCGAAGAGAGCCGTTCACCGAAGTAGATGCCGACGCTGTCCGGCCACCTTACGATCACCGTGCTGGGGTCGGGCACCAGCACGGGTGTGCCGACCATAGGCTGCGACTGCCGGGTCTGCGCCTCCCTGGATCCCCGTGACCGGCGCCTGCGGCCCAGCGTGTTGCTGCGCTACGACGGCCGCGCGGTGTTGATCGACACCACCCCCGATTTTCGGCAGCAGGCGTTGCGCGTCGGGCTCGACCGCCTGGACGCCATCCTGTTCACCCACGCCCATGCCGACCACATCATGGGGCTGGACGACGTCCGGCCGCTCAACCACCGGCAACGGGCGAGCATCCCGATTTACGGCGCTCCGGAAACGCTCGAGGTGATCCATCGCGTCTTCGAGTACGTCTTCGCCGCGGGCCCCTCGGAATCTTCGGTTCCGCGGCTGGAGTCGCGCGCGCTGGACGGGCGACCGTTCGAGCTATTCGGGCTTGACTTGCTGCCCATTCCCCTCTCTCACGGGCGGAGGCAGGTCTACGGCTACCGCTTCGGCCGCGCGGCCTACCTGACCGATCACAGCTCGATTCCCGAGGAATCCCTGGCGAAGCTCGGCGGGCTGGATGTGCTGTTTCTGGACGCCTTGCGGCACCGGCCGCATCCGACGCACACGACGCTTGGGCGTGCTCTGCGCTACGTCGAGCAGCTTGCGCCGCGCCGAGCCTTCTTCACCCACATCTGCCATGATCTGCCGCACGCCGAAACCGAGAGCGCTTTGCCGGCGCACGTGCGCCTGGCCTACGATGGCCTGGAGATAGAAGTCGAACTGTGACCGCCGCGTTCCGCATCTACCGCAGTCTGGAGGAGATCGAGGCCGGCTTCGGGCCTTCTGCGCTGACGGTCGGCGTATTCGATGGCGTGCACTGCGGGCACCAGCGCATCTTGCGCCGCGTGGTGGCGATGGCCGAGAAGAACGGCTGGATGCCGGCGGCCGTGACCTTCGACCCGCACCCGGCCGCAGTGGTCGCCCCCGAGCACGCACCCAGGCTGATGAGCACCCCGGAGGAGCGAGCGCTGCTGTTGCATGCCGCCGGGATGGTCGCCGTGGTGGTGTTGCCCTTCACCGAGGAACTGTCGCGGCTGGGGCCCGAGGAGTTCGTGCGCCGGATCCTCAAGGAGGGACTGGGCGCGCGGGCGGTAGTGGTGGGGGAGAACTTCCGCTTCGGCCGCCGCCAGGCGGGCGACACGCGCCTGCTGGCGGAGCTGGGCCGGCAGTACGGGTTTCTCACGGAGGTCATTCCGGCAGTGCGCCGCCGGGGGCGCGCCGTTTCCAGCAGCGAGATACGCGGCTTGATCGAGCGCGGCGAAGTCGCCTCTGCCGCGCGCCTGCTGGGAAGGCCGTACGCTCTGGAAGGCCACGTCGTGCCCGGGCGCGGCATCGGCTCCAGACTGACCGTGCCCACGCTGAACCTGGCGCCCTCGGAGAAAGTCCTGCCGGCTACCGGAGTCTACATTACGCGCACCAGCGCGGCAGGCCATGGGCCTGCCCGACTGTGGCCGTCGGTCACCAACGTGGGTTACCGGCCGAGTTTCTCCGGTGACCGCCTGATCGTGGAGACGCACTTGTTGCAGGAGCCCGGTGGCGCCGCTCCGCGGGGCATTCGGATCGAGTTCCTGCGCCGGTTGCGGGAGGAACGCAAGTTCCCCAGCGCCGAGGAGCTGAAGGCGCAGATCCTGCGCGATGCCGCCCGTGCGCGGCGCCACTTCGAACGGTTGCGGCGCCAGGGCACGCGTGCTAGCGTAATACTTACAGCTAAAGAATCTCGCGGCGGTAGCCGAGTTTCCTACTAAGGAGAATCCCAGAATGCCACTCGTATCCTTGCGCCAGGTTCTGGATGCGGCCGCTCAGGGCGGCTACGGAGTTGGCGCGTTCAACGTCAACAACATGGAGCAGATCCAGGCCATTATGGAGGCCGCGCGGGAGACCCGCTCGCCGGTCATCGTGCAGGCCAGCCGCGGGGCGCGCAGCTACGCCCAGGATCGTTACCTCTACCACCTCATGATTGCCGCCACCGAACTCTACCCGGAGATCCCGCTGGTGTTGCATCTGGATCACGGCAACAGCCCGGAGACCTGCCAGTCGTCGATTGAGATGGGCTTCACCAGCGTGATGATGGACGGCTCGCTGATGGCGGACGGCAAGACTCCCTCGACCTTCGAGTACAACGTGGAGGCCACGCGCAAGGTGGTTGAAATGGCGCATCCGCGCGGGGTCACTGTGGAGGGCGAGATCGGCACGCTGGGCGGCATCGAGGACGGCCACGGCGCCGGAGTGAGCGGCCTGGCAAACCTCACGGATCCGGAGCAGGCCGCCGAGTTCGTCCGGCTAACCGGCGTGGACGCCCTGGCCATCGCCATCGGCACCAGCCACGGCGCCTACAAGTTCAAGGAGAAACCCACCGGCGCCACTTTGCGCATGGACCGGCTGATCCAGATCCACCAGCGCCTCCCCAACACCCACCTGGTCATGCACGGTTCCTCCAGCGTCCCCAAGGAACTCCAGGACGTCATCAACGCTTACGGCGGGAGACTGAAGCCCACCTGGGGCGTGCCGATCGAGGAGATCCAGCTCGGCATCCGCAACGGGGTGCGCAAGATCAACGTCGATACCGACAACCGGCTGGCCATCACCGGCGCCATCCGCAAGGTGTTCGCCGAGTCGCCCGAGAAGTTCGACCCGCGCGACTACCTCAAGCCCGCGCGCGAGGCCATGAAGCAGGTGGTCACGGCGCGCATGATGGCCTTCGGTCAGGCCGGCCACGCCGGCGACTACCAGCCGATCCCGCTCGCGGAGATGGCGCGGCAGTACGCGGGGTAGAACGGCTGAGAGGTCACCGCACTGGAATTTTCACTTCCGGCCCGGCGATCCAGGCTACGGTCAACTCCGAGTCGGCGGCAGACTCGCATTTTCCAGCCGGACAAGGCAAAATGAGGGCATGTATGAAGTAAAGGCCGACGAAGCCGTCTTGGCTGAGATCGTGCGCCGGCTGGTGGAGACGGTGAATCCCGACAGGATCGTACTGTTTGGCAGCAGAGCCAGGGGCGATTCCCGTCTCGACAGCGACTTGGATCTGCTGATCGTCAAGGACTCTGTTGGACCCCGGCACCGGCGGGCGATTCCTGCCTATCGCGCCTTGCGTGGTTTGGGAGTTCCCAAGGACATCGTCTGGTACACCCCCGAGGAGTTGGCCGAGTGGGCTGGTGTGGTAAACCACCTAGCCTGGCGAGCTCTGAACGAGGGCCGGGTTCTGTATGAAAAGCGGAGTTGATCTGTGCCGGGAACTCATCGAGAAGGCGGATAACGACATCGCGGCCGCCTCGATCGGCACCGAGCACGGCGCACCACGGGATACGGTCTGCTTTCATCTGCAATAGGCCGCGGAGAAGATGCTGAAAGCCGCGCTGAGCTTCGCTGGGGTGCGCTACCCGCTGACACACGACATGGACGAGCTTCTGGCGCTGGCAAGCCCTTATCTCCCTGCACTGTCGGCGTTCCTTGATCGTTTCGAGGCCTTTGCACCCTACGCCGTGGGGCTGCGCTACTCCAGCTCGTTTTATCCTTCCGCGGATGAGGTCGCTGCCGGCCTTGAGCTGGTCAGGGAGTTGCGTTGCCTGGTCACCAGCCTCTTGCCTGCCCAGGCCCTTCCGCCGGGCAAATGAGGTGGCACGCGGTTTCGTGGCCGCAGCCCCCGCGAGTCACCGCACTGGAATGTTCACCTCCGGCCCGGCGATCCAGGCTACGGTCAGTTGCACGGCCGCCAGGCCCGCGGCGGCGCCATCGGGAACCCGGAAGTCCACCCGGTAGACGTTCGTTTGGCCCGGCCAGCCGATGGCAGTGCCCAGCTCCGCCGGCTGCCCGCCGACCGTCACCCCCAGCGGCGAGTTCACCCGGCGCAACCCCCGTCGCATTCCGGACTGCCGCGGGCGCGCAACGGGCTGGCGAAGAGGCTTACTGCTCTGCCGCCCCCAGTATGATGGACTCCGCCCAGCGCAGGACTCGCTGGGCCAGTTCGAGCGCCTGCTCATACTCGGCCCGAGTCACCGGCTCGGTCAGACCGGGATAGCGGGTATCGACCGCAAATCCCGTAAGGCTGTCAGCCTGGCAGATCTCGTCCGGCACGTCCACGCCACAATTGCGCAGAAGGCCAAGAAGGACGTTGATGTCGTGAGTCCTGGGAAAGCCGAGCCGCCGGTGCACCAACACAGCCTTCAGGGATTTCTCGGCAGCTTGCTGGGCGTCAAAACAGAGATCCTCGTACAGCACTTCAGGTAGGTCGCGGTCCGCCTTGGCCCTCGACAGGTTGCTCCTGGCCCTGCGCAGCCACTCCATGGGTTCGCCGGGACCTTTTCGCTCAGGAGACATAAACCACAATGCCCTCGCGGAGCGCGGGGGCCACGATTGACCCAGGTTGGTCCCCGAACGCCTCGATGTCTTCCGGGGTCAGGACGATAATGTCAACCGGCACCATGATCCCCAACAGAGTTCGATGGATCTGCTGGGCCAGCCGGCGACGGTGGTCCACACTCGCCTTGATCACGAGGAAGTCCAGGTCGCTATCCGGCCCCGATTCACCTCGAGCCGCCGAGCCAAAGAGGATGATTCGCTCGGGCTGCGCCACTGCCACGATGCGTCGGATGATCTCCTGGAGCACGGCCGCTTCGGGCTGGCCTTGCCTTCCGGTCTCGGTTAGGGGGTGCACCTGCCTTTCAATTGTACACGGTCATCTTAGAGGCCGGCGCGGCCCCCAACCTTACCGCACTGGAATCTTCACTTCCGGCCCGGCGATCCAGGCTACGGTCAGTTGCACGGCCGCCAGGCCCGCGGTGGCGCCGTCGGGAACGCGGAAGTCCACGCGGTAGACGTTCGTTTGGCCCGGCCAGCCGATGGCAGTGCCCAGCTCCGCCGGCTGCCCGCCGACCGTCACCCCCAGCGGCGAGTTCACGACGTATTCCTTCCCCGCGATCCACTCCGGGAACGGCTTGCCGGGATCGACGCCGGGACGTGTGGGACCGACGTTGGTCGCGCTCATGACCAGCCACTCGCCAGCGCGGGCGGGCTTCTCCGGGGTGACAAGCGAGAAGTCCGCGCCGTGGAAGATGGCTGGACCGGTAGCGGTCGCCATCACCTCCGGCCAGTTCATCGGGATCAGGTGAATCACGTAACGTTGGCTCCCTCCGCCGTTCACGCGCCGATAGGCCGGATCCTCAATCATCGAGGCGGATCTCACGCCGGAGGCGCGGACCACCGAAGCCTGCCCCCGTACGCCCAAGAAGGCCCCAGTCCCGCCAACGACCGCCAGGTTGATCGAGGTCGCAGTAGTCGGAGCGCCCGGGGGCGGGCCCAGAGCCGTGGTACCCGTTGCCATGATGGTTCCTATGGGCGTCCCGTCGGGGTGAATAATCATGAACCCGGCTTGGATCTGGCAACCCCCGGCAATGTCCGCAATGGACCGGCCCGAGGTGAACCCGGTCGTGGCCGCCGGACGTGGCTGAAACTGCACCACCGCCAACCCCTTGGCAGGCTTGCCACTAACCGCCACGATATCGCCCTCGGTGAGGTTCGACTTGAAGGTCACGATGAAACCCGAAGGCAAAGGAGATACGCTCGGCGAAGTGGCTTTCTTGGCCGGATCCGCCACGTCGTCCACGTAGGTGACGACGTTCTCCATGTCGATCTCCAGGATCGTCGGCGGCGGCGCCTGGCCGCGAGCGGCCAGAACGCATACCGCGATGACGGAGATTCCCAACAGCTTGTGCATAGTTTTCATTCTCCTTGTCGGGGCCGGAAACCGGCCCTACTCTATCTACCGAGAAACGGACGCCAAAACTGTAAGCGGCTGATAGATTTCTTCCCGGCGGCCGGTGCTACAATTCCCGCAGAGGCGGAGGATGCCACAGGAGGCTCCCCAGGGGATTACCGGTTTGCTCCAGGCATGGTGCCGGGGCGACGAAAAGGCGTTGGAGCGCCTGGTCCCCCTGGTGGATGGGGAGTTGCGGCGGATTACGAGGCGCCAGCGGGGGAAGCTGCGTCGGGACGCCACCTTGACCACCACCGCCCTGGTCAATGAAGCCTACGTGCGGCTGATCGAGGTCAGACAGACGAGCTGGCAGCACCGGGCCCACTTTTTCGCCCTCTGCGCCCGGGTCATGCGCGGCATCCTGGTGGATCACGCCCGCGCACACGGTTCCGCCAAGCGAGGCGGAGGGGCGCTGCACGTCCCGCTGGATGAAGCTCTGGTTGTCTCGCGGGAGCGCAGTTCGGACCTCGTCGCCATTGATGACGCGCTGAATGAGCTGGCGAAGATGGATCCGCGCAAGGGGCGGGTAGTCGAACTTCGTTTCTTCGGCGGGCTGACCGTCGAGGAGACGGCCGAGGTGTTGAGTGTCTCGGCGGAAACGGTGCTGCGGGACTGGCGGCTGGCCAGGATGTGGCTGGTGCGGGAGCTAAGCCGGGGGGCACCCAATGGATCCGGCGCGATGGCAAGAGGTTGAAGAACTCTGCGAGTCGGCCCTGCGGGTCGAACCGGCCGACCGGGGTGCGTTCCTGGAGCAGGCGTGCGCCGGCAACGAGGCTCTGCGCCAGGAGGTCGATTCGCTGCTGGCCTGCGAGGCCGGGGCCGAGCAGTTCATGCAGGTTCCGGCGCTGGAGATGCTGACCGGCGGGCAGCAGCCGGTGCCGGAGCGGCTCCCTGCCGGATTGCAGATCGGCCCCTACCGGGTGGTGGCCTGGCTTGGGGGCGGGGGCATGGGGGAGGTCTACCAAGCCCGAGACCCCCGGCTGGAGCGCGATGTCGCCCTGAAATTCCTGCCCGCGGATTCTTCCGGCGACCCCAAGGCCCTGGAACGGTTCAAGCGCGAGGCCCGAGCTGCCTCGGCACTGAACCACCCGCACATCTGCACGCTGTACGACATCGGGGAGCACGAGGGAAGGCCCTTTCTGGTACTGGAACTCCTGGAAGGCGAGTCGCTGAAGGAGCGCCTGGCCGCCGGAGCGCTCCGCCCGGCTGAAGTGCTGGACCTGGCCATCCAGATCAGCGACGCGCTAGAGGAGGCGCATTCGAAAGGCATTGTCCATCGGGACATAAAGCCAGCCAACGTCTGCATCACACGGCGCGGGGAAGCCAAGATCCTGGATTTCGGTGTGGCAAAGCTGCTCGGCGAGCGGCGCGTGCCGGAGAGGGAGCCGGGCGCTACAGCCCAAGCGGTTCCGGCCGGCCCGGAGACCATCACCATGCACGGGATCGCCATGGGCACGGTGGCCTACATGTCGCCCGAGCAGGCGCGCGGGGAAGAAGTGGACGCGCGCACCGACCTGTTCTCCTTCGGCGCCACCCTCTACCAGATGGCCACCGGTCGCCTGCCATTTCAGGAAGCCAGCGCCGAATTGACCTTGGAAGCCGTCCTCCGGAAGCAACCGCTGAAGCCCCGCGAACTGAATCCGCGGTTGCCGTTCGAACTCGAACGGATCATCTTGAAGGCGCTGGAAAAGGATCGCGCCCTCCGCTACCAGAGTGCTTCCGAAATGAAGACCGAGCTGGAGCGGCTCCAGCGGGCCAGCGAGCCGGCTCGAAAACCCACCAGGCGATGGATGCTGGCCGCGGCGCTGGTGGCGATCGCGATCCCGCTTTACCTGCTGCGTCGTCAGGGCGCTCCCGCCGAAGCGCCCTCCGCGGTCCGGTCGGTGGCGGTGCTGCCGCTCGCCAACGCCTCCGGCGACCCTCAGCAGGAGTACCTCGCCGACGGGTTGACCGAGGCCTTGACCGGCAGCTTGGGAAGGATCAGCGCCCTGCGGGTGATCTCGCGCGCTTCGGCGATGCAATACAAGGCCACGAAGAAGCCGCTCTCCGAGATTGCGCAGGAATTGAAAGTGGACGCGGTGCTGCGGGGTTCGGTGGCGCGGTTCCGGGACCGTGTCCGGGTCAGCGTCGAGCTCATCCACATCCCAGGGAACGGGCAGTTGTGGGCCGAAACTTACGAGCGCGACCTGAGCGAGGTGCCCGCCTGGCAGAGTGAAGTGGCTTCCGCGGTCGCCCGCGAGGTGAAGCTGAAGATCACCCCGGCGGAAGCCGTCCGGCTGGCCGGCGCGCGCCCGGTTAACCGCGACGCCTTTGAGGATTACCTGCGGGGTCGCCACTCGTTGGACATGCGAACGGAAGAGGCCATCCACAAGGCCGTTGACTACTTTCGGAGAGCCATTGACGAGGATCCGGCCTACGCCCCGGCTTATGCGGGCTTGGCCGACTGTTACAACCAGCTCGGCACCGTGCTGATCGGCTCGCAGCCGCCTTCGCAGACACGTCCGCTGGCCCTCGCCGCGGCTGCGAAGGCGCTGGAGATCGACAGCGAGCTGGCCGAAGCCCACGCCGCGCTGGGTTTTGCCAAGCTCTACGACTGGAACTGGTCCGGCGCCGAGCAGAGCCTCCGCCGGGCTATCGAACTCAATCCCAGCTACGCGCCGGTGCGCATCTGGCACGCCAGCTATCTGATCTGCACCGGCCGAACCGAGGACGCTATCCGGGAGGCCGGCCGGGCCCGGGAACTAGACCCGCTGTCGCCCATTGTCACGACGCAGGTAGGCTGGATCCTGCACTACGCCCGGCGCTACGACGAAGCCATCCAGTATTACCTGAGGGTGCTGGAGACGGACCCGAACTACCTCTGGGCGCTCTGGCAGCTCGGCGAGGCCTACACTTACAAGTCCATGTTCGACGAAGCCATCCGGACGCTGGAAAAGGCGGCCGTGGTGTCGGGAAGAAGCCCGGCCATTCTCGGGACGCTCGCGTACGCCTGCGGCGCGGGCGGGCGCGTGGCCGAAGCACGAAGGCTGTTGAAGGAACTGACAGAGCTGTCAAAGCGGCGGTATGTCCCGCCGGCCTCCGTAGCCTGGGCTTATTTCGGGGTTGGCAACAGCGATCAGGGTTTTGCGTGGTTGGAAAGAGCTTACCAGGAGCGCTCCAATGCGCTCGCCTATCTCGTGGCGGGGCCGATGCTCGACCGGTTCCACTCCGACCCTCGCTTCCAGGGCCTGCTGCGCCGCATCGGGCTGGCGGAGTAAACCGCGAAGATTCCCTTCACCCGGCGATACGCGGTACGATAGCGCACCCCCCGCCTTCTACGCCTCCTGGCGCGCAGGCTGCCCGAGCCACTGGAGCAGCTTCTCCTTGAGCGCCTGCGAGTTCAGGGGCTTGGAGACATAGTCGTCCATGCCGGCCTCCAGGCACCGCTCCCGGTCACCCCGCATGGCGTGGGCCGTCAGGGCAATGATGGGGAGGTGGGCGCCGGTGACCTTCTCCTTGTCGCGGATGAGGCGCGTGGCTTCGAAGCCGTCCAGCCTGGGCATTTGAACGTCCATCAGAACCACGTGGAAGGACTCTTGCTCGAGCGCCTCCAGAGCGGCCTGGCCGTCCGGGGCCACCGTCACGGAGCAGCCCCATCTCTCCAACATGCGCGCGGCCAGCCGCTGGTTGACCAGATTGTCTTCGGCCAGCAAGACCCGGCAACCATGCAAGGCGGCACGGGGGCCGGTTGCCCCGGCATCGGCGGGTTCACGCTGGGGCGCCTCCCACAACCCCAGCGCCTTCTGGAGCTCCTCGAGCAATGCCGACTTGGTCACCGGCTTGACCAGAAGGGCGGCCACGCCCAGATCCGGGCTGCGCCAGGCGTCGCCGTGCCGGTCGGAGGAGCTGAGCAAGATGATGGCGGGCTGCTCGACTACGGCATCCTCCCGGATGTGGCGGGTCAGCGCGAACCCGTCCATGCCTGGCATATACACGTCGATGAGCGCCAGCCGGAAGGGCTTGCCGGCCGCCTGCGCCCGGCCCATGGCCGCCACCGCCTGTGGCCCATCCGCGACGATCGTCGGATTCATGTGCCAGCTTAGCAGCCATTCCTCCAGGAGCCGCCGGTTGGTGGAATTGTCGTCCACCACCAGCACATCCACACCCCACAAGCTCTCCGGCCGCGCCGGTTGGGGCGCCTGGGCCGGCACGGCTGGCAGACCGGACCGCACCGTGAAGTGGAACGTGCTTCCCCGGTTCGGCTCGCTTTCAACCCAGATCTTGCCGCCCATCATCTGCACCAATTGCGTGGCAATAGCCAGCCCCAGACCCGTTCCACCGTGGGTGCGGGTTGACACGGGGGGGGGTGTACACTCGACTTGTCCGGGAGTCGAAAAGGGGAATTTCGGCTCATACCAGGGCTTGCACGGTAAGGACGGGAGATCCGAGAACAGGGCGGTCGGGAGGGGCGCGGCAATTTCCAGTTGCAATCGTGTGCGAACGGTGATATCCTCGTGTCGATTGGTCCTGGAAGGACGGTGACGGAGTTCCAGCGGCCAACGGGTGAGGGTGAGTCGAGCATCCCCGCTCTGCATGGCGAGCGGGTCCTGGGGGTTTCCAAATGGATTGTTCCAAAAGAAAGAGTTTCTCCCCGTGGAGAACATGGATTGCTATCGCGGTGGCCTGTGTCTTGGCTGCCGCATGTTTCGCGCAGATCGATACCGGGTCAATTGTGGGCAGCGTCCGGGATCCGAGCGGCGCCGCAATACCGAAGGCCACCATTTCGATCACGAACAAGGCGACTAATGTTACGCTCACCACGGTCAGCAACGAGGCGGGCGGGTACCAGTTCACCGCCCTGGTCCCGGGCGTGTATAACGTCAAAGCAAGCGCGTCCGGGTTCAGTACGCAAGTGGTGAACGACATTGAGATTCACGTCCAGTCGCGCCCATCGCTCGATTTCAACCTGAAGGTCGGCGCGGTGTCGGAAGTGCTGGAGGTACGCGCAACGGCCGCCATACTCCAGACCCAAACGGCCGACGTGGGAGGCGTCGTGCAGGAGCAGCAGATTAAGGACCTGCCGCTCAATGGACGACGGTATGCTGATCTGGCGCTGCTGGAAGCCGGGATCCAGAAGAACCTCACGAATCAGAACAACATGGCACCCGACCGTTTCAGCTCCAACGGCAACCTCGAGACCATGAACTACTTCTCGCTCGATGGTGTGGACAACAACTCCGGGTCTACCAACCTCCAGGAGGGCTCGGTACAGGCCGTACAGCCGCCGCCGGACGCCTTGCAGGAATTCCGGGTACAAACGCGCACGTATTCCGCCGAGTTTGGGACATCGGCCGGGGCGGTGATTAACGCCTCCATCAAGAGCGGGTCGGACCAGCTCCACGGCAATGTCTGGGAATTCCTTCGTAACAGCGACCTGGACGCAAACACCTTCTTCAACAACGCGGGTGGCGTTCCGCGCGGCCAATTCCGCCAGAACCAGTTCGGCGGAACCCTCGGTGGTCCCATCATCAAGAGCCGGACGTTCTTCTTCTTCGATGCACAGGACTTCACAAGCCGCAAAGCGACGACCGTGCGCTCGACGGTGCCGACCCCTCTGATGAAGAAGGGCAACTTCACGGAAATGAAAGCTGCGCTTACCGATCCGAGAGTCGCGGGCCAGAGCGGCTGCATCGCGGGCAACATCATCGCGCCGTCGTGCATCGATTCCGTCGGGCAGAAGCTGCTCGCGCTCTATCCTGACCCGAACGTTCCCTCGGCGGTCGCCGTACTGGGACAGCCGGGGAGTTGGACCGGCGCACCCAACTACCAGTTCCAGTATTCCGTGCCCAACGATACCTATTCGTGGGATACGCGAATCGATCACAACCTGAATCAGAACAATCGGCTCTTTGGCCGGTTCAGCGACTACCATGTCGACCGGCAGGACCCGCCATGGACGTCCGATCCGGTTGCGGGCAACGGCAATTGGGCCACCCAGTACCTGATTCGAGGCAAATCGGTCGCGATCTCATGGACGGACGTCATTTCTCCTGCGATGCTGAACGAGTTGCGCGCCGGGTTCACCCGGGACTACGCCCACAGCGACCCGGTCGGGCTGAAACTGGGCCAGTCGCTGGCATCGCAGTACGGGTTGAACGGGATCCCGAGCGGGCCGTACAGCGCGGGCATCCCGCCGATCAACATCAGCGGGCTGACACGGCTCGGGTCATCGCCCTGGCGGCCGCAGTTCCAGATCTCCCAGGTCTGGCAACTACTGGACAACCTGAGCTGGCTGAAGGGCAGCCACAGCTTCAAGTTTGGCTACGAGCATCGCCACACCAGCAACAACTTCCTCGACATCTCGTCGCTGCAAGGCCAGATGACGGCCAGCGGCATCTACACGGGCAACACCGGACTTGGCGTGCCGGATTTCCTGCTGGGCGATATGAGCACCGCGCAGTCCACCACGCCGACCGTGGTGCACAATTATGAGTTCGCCAACAGCTTTTTCGCCATGGACTCCTGGCGTGTCCGGAAGAATCTGACCCTCACCTACGGGGTGCGGTACGAACTGTTCTCGCCGCGGTTGAATCATCAGAATGCTTTCTCCAACTTCACGCCGGCTAACGGCGGCGGGCTCGTGCAGGCCTCGGATGGGGACTGGTACGCGCGCGGGCTGGTGCATCCGGACAAGAACGACTTCGCTCCGCGCTTCGGTTTCAGCTACCAGCCCTTCGGAAAGGTCGTTCTTCGGGGCGGCTACGGCATGTTCTATCAGCATATCGTCCGGATCGGGTCGGAGAGCGTGCTTGCCTTGAATCCCCCGTGGATCATCGATGGATCGCTCTCCCAGTCCCTCGGCAGCACGACGCCGGTGTTCCAGCTCAAGAATGGATTCCCGGCGAACCAGTTCACCGTCGATTTGACCAGGATTCAGATCCGCGCGCAGGATCCCAACGAGCGGACTCCTTATGTGAACCAGGTCAGCTTCGGGCCGCAGATCCAGCTTTCTGAGGGCACTGTGCTCGATCTGTCGTACGTCGGCAATTTCGGCCGTAAAATGAACCGGCTCCGGAATGCCAACCAGGGGCGGATTGTTGGTTTCGATTCCTCCGGCAGACCGATCACGCTCTTCCCGTACGCGAACTTGAACACGAACGTGAACGTCCTCTCGCCGGGCAATCACGCCTTTCTCGAACTCGCCACCAACGACGGCAGCACGAACTACAACGCGCTGCTGGTCTCTTTGCGCCGGCGGTTCTCGAAGGGGCTTCAATATGGCCTCAGCTACACCTGGAGCCACAACTTCTCCGACTACGTGGATAACCTGACCGGCGGATCGACTCCGGCCGATGCTTACAACTACAGCCTGGAGCGCAGCAACTCTCCGTTCGATGTGAGGCACCGTTTCGTCGGAAACGTCGTCTACCAGTTGCCCATTGGAAAGGGCGGCCGGATACTCAACAACGACAGCCTGGCCAGCCGGATGATCGGCGGCTGGCAGGTAAACGGCATCGTCCAGTTGTCAACCGGCACACCCTTCACGGTGACTGCTCCCGATGTCAGCCAGACCGGCGGCAGCCACCAGAGCCGGGCGAATTGCATCGGCGATCCGTACGCCGGAGCCACCTCAGACCGTTCCAAATATGTCGGCTCAACAGCAACCGGCTTTTTCCTCAATCCCGCTGCCTTTGCCAGCCCGGCGACCGGATATTTCGGCAACTGCGCTCCGCGCGCGTTCCACGGGCCGGGAATCCAGAACGTGGATCTGAGCGTGTTCAAAAAGTTCTTGCTCACCGAGCGCTGGACGCTGGAGTTCCGCAGCGAGTTCTTCAATGCGTTCAACCATGCCAACTTCCAGAATCCGAGCGCGAGCATCGCACCGGCCGCACTTGGATCGTTCGGCAAGACGTTCAGCACCATTGCCGACCCCAGGGACATCCAGTTTGCGTTGAAATTGTATTTCTAAGCCACCAGTGAGCACAGGGAAATGCGGAGACCCCGCGTTTCCCTGCGCTGTTCGGAGCCTCATCCTTATGCATAGTAAAGTTCTTCTGTCACTTAGCGTTGCGGTCGCGTGCGCTTATGCGCAGCCGCCCTATTACACGTCGATCGAACCAACCAGCATCGAGCAAGACCTTACGATCAACCGCGGTTCGGCGGCAGTCTGGCAAAGCTTAAAGAAGTTGCATACGCGGGCCAGCCTCATCATGATCACCGCCCATCCGGACGACGAGGATGGCGGGATGATGACCTACGAATCCCGCGGCCGCGGGACCAGGGTGGCGTCGCTCACCCTGAATCGCGGAGAAGGCGGCGCCAACGTGATGTCGCCGGATTATTTCGACGCCTTGGGCCTCGTCCGCACCATGGAGCTGCTGACCGCGGACCGTTACTACGGAGCCGAACAGTACTTCACTCGTGTGGCCGATTACGGCTTCTCCAAGACCAAGGCCGAGACGACCGGCAAGTGGACCCATGATCGGGTCTTCTACGATGTGGTGCGCGTGGTTCGCATGGTGCGCCCGCTCGTGATCACCTCCGTGTTCGTCGGCGGTCTCACCGATGGCCATGGAAACCATCAGACCGCCGGCGCCCTGGCGCAGGAGGTCTTCAAGGCCGCCGGTGATCCGAACGTCTTCCCGGACCAGATCAAAGCTGGACTCCGGCCCTGGTCCCCGGTGAAGGATTACGCCCGCGCGCCGGGAATGCGGCGCGGCGCGGGCAGCAGCCTGGATGTGAACGTGGAGATACCGCAGGGGACCTACGACGCCGTGCTTGGCGCGTCGTACGTTCAGATCTCGCGTGAGGGTCTTGGCTATCAGAAGTCGCAAACTGGAGGCGGATCTATTCCAAAAGCGGGTCAGATGTCGAGCGCCTACCATCGCTTCGGCTCGTTGGTGCCGGCCAAGGAAAAAGAAGAAAGCTTCTTCGATGGCATCGACACGTCCTTGACGGGCATCGCGACACTGGCGAAGGGTGGTGACACCGCTTCCCTGACGGCCGGCCTTCGCAAAATCAACGCGGCGGTTGAAGACGCGATGGCGAAGTTCACCGCGACGCATCCCGAGCGTACGGCCCCTGCGCTGGCGACGGGCCTCAAGGAAACGATCCAACTGCTGAGCGAGCTGGACCAGAGCAACCTTTCCGCGGAATCCAAGTACGACATCCGGCACGAACTCGAGATCAAGCGGGCCCAGTTCAACAACGCGCTGGCCGAGGCGCTCGGGTTGTCGGTGACCGCCACCGTGGCTCCCCCGGTCGAGCCGGATCCGCGCTTCGCCATGTTCATGGGCGATCCCGAGACCATGCGGATCGCGATTCCGGGACAGACCTTCGCGGTGAAGGTGCATGTTGATAATCAGAGTTCAACGCCGGTGAGGCTGGAGCGGGTGAGCGTGGAGCCATACCAGCAGAAACAATCCTGGTCCGTTACTCCGGCGTCAACCGTGCCAACCGGAGAACTGTCGGGCAACAAGCCCGTCGAGACGCGCTTCACCGTGAAAGTGCCGGAGGATGCGGCCTTCACCCGTCCCTACTTCACGCGGCCCGATATCGAGCAATCCTACTACGACATCCAGGACGAACGATTCCTGAACCGGTCGCTTCCGGCCTATCCGCTGGCCGGGTGGGCCGAGTTCAGTTTTGAAGGAGCGCCGATTCGCGTCGGGCAACTCGTCCAGAGCGTCAAGCGCGTCAACGGCCCCGGCAGCGTCTATGAACCGCTGGTTGTCGGTCCGGCAATCGGTGTCGCGATTTCGCCCGAGGCGGGTATCGTACCGCTCAATTCCAGGTCGTTCCCGGTGACCGCGGTGATTCACAGCAATGTGAAGGGCCCGGCAAAGGGAACCATCCGCCTGGAACTGCCGGCGGGCTGGAAGTTCGAGCCGGCCCCGGCCGAGTTTGCCACGGCGGCTGACGGGCAGGACCAGCCGGCCACATTCCAGGTCACGCCGGCGAACCTGCGCCAGCAACCCTACGAAATCACCGCGATCGCCGAATACAACGGGAAGCAATACCGGCAAGGCTACGAGGTGACCGGCTACCCCGGGTTGCGTCCCTATTTCCTGTACCGGCCGTCGACCCACAAGACGTCCGGAGTGGACGTAACGGTCGCTCCAAACCTGAAAGTCGGCTACGTGATGGGAAGCGGCGATGACGTGCCGGCCTCGCTCGAGCACCTCGGCATCAAGGCAACTTTCCTTGCCCCGGCGGACATCGCGGGCGGCGATCTGGGCAAGTACGACGTGATTCTGCTTGGTGTGCGCACCTATGCGGCGCGCGAAGACCTGGCGACGTACAACAATCGCCTCCTCGACTACGTGAAGAATGGCGGCGTGGTGATCGTGCAATACAATACTCCGGAATACGACCACAACTACGGGCCCTATCCTTACGAGATGGGCCGCAGCTCCGAGGAGGTCACGGACGAAGCGTCGAAGGTTGAGATCCTGAATCCCTCGAATCCCGTTTTCAACTGGCCGAACAAGATCACCGAGAAGGACTTCGAAGGCTGGGTGGAGGAGCGCGGATCGAAGTGGATGAGGTCGTGGGATCCACAGTACGAGGCGCTGCTGGAAACCCACGATGAAGGCCAGGCCCCGCAAAAGGGCGGCTTGCTCTACGCCAAGTACGGCAAGGGGATTTACATCTACAACGCCTACGCGTTCTACCGGCAACTGCCGGCCGGCGTGCCCGGGGCGTACCGGATCTTCGCCAACATGCTCAGCTTGCCCCGGAATCCGCAGCGCTGATCCTGCGGTCCTCGGCAGCGTAGCCAGGCCAGTGTCGCACAACGCAGAATGGCCGCGAGCCATTCTGCGTTACTCTTGACATAGGCGCCGGCCCTGTCCCGGACGCCCAATGAGAGCATGAGATGACACGCAAGATAGCTATGATCGGCGGGGGCGGTGTCCGCACGCCGCTGCTGATCCACGGGCTCGCGGAACTGCAACGTTCGCTCCAGATCGGCGAGTTTGCGCTGTTTGATGTCGATACGGAGCGGGCCCAGATCGTTGCCGGAATCGGAAGAGAGATCGTTCGCAACCTGGGGGCCGGCTTCCGCATTGCCATTTACGCCGGCCTGGAAGACGCGGTCCGGGACGCCGAGTTCGTTCTGAACAGCATCCGGGTGGGCGGCATCACGGCGCGCGCGCGTGATGAGCGGACCGCCATTGAGCTGGGCCTCGCCGGGCAGGAGACTACCGGGCCCGGGGGCGTCGCTATGGCGCTGCGTACGATCCCGGTGACGCTCGACCACGCGCGTACCGTCGAGCGCGTGGCACCGAATGCCTGGTTCATTAATTTCACCAATCCCGCCGGCCTGATCACGCAAGCCCTGACGCATCACACGAGCCTCCGTGTGATCGGCATCTGCGACAGCCCGATCGAGCTGTTCCACCAGATCGCCCTTGCTCTCGGCGAACCGTACGAAGACGTGGCGTTCGACTACGCGGGTCTGAATCACCTGGGTTGGGTACGGACGGTTCGCGTCCGTGGCGAAGATGCTACCGAGCGCCTCCTGGCCGATGAGACAGCCTTGCACCGCCTCTACCCCGCCTCGCTGTTCGATCCCGCGTTGATCCAGACTTTGCGGCTGATCCCGACCGAATACCTCTTCTTCTATTACAGCCAGAGGAAAGCGCGCGAAAACCAGTTGCGGGCCGGTGCGAGTCGCGGCGAGGAACTGGAGAAGATGAACGAGGATCTGTTCCGCCGGCTGCGGGAGCAGGATCCGGCGCAGGCATTGGACACGTACCGGAGCTACCTGCTGCGGCGGAACGCGTCGTACATGAAGCTGGAGGCGGAAGCGGCATCGGCATTCACCGCAGCAACCCAGGAGTACGATCCATTCAAAACCGTCACGGGATATCACAGGATCGCTCTGGACGTGATCTCCGGGCTCCTGTCCGAGCAAGCCAGACCGGTCGTCGTCAACCTCCCCAATCGCGGCGCGATTGAGGATTTGGAAGACGACGACATCGTCGAAGTTCCGTGCGATATCAGCTGGCGCGGCCCCGTACCGCGTCGCACAGGCAGACTGCCTGATTCGGTGCGGGGGCTAGTGCTCGCGGTCAAGGCGTACGAGCGCACCGCAATCCGCGCTGCGGTCGAGAAGTCGGGCCGCCTGGCGGAGTTGGCGATGCTCGAGTATCCTCTGATCGGCCAGTGGGAACTGGCATGCGAGCTGCGGAATGCAATGGTGCGCAACGATCCGCAGCACCTGGGGTACCTGGCCTGAGGGCCACCGGCCTCAACCAATCAGCGCCCGAAGCCGCTCCAGGGATGGGAATCCCGCGATGCCCCCGGCGGCTTCCGTCGAGAGGGCCCCGCAAATGTTCCCGCAGCGCAGGCTCTTTTCGATCGGCAGCCCGCGCAGAACACCGTAAAGAAACCCGGCATCAAAACAGTCGCCCGCCCCGGTCGTATCCAGCGGGGTCACGGCAATGGATTTGACGGCTCGGAACTCGCCCTCAACCGATACAGCCGATCCTTGCGGGCCGAGTTTCAGCGCCACGCCGCGCACACCACGCTCCCGGAACCACGCCAGCATACGCTCCGGTTCCGATTCGCCGGTCACGCCTTCCGCTTCGCGCTCGTTAGGGAGAAACCAGTCCAGGT
Source organism: uncultured Solibacteraceae bacterium (assembly GCA_964353255.1). Lineage (GTDB taxonomy): Bacteria > Acidobacteriota > Terriglobia > Bryobacterales > Bryobacteraceae > VFZS01. Next base: position 4,199 of record CAYGVJ010000026.1, on the reverse strand, counting down.
GGGCGAGCGCCGGGATGGTGGCCGGATCGGCCAGCCAGGCCTCCTGCCAGCCGACGTCGATCGACGTGGTTGTCCCGCGTGCTCGCAGCCACTGTGCGAGTTCCGCGAGAAGCCGCGGCTCCACGGGATAGGCGAAGTGGACGTGTCGTGCGCCCATGAACCGCTCGCGGGTCTCGGAGCGCCCCAGCAGTTCCGGGAGCAGAGCATTGGCGCCATAGTACGTGTAGAAGATCCGGTCCCGCGGAGTCGAGACCGCCACCGTGATGGCCGTCGGCTCGGCCGGGTGCGCCATCAGCATGGAGGTGTCCACGCCGCGCTGGGAGAAGCGCGTGCGAAACCAGTCAATCTCGTCGGCGCCGACGACGCCGAACACGCCGGCCCTCAGCCCGAGCGCCGACAAGCCGCAGGAAGTGGTCGCAACCCCGCCGCCGGTCTCGCGTTCCATGGCCGAGGCGAAGCCCTCTTCACCCATGCCCGGGAGCTTCGAAAAGCCCGTCATCACCAGGTCGATGAACAGGTCACCTGCGACGATCACGTCCCACTGTTTCTCGCTCATGCTTTTGCGAAGGGCCACTCCTGCTTCTGCCGCGCGAGCAACAGATAAGCCCCGATTCCCACGACCAAGATGACAAAACCCAGCCCGATGAACTCGCCCCCGCTGGACAGCAGGATCCACGTCCAGCCGAGGAACGCCAGGAAGCTGGGCACCGGGTAGAGCCACATTCGGAACGGCCGCTGGATGTCGGGCCGATTGCGCCGGATCATCGTCACCGCGATCACCTGGGGAATGAACTGCGTCACGATCTGGATGACGATCAGGGCGTTGATCAGCTCCTCCAGCGGGTAGAGGCAGGCGAGGGCGGCGGTGAACCCAATGAACAGCAGGGAGAACGTCGGAAAATGTTTGGTCGGATGAACGCGCGCGAACGGCTTGAAGAAGCGCCCGTCGACCGCCGCCGCGTAGGGCACGCGCGAGTAGCCGAGCATGATCGCGAACACACTGGCGATGCTGGTCCACAGGATGAGGACCGTCATCAGGTTCGCCGCCCAGTGCCCGTACAAGCGCTGGATGAAGTCTGAGACGACCGAGGTCGTCTGCATCGCCTGGCGCCACGGCACTACGCCCACGATGGTCATGCTCATGATCACGTATACCGTGCCCACGCTGAGGATGGCATAGAGAATCGACCATGGGATGGTGCGGGCGGGGTTCTTCACTTCGCCTCCGAACAGGCACACGTTGAAGTACCCGCCGTAGCTGTAGATCGAGACAAGCGTCGCACCGCCGAGTCCGAGGAACCACTTGGCCGACAGGTCGAACGCCCCGGGAGGAAAATCGAGCACGCGGCTCACCTGGAAATTTAGCAAGCCGGTCACTACCACCCAAGTCACCGTTCCCATAACCACCACCCACATGATCACCGACAGCTTTCCGACATCGCGGATATCGCGGTACAGCAGCACCATGCACAGCAGACACACCAGCATGGCGACGAACTTCCCCTCCCAGGGCCCCATCGTCGGCCAAAAGAACTTGACATACCAGGACAGGCCCACCGCGCCTGACGCGAGCGAAATGGGCGCGATCGCAGTGGTCTCCCACAAGAAGAGAAAACTCATCAGGCGGCCCATGGACCTGGGTCCGAACGCCTCTTTCAGGTAGTGATACGGCCCACCGGAACCCGGCATGGCGGCCCCCAACTCAGCCCACACCAGGCCGTCGCAGATGGCGAGAAGACCCGCGAGAAACCAGCCCAACAGCGCCTGGGGACCGTTCATCTTGGCCAGCAGGATGGGGATGGTGATGAACGGTCCGATGCCGATCATCTCGAGCATGTTGGTGGAGGTGGCCTGAAACAGCCCGATCCCTCGTTTCAGTTCCGTTGCTGGTTGTGGCATGTCAGTGGAAGGCTGGCTCCGTCCGGATTCGTCACCTTGTGGCCGGATTCAAGGTCAATGTGAGGTGAGAGCGGACTCGCCATTGACGGTTGGCGCACCGAACAGTCTACCACATACTGCCGTGCCGCTCCGCGCTCGTGTCGCCGTCGCATTTTGCGTTGGGATGGCGGCTGCGATCAGAGATCGCCCGGAGCCGCAGGCTCGGGGTGCATATCCGGCGGGCGGCTCATCAAGCACGCGCGGTACTATTGGCTCTTGCTGGCCGAGGGCCATTTGACGCGGCGGGTGTTCGCGGCCATCCTGCGTCGGATCGCATGGCCCCAGCTCCCGGCGGGATAGCCGGGGCCTCGGAGGCGGGCAAACTGGGTGATAGAGGTGGCAGGGCGGGCAGAGGTGTCTGAGAAGTGCCTTGCGTGACATGCAGTTTTCGGCCCCCAACGCGCTCGCAGACGAGAGGATCGAGCCTTGCGGGCAATGCGGAAGCCTTCCGGCGGCGAAACCCGTGGTTGCGGGTTGACACGGGGGGGGCGGGTGAGGTGTATATTCGACTTCTCCGGGAGCCCAAAAAGGAAATCCCGGTTTGCGTGGTTGGAAAAAGCTTACCAGGAGCGCTCCAATGCGCTCGCCTATCTCGTGGCGGGGCCGATGCTTGACCGGTTCCACTCCGACCCTCGCTACCAGGGCCTGCTGCGCCGCATCGGGCTGGCGGAGTAAACCGCGAAGATTCCCTGCGCCCGGCGGTACGCGGTACGATAGCGCAGCGCCGTGCTCTACGCCTCGCGGTTTGCAGCCTGCCCGAGCCACTGGAGCAGCTTCTCCCTGAGCGCCTGCGAGTTCAGGGGCTTGGAGACATAGTCGTCCATGCCGGCCTCCAGGCACCGCTCCCGGTCACCCCGCATGGCGTGGGCCGTCAGGGCAATGATGGGGAGGTGGGCGCCGGTGACCTTCTCCTTGTCGCGGATGAGGCGCGTGGCTTCGAAGCCGTCCAGCCTGGGCATTTGAACGTCCATCAGAACCACGTGGAAGGACTCTTGCTCGAGCGCCTCCAGAGCGGCCTGGCCGTCCGGGGCCACCGTCACGGAGCAGCCCCATCTCTCCAACATGCGCGCGGCCAGCCGCTGGTTGACCAGATTGTCTTCGGCCAGCAAGACCCGGCAACCATGCAAGGCGGCACGGGGGCCGGTTGCCCCGGCATCGGCGGGTTCACGCTGGGGCGCCTCCCACAACCCCAGCGCCTTCTGGAGCTCCTCGAGCAATGCCGACTTGGTCACCGGCTTGACCAGAAGGGCGGCCACGCCCAGATCCGGGCTGCGCCAGGCGTCGCCGTGCCGGTCGGAGGAGCTGAGCAAGATGATGGCGGGCTGCTCGACTACGGCATCCTCCCGGATGTGGCGGGTCAGCGCGAACCCGTCCATGCCTGGCATATACACGTCGATGAGCGCCAGCCGGAAGGGCTTGCCGGCCGCCTGCGCCCGGCCCATGGCCGCCACCGCCTGTGGCCCATCCGCGACGATCGTCGGATTCATGTGCCAGCTTAGCAGCCATTCCTCCAGGAGCCGCCGGTTGGTGGAATTGTCGTCCACCACCAGCACATCCACACCCCACAAGCTCTCCGGCCGCGCCGGTTGGGGCGCCTGGGCCGGCACGGCTGGCAGACCGGACCGCACCGTGAAGTGGAACGTGCTTCCCCGGTTCGGCTCGCTTTCAACCCAGATCTTGCCGCCCATCATCTGCACCAATTGCGTGGCAATAGCCAGCCCCAGACCCGTTCCACCGTGGGTGCGGGTGATGGAGCCATCGGCTTGCACGAAAGCCTCAAAAACACGCTGCTGGTTTTCGGAAGCGATGCCGATGCCCGTGTCCGCCACCGAGAATTGCAGCAGCACCTCGCCGTCGGTGATCCATTCCACGGCCGCACGGACGACAATCTCGCCCTGCTCGGTGAACTTGATGGCGTTCCCCACCAGGTTGACCAGGATCTGACGCAGGCGGGCGGCATCCGCCACCACCACCTCCGGGAGTTCGGGACGCAGGTCGCAGATCATCTCCAGGTGCTTTTGATGAGCCCGTACCGCCAGCGCTTTGGTGACATCGCCCAGCATCTGGCGGAGGTCGAACTCCGAGGGGAGCAACTCAAGCTTGCCGGCCTCGATCTTGGAGAAGTCCAGAATGTCGTTGATGATGGTCAGTAGCGACTCGGCCGAGCTCTTGACCATGCGCAGGTAAGCGCGCTGCTCGGCCGTCAAGTCAGTCTCCAGGGCCAGCTCGGTCATGCCGATGACCCCGTTCATGGGGGTGCG
>CAYGVJ010000025.1:0-44865 GCA_964353255.1 uncultured Solibacteraceae bacterium | reverse complement strand
ATCAGCAGGATGTTGGACTTGGACACCTCCACGTCCGAGCTGCGCTGCTTGTTCATGTGCACGCGCTTGTAATGGTTGTAGACCGCCACCGCCAGTTTCTTTTTGCTGGCTTCCTGCCCCACCACGTACTGGTCCAGCCGCTCCCTCAGCTCCTGCGGCCTGGGCAGCTTGTGGGGCGCCGCGTAGGGGGACTCGTGCCGGTCATCCTCCAGGATCGAGTTGCACACCCCGATGCACTCGTCGCAGATGTAAGCCCTGGGGAATTCGCTGGGCGAGGAGATGAGCTTCCCCACCGCGTCCTGGCTCTTGTGGCAGAAAGAGCAGCGCAGGGCTTCGTCGAGCCCTTTCACGAAGCGGCCCCCGGGCTGTTCAGCCCATACACTGCAGGAATCTCTCCCTTTCTCGTACCATTATCCCGCGAAGCGGACCCCGGAGCAATCCCGGATTGCGTTTGCCCTCCCCCAGTTCTGCGTGGGCCCCAAGGTGGCACAGGCATTCGTGCCTGTGCGCTGCGTGCCCCCCAACAGGCCGGGAGGCCTATTCCACCTGTGGACGGCCTGCTTTCAACCCCGGCCCGAGGCCCGGCGGTTTTCCCAGCCGGCCAAAGCCAGGGCTGCTCCTCGAGTCTCTCATGGCTTCGGCCAGAGAACCAGCGCCCCGGGGACTGTTCGAATCGGATTCTGCTTCCAAGCCCGTCGGAACTCTCCAAGGAACTGCGCGCCCCGAAGCTGGGGAATCCTGACCAGCACGACGCCGAGATGAGGAAAACGCCCGAGCGACCGTGCGGCAGACTCGCTGAAGAGCCGGTCCCGCGTCAACACGGCACTGAAGCCGGCATGAGCGGCAGCCTCAACTAACTCCCCGTTTGTCAGGTCGTTCCAGCCCCGGGACTCCGCGGTCTGTGCGTCTATGCCGAACTCATCAAGAAGGCCAGCGACCTTCTTCGGCATGTTAACGTCAAGCAGCCACATCAGGGGCATCTAGCAGCTCGGAGGCCACTCTCATGATCTCGGGGATCGCTTCGCGGGGAAACCGCCCGTAAGTCTCCTCAATCTCCTCGACGCTCATCCCTTCCGCCAGACAGGAGAGAATGAACGCCACGGGAAACCTGGTGCCCCGGATGGCCAGCTTCCCCCCTAGCAACTCTGGGTCCGCGACGATCCAGCGGTAATCCTTGAACGCCTTCAGTTGCCGGTTCGTCATGCCGCCACCTGCCCTATATTATTAGAGCACCAAATCCCAGACGTGGAGTCTTCAGCGCGAAGCCGCCGGCACGGCGGGAGCCCGCGCAGGGGGCTGGTCACCCTTCCGCCGTCTTGCGCGCCTGCTCGAACAGCAGGTTCAAAGTCTTCTCGGTCCGGATGCGGGCGGCGATGCGCGCCAGCCCGCCCTCCTTTTCCAGGCGGGCGCGCACCGCGGGCGCCGGCTCCCGTTCCTGGCGGGCGATGCGCTGCACCTCGCGTTCGACCTCGTCGGTGGAGGCGATGATGGCCTCGACCTCCGCAATCCGGTCCAGCAGCAGCGAGGCTTTCACCTCCCGAACGGCCCGCTCCCGCTGGGATTGCTTGACCCGCTCCCAGTCGATCTTCACCGAGTTGGGATCCACCCCCTGCGCCGCCAGCCGCGCCAGGTGCCGCCGGATCAGCAGCTCGATCTGACGTTCGACGTAGGCCTCCGGCACCGGGAACTCGTGCAGTTCCACCAGCCGGTCCACCAGCGCCTCCTTGGCCGCGTGCTGGGCCGCCACCTGCCGCTCGAAGAACAGACTCCGGCGCAGCGCTTCGCGTAGCTCCTCCAGCGTCTGGTAGTCCCCCAGGTCCTGGGCGAACTCATCGTTCAGTTCCGGCAACTGCTTCCGGCGGATGCCCTTCAGCCGCGCCCGGAAGCGCACGCTCCTGCCGGCCAGCCGCGCCTGCCCGTAGTCGTCCGGGTAGTGGACCTCGAACTCGCTTTCCGCCGGCGGGACCAGGCCCCGCAGGTTCTGGCTGAAAGCTTCCAGGGTCTCCGGGTCCCCGATGTGCAGCATCAGCTCTTCCTGCCGGACGGGAGGACCTGGGACGCCGGCCAGGTTCTCCAGAGCCACCACCGCGAAGTCGCCGTCCTCCACCGGCCGGGCGTCCACGTTGATGTAGTCCGCCTTCTGCTCGCGGACCTCCTCCAGCCGCCGCCGGAGGTCCTCCTCGGTCACCTCCGGGTCCTGGTAAGCCACCGGGAGACCTTTGTATTCCTTCAGCTCGATGCGGGGGGCGACCTCGAAGGCGGCCTTGAAGCGCAGGGGTTCGCCGGGCTGGAAGTGCACGTCGGTGATGTCCAGCACCCCGGCCACCGCCAGCCCCTCTTCCTCGGCGCGCTTCCAGAAGTGCTGGTTTACCAGCGCCTCGACCACCTCCTGCCGCACGTCTCCGGCAAAGCGCCGACGGATTATCTCCGCCGGGACCTTGCCCGGACGGAAGCCGGGGATCCGCACTTTCTTCTGGAGCGAGGAAACCACCCGCTGTACTTCGCTTTCGACCTCCGCCGCCGGAACCGTCACTTCCAGCGTCTGCTTCAGGGCCTCGCCCAACTAGGTTCCCTCCGCCCAGCTCCCCAGGTACTGCTCCTGTTCCGGCGTCAGCCGGTCGATCTTCACCCCCATGCACTCCAGCTTCAGGCGGGCCACCCGGCGGTCGATTTCCTCCGGCACTCCGTAGACCCGCTTCTCCAGCTCCGGGTGGTGTTTCACCAGGTGCTCGACCGCCAGAGCCTGGTTGGCGAAGCTCATGTCCATGACCGAGGCGGGATGACCTTCCGCCGCGGCCAGGTTGATCAGCCGCCCCTCGCCCAGCACGTACACGCGCCGCCCGTCGCGGAGCGCGTACTCTTCGACGAACTCGCGCACCTGGCGCCGCGTGGAAGCCATCCGCGCCAGCGTCTCCAGGTCCACCTCCACATTGAAGTGCCCCGAGTTGCAGACAATGGCGCCGCTCTTGAGCCGCTCGAAGTGTTCCTTGGTGATCACGTTCTTGTTGCCCGTCAGGGTCACGAACAGGTCGCCGATCTCGGCCGCTTCCAGCATGGACATGACGCGGTAGCCGTCCATGAGGGCCTCCAGCGCCTTGATCGCATCCACCTCGGTGACGATGACGTTGGCGCCCAGACCGCGGGCCCGCATGGCAACTCCCCGCCCGCACCAGCCGTAACCCGCCACCACCATGTTCAGCCCGGCCATCAGGACGTTGGTCGAGCGTATGATGCCGTCCACGGTGCTCTGCCCGGTGCCGTAGCGGTTGTCGAACAGGTGCTTGGTCAGGGCGTCGTTGACCGCGATCACCGGGTAGCGCAGGACCCCTTCCCGGGCCATGGCCCGCAGGCGGATCACGCCGGTGGTGGTTTCCTCGGTGCCTCCCCGCACGTTGCCCAGCGCGTCCTGGCGCTCGGTGTGGAGCGTGGTTACCAGGTCGCAGCCGTCGTCCATCGTGACGTGCGGCTGGTGCTCGACGGCCGCCGCGATGTGCGCGTAGTAGACCGCGTTGGATTCCCCCTTGATGGCGTACACCGGGATGCCGTAATCGCGGACCAGGGTGGCGGCGACGTCGTCCTGGGTGGAGAGCGGATTGGAGGCGCACAGCACCGGCGAGGCTCCCCCGTCCCGCAGCATCATCATCAGGTTGGCGGTCTCGGTGGTGACGTGCAAACAGGCCGAGATGCGGATTCCGGCCAGCGGTTGGGTCTTGATGAACTGCTTGCGGATGGTTTGCAGCACCGGCATGGACTGGAAGGCCCACTCCATGCGGCGTTTGCCCGCCTCCGCCAAGGCGAGGTCCTTCACATCGCAAGCGGTGGACTCTGGAGGATGGGTGGACATCTGGATTCCTTTCACGCCCGGGCCGCCGATGCGCCTGCGCCGGCCTGCTCGCGCAGCGCTTCGGCTTTGCCGGTGGCTTCCCAGGTGAACGTCTCCTCGGTGCGGCCAAAGTGCCCGAAGGCCGCGGTGGCGCGGTAGATCGGTCGCCGCAGCTTCAGGTACTCGATCATCCCCCGGGGCGTCAGCGGGAAGTTCTCCCGAATCAACTCCGCGAGCCGGTCATCGTCGATCGCGCCCGTCGCGTAGGTTTCCACCGCCACCGAGACCGGGTCGGCCACGCCGATGGCGTACGCCAACTGCACTTCGCACCGCCGCGCCAGTTCGGCCGCCACAATGTTCTTGGCGATATGCCGGGCCATGTAGGCGGCGGAGCGGTCCACCTTGGTGGGGTCCTTTCCGGAAAAACAACCGCCCCCGTGGCGCCCCATGCCCCCGTAGGTGTCCACGATGATCTTCCGCCCCGTGAGGCCGGTGTCCCCGTGCGGTCCGCCGATCACAAACAGGCCCGTGGGATTGATGTGATAGCAGGTCCGGGCGTCCGCCATCCCGGCCGGGATGACCGCGTCAATGACCTCCTTCTGGATGCCGGCGCGCACTTTCTCGGTGGGCGCGTCCGCGCTGTGCTGCGCCGACACCACCACGGCCGTCACTCGCCGGGGCTTTCCGTCCACGTATTCCACGCTGACCTGGGATTTCCCGTCGGGCCTTAGGAAATCCAGCAGCCCCGAGCGCCGCGCCTCGCTCAGCCGCCGCACCAGCTTGTGGGCCAGCATGATGGGCAGGGGCATCAGCTCCGCCGTCTCGTCGCAGGCATAGCCGAACATCAGTCCCTGGTCGCCCGCGCCTCCCGTGTCCACCCCCATGGCGATGTTGGGCGACTGCTTCTGGACCGCGTTCAGCAGGCCGCAGGTCTCCCAGTCGAATCCGTAACGGGCGTCGGTGTAGCCGATCTGGCGGATGGTCTCGCGGGCGATCCTGGGTATATCGAGCTGCGCCTTGGTCGTGATTTCACCCGCCACGATGCACAGCCCGGTGGTCAGCAGCACCTCGCACGCCACCCGGCCCATCGGGTCGGCTTCCATCACCGCGTCCAGGACCGCGTCCGAGATCTGGTCCGCCATCTTGTCCGGGTGACCCTCGGTCACCGACTCCGAGGTGAAAACGTAGCTGCGTCCGTCTGACACTCGCGAAACCTCCTGCGCGCCGGGGGTTAGCCGATGCCTTTTTCAGCACCCTTCTGGAGCCCCCATGCCTCACCCGGTCGCCATATGGAACCCTGCTGGGACGACTGCGGGACGTTAAACGACAAGTCTATCGGAGCCGGCGGCGGGGGTCAAATCGAGTGAGACGCTCGCGGCCCGGAAGTGGCGCTTCCGCGCCGCGAGCGCAAGCGAGCGGTCGTTAGAAGGTGTACCGCAGGCCCAGCACCACGCGGCGGTTGCCGCCGTCCTGGCCCCACTGGTTCAGGAAGTTGGCCGAGCTCACGCGCGACTCCGGAATCCCGAAGTCCCGCGTGTTGGCCATATTGAAGAACTCGGCCCGGAACTGGAGCGTGTGGGATTCGGTGACCTTGGTGTTCTTGATGATGCCCAAGCCCAGGTTGGTGATGCCGTCCGAGCGCAGGATGTTGCGCCCCATGTTGCCCAGCGGGCTGGCCGCGGTGACGCGCGAGAATAGCTGCTGCCCGCCGGCGCGGAGCAGCTTCTCGACCGACATGGTGGCCAGGTTCAAGTTGGTGTTGACGTTGGCCCGGATGGCACTGCCCACCAGCGCGTCGATGCCGCTCAGGCGGAAGCCCGGATCGGCGCCGTCCAGCGCGGTGAAGGGCGCGCCGGATTGCGTCGTGAAGAACGGGCTGAGCTGCCAGCCGCCCACGAGCTTGCCGGCCACGCCCGGCTGCTCCCGGAACCAGGGGGTCTCATACACCGCATTCATCGTGAAGCGGTGCGGCCGGTCGTAAGTCGAGCGGCCCCGGTCCGCCCGGCGGTTGAAGGAATCCTGGACCACGGCCACCTCGCCGGAGACCGAGGGATTGAAGATCTCCGAGGCCAGGTCGATGAAGGCGCTCCAGGTGTAATGCGCGGCCATGGCGAAGCTCCCGGAGAGCCGCTTCTCCAGGCTGGTCTGCATGGAGTGGTAGGTCGAGGAGGCGGCATTGGCCCGCAGGCGGATGATGCCGCGCGTGCCATCCATGCGCACCGTGCCGCGGTTGTTGTTGACCGGCACGGTGGGGTTGCCGTCGAGGGTCTGGTACAGCGCCGTGCCCTTGGTCGCGACGTAGCCCACGGTTAAGGCCCAGTCCTTGGCCAGCTCGCGCTGGAATTGTAACGCTACCTGCTCGGCGTAGGGGGCGCGGAAGTCGCCGCCCACGACGGTGCGCGTCACCAGATAGGGGTTGGCGATGGGCGGCGGATCGGCGATGGCCGCCCGCACCTGGGCCAGCGAGTTGGGGCTGCGCGCCGGCAGGTTGACCACGTTGATGAACGGGAAGGCGCTGAAGATGTTCAGCGCGATGTTGATGAACGCGAAGTCGTAAGTGCGCGAGTAGCCGCCCCGGAGCACCAGCTTGCCGTCGCCGGTCAGCCAGCCCAGCGCGCCGGGCCATTGCCCGAAGCGGTAGTTGAAGCCGAAGCGCGGGGCCCAGTTGTTGGTGTCGCGCTTGGGAACCGGCTCCAGCTTGTAGCCCGCGGTACCGCCCGTCGTGGCCAAGATTCGGTCGTTGGCCTGGCGCAGGTTGTCGATGGGGTTGCCCGGCGCCTCGTACCGGATCCCGTAAGTGACGGTGAAATTGGGCCGGATCCGCCACTCATCCTGCCAGAAGAAGAAGTAGTCGTAGTACTTGTAGTAGTTGAGGCGTTCGCCGCCCGGCAGCGGGGCGTTAGCGCTGGCCGTCTGCGCCACGTCATCCACCAGGTCCTGGAGCGTGTTGTAAGCCAGCCGCCCGCGGATGTTCGGAATGAACAGGCTGGTCACATCCTGCTTGCGGAAGTCGATGCCGAACTTCATCGAGTGCCCCCCGCGCATCCAGCCCAGCGTCTCCTGTATCTGGTAGTTGTTGTTGAACCGGAACTGCGGCAGGTTGAGCGCCAGGCCGATGGCGGTGCGCGAGGTGGCGGCGTTAAACCCGGTCAAGCCCAGTTCGGGCACCTCGATGTTGGGAATAGTCTCCGACCTCGGGTCCTCGGCCGTGGTGGTCGAGCCAAAGCGCTGCCAGGAGAGGCGCAGCTCGTTAAACATGTTGGGCGTGAACGAGCTGTTCAGAAACGCGCTGGCCGCCTGGCGGCGGGTCGGAACCACGGTGGTCAAACCGGGCGGCGTGGCCTGGCCGCCTCCGGAAGTGAACTGGTCGTTGTAGAGGTAGCGTCCGCCCAGCGCGTGTTTTTCGCTGAACTGGTGGTCGATGCGCCCTGACCATTGCCAGTTGTCGAGCTTGGACGTGGTGGAGCCGCTCAACGTACCCAGGGGGATGGCCACCGTCCGCCCGCCTACCGTGAGCGGTGCGGTTAACCCCGCCACGGGCGCCTGCGCCGGCGGCAGGTGCTCCAGCAGCGCCTTTACCGTGGGCCGGCTGCCGGCCAGCGAGCTCAGCAATTGGCGGCCCTCCTCGGTGGGCACGCCGCGGATGGTGCTGCCGCTGCCCAACTGCCGGTCCGTCCAACGCTGTATCGAGCCGAAGAAGAAGGTCTTGTCCTTGAGGATCGGTCCGCCCAGTGTGCCGCCGAACTGGTTCTCGATGCGCCACGGGGCGCTGTCGAACTTCGCCTTGGGCGGCGTCCCCACCGGCGCCTTATCCAGGTTGTTGCGGGAGTTCAGATGGTTGTTGTTGTTGAACCAGAAACCCGACCCGTGGAAGGCGTTGCTGCCCCGCCGGGTGATAATGTTCATCACCGAGCCGGCCGCCCGCCCGAACTCCGGCGCGAACTGGTTGGTGATCACCCGGATCTCGGCCACGATGTCCGGATTGTTGACCTGCTGGGTCATGCCCGTGACGCTGGGGTCGTTCGAGTCCTGCCCGTCGATCATGAAGTTGTTAGAGCGCAGCCGCATGCCGTTCACCGAGAAGTTCGTCCCGGCCGCGAACCCCGACTGCCCCGACTGGATCTGGCTGACCCCGGCCACCGACAGGGCCAGGTTCATGACATTGCGGTCGGGCGACAGCGGCAGCTCCGAAATCCGCCGCCGGTCGAAGTTCACGCCCACCTCCGCGTTGGTCGTATTGATCAGAGGGGCGTCGGCGGAGACCGTCACCGTCTCGGCCAGGCCGGCCACCTGCAACTTGATCTGCAAGTCCGCGTCCTGATTCAGCCGCAGCACGATGGGGCCTTGGACGTACTTGGCGAACCCGCTCCTTTCCACCGTGACCTGGTAGGAGCCCACCGGCAACTGCGGGAAACGGAACCTGCCGTCGATTCCACTCGTCAGTTCGCGCGTGGCATTGGTATCCAGGTTACGGACCGTGACCTTGGCGTCCGCCACGGCGGCGCCGCTCGGGTCCTGGATCACGCCTAGAATCTCACCCGTGGTGACCTGAGCCGCACAGTTCAGGGCCAGGGCAAAGGGTAGCACCAACAGCATGCACTTCCAACGCATTTGGTCCTCCCAAGAAGCAAAATACAGCTTGCTCAATCCTAGCACGGACTTGGCACGGACCTCAACAGGATTCAGGCCTTTTCCACCTGTTCGGCGCTTAAACTGGGGGAGGGCAGGGATTCAGGGGCCGGTTAGCGACTTGCCCGCCCCGGCAATCCCCGCCGCCTGCCTGCCCATCCGCAACAGCGCCGCCGGGTCCAGGTTCCCCTGGATGGCTGACACGACAAGTCTATCGGAGCCGGCGGCGGGGGTCAAATGCGGCGCGACGCGAGGGCCTCCGTGGGGGCTGGAAGGTGTGAAAAAGCCGCCTGCGCAAGCTGAAGCTTACGCCACTGACCCGCGCAAGTGCTCGAGCTGCAACGTGGGACATGCTTCAGCTTGTCCAAGGCCTTTTTCGGCACCCTCACACGCCACGCTCTACCGGAGGTTCTCGAACTCCTCGGGCGTCACCCCAAGCTGGCGCAGGATCTTGAAATACAGGGGCGGGCCGATCTCCCGGCCGCCGTGGAGCGGGATGGTGACGGCTCTTCCATCGGGATGATTCCATCGTTCGTGGCTGCCCCTCTGCCGTGCCCGGAAGAACCCGAGTTCCCGAGCTACGTTCTGGAACTCCCGCGCGGTCGCGCTAGGGTCCTGTCCCGCGAACAGCTTTGCAATGGGAAATCGTGGGACAGGCCTTCAGCCTGTCGGCCACGCAGGCTGCTATTGTCAAGGAACTTGCGGGACAGGACACTAGGCATGAACGATTTCGGTGGTGTCGGAGGGCATGAGGACCCCGCGCTCCTGATACTCCTCGGCGATCATCTCAAAGACCCCCTCCAACTCCGCCAGCGCTTCCCCTCGGCTGGGCATCAGGGCGTAGCAGCCGGGCAAGGCGGGAATCTCCGCCACCCAGCTTCCGTCGTCCTGGCGGTAGACTACGATCTTATAGTCCGAGAATTCCACAGCTACGCCACCGGAGCAGCCCGCCCGGCCTCACAGGCGGAATTCCCGGACGTAGCCCACCAGCGCCCGGACGTGCTCGACGGGCGTCTCGGGCAGAATGCCGTGACCCAGGCTGAAGATGTGACCGGGGCGCGTCCCGGTGCGCTTCAGCAGCACCATGACGCGCGTTTTCAGTTCGGGCAGGGGGGCGAACAGCGCCGCCGGGTCCAGGTTCCCCTGGATGGCTGAACGGTAGCTGATGTCCATCCAGGCCTGGTCAATGTTGACCCGCCAGTCGATGCCCAGCACGTCCCCGCCGGCCGCGTGCAATTCCCGGAAGAAGCCGCCGGTGCCGGCGCCGTAATGGATAACCGGGACCCCGGTGGAGCGGATCCTCTCGACCAGCGCGCGCGAGTAAGGCGCCACAAAGCGCACGTAGTCGTCCGGCCCCAGCGCGCCCACCCAACTGTCAGAGACCTGGATGGCCCGCGCGCCGGCCGCTACCTGGAGCAGCGCGTAGGGGCCCAGCACGTCCACCAGCTTGCCCATCAGCCGGCGCCAGAGGGTCTCCTGGTTGTACATCATCTGCTTGGTCCGCAAGAACGTCCGCGACGGTCCGCCATCGATGATGTAACAGGCCAGGGTGAAGGGGGCGCCCACCAAGCCCAGCACCGGCGCCCGGCCCCCCAGCGCCTTGACCACGATCTGGATGGCCTCCCCCACGTAGCCCAGATCGTCGGTGTTGGAAATCGATAGGGCGTCGATGTCCTCGGTGGTCCGCACCGGGTTGGCGATCACCGGGCCTTCGCCGGGCATGAACTTCAGCTTCAGCCCCATGGGCTCGACCGGCAGCAGCAGGTCGGCGAAGATGACGGCCGCGTCTACGTCCAGGATCTCCACCGGCTGCAAGGTCACCGTGGCCGCCAGGTCCGGGCGCTTGCAGATCTCCAGTATCCCTTGCCGGGCCAGGATCTCCCGGTATTCCCGCAGATACCTGCCAGTCTGCCGCATGAACCACACCGGCCGGAAGTCGGTGGGGCGGCGCCGGCAGGCGTCCAGAAAACGGCTGCTCATGGAAGCCACGCGCATACGGTTTCCGCTTTCTCCTCGCACATGAACACGCGCAGGTCTTTTGGCCGGTGCTGGACCGCCCATCGGCGGTCCTGAACGAAGAAGGGCTTGGTCCACGCTTCGCTGTCGATGGCCTTGGGGGCCACCACGGAAACCGCCAGCATCCCCCGGGCCGGATAGCCCGTGCGCGGGTCCATGATGTGGCTGTGAACCTGCCCCTCGGCGACGAAGAACTTTTCGTAAGTGCCGGAGGTCGCCAGCGACTCGTTCCCGAGATACAGCTCCTCGACCGTCTTAGCGGGGTTCTTGGGGTCGCGTATCTTGACCGGCCAGCCCTCCTTCTGCGTGCCCGGAAAGCCCAGCCCGTACATGCTGCTGCCCCCCGCCGAGACCAGAGCCGAGCGGATCCCGTTCTCGGTCAGCGCCTCCACCATCCGGTCCACGGCGTAGCCCTTACCGATGCCTCCCAGGTCCAGTTCCACGCCTGCCCGGGCAAAGCGCACCGTCCGAGCTTCGGAATCGAGCAGCAGGTTCTTGTACCCGACTTTCTCCAGCGCCCGCGCTACTTCCGGTTTGCCCGGCAGACGGCCGCTGCCTCTGTAGAACCCCCAGACCTTCATCAGCGGCCCGACGCTGATGTCGAAAGCGCCCTCGCTCAGCCGGCTGTATTCCAGGCAGGCGGCCAGCAAGCCGAACAACTCGGGCGTCACCTTCACTGGCCGCTCGGCAGCCAGCCGGTTCACCTCGCTCAACTCGCTGCCTTGGCGATAGTTAGACAGCATCTGGTCCAGGCGCCGCGCCTGCTCGAAAGCCGCCTCGGCGGCCAGCTCCATCTGGTCCTGGTTCTCGCCATAGATCACCACCGAGTAGGTCGTACCCATGGCGTCCACGCTAGCTTCCAGGCGCAGCGGTTGGCCCCCCTGGGCGCTCCAGGAGGGAGGCGTCAGCGCCTGCCAGACCGCCAGCAGTACCACTAAATGTAGCACGGTTATCCTGAGTTTTCAGTACCTTCGGAGACTTTTTTGCGGTCTTTCTCGGCCTGTGCCAGCAGTTCTTCGACCCGCCCGGCGGCCTCCGCCGACCGGTCAACCTCGAAGCACAGCTCCGGCAGGCGCCACAACCGCATCCGCGAGGCCAGCGCCCGGCGGATATATTGCCGGGCTCCAGACAGGGCCCGCAGGACGTCCGCCTCCCCGACCGGCTCCTCGCACAGAAACCGGACCTGCGCGCTGCGCAGATCCGGAGTCACCTCGACTGCCGTCACCGTCACCGACGCCAGCCGGGGGTCCGACAGCTCGTAACCCACGATCTCGGCCAGTTCTTCCCGCAGGGCTTCGGAAACCCGCTGAGAGCGCCGCGCATCCATGCCCTTACTCCAACCACGCCACCTCTGCCGTTGCCAGTTCCGCGCCCAGCAGGGCGGCGGCCTCCTTCTCGACGGCCTGCAACACCTGGGCCGCGTGAACGCGGTCCGCCGAGACGGTGACCGCCGCCAGCACCGCGCGCTGCCACAGCTCCTGGCAGTCGATCTCGGCCACCGCCACGTTGAACTTGCGCCGCAGCCGCTCCTTCAGGCCCAGCACCACCTGCCGCTTGTCCTTGAGCGAGTGCGCGCCGGCCAGCCGCAACTCCAAGGTGAGCACGCCGACGGCAGCCATATCTCGGGAGAAATTCAGAAGTCAGGAGTCAGAAGTCGGAATAAAAGCGATCTGCGCGGCGGATTCTGACTCCAGACTCCTGTCTCCTGACTCCTGTCTTTTACGCCAGCGCCTCGACCGCCACGCGCTCGGTGAGGAACCCCTCCAGCACGTCCCCGGGCTTCAGGTCGTTGAAATTCTCGATCGAGACGCCGCACTCCAGCCCGCTGCGGACCTCGCTGGCGTCGTCCTTGAAACGCTTCAGCGAGCTGATCCTGCCGGTGTAGATCACTACGTTGTCGCGGAGCACCCGCACCTTGCTCGACCGCTGGAGCACGCCCTCGGCCACCAGGCAGCCGGCCACCGTGCCGACCTTGCTGATCCGGAAGGTCTCCCGCACATCGGCCCGCCCCACGTGCACCTCTCGGTATACCGGCTCGAGCAGGCCGCTCATGGCGCGTTTGATCTCGTCGGTGAGCTCGTAGATGATCGTGTGCAGCCGGATGTCCACTTTCTCCTGCTCGGCCAACTGGGCGGCATTGCGCTCAGGCCGCACGTTGAAGCCGATGACCACGGCATTGGAGGCCGAGGCCAGCAGCACGTCAGTCTCGGTGATAGCTCCGACCCCGCTGTGAATCACCAGGATCTTGACTTTGTCGGCCGACAGTTTCTGCAAGGTCTCGGCCAGCACCTCGGCGCTGCCGCCCACGTCCGCTTTCAGGATCACCGGCAGTTCCTTGACCTCGCCCGTCCGGATCTGCTGGTGCAACTGGTCCAGGGTCAGGCGGCTGCTGCGGGCCATGGCCCGCTCGCGGGCCTTGGCCTCCCGGTAGATGACGATCTGCTTGGCCTTGACCGTGTCGGTGACCACATGCAGGTTGTCGCCCACTTCGGGCAGCGCCTCCAGACCCAGCACCTCGACCGGGGTCGAGGGCTCGGCCGCCCGCACCGGCTGCCCCAGATCGTCGAACATGGCCCGGACTCTCCCGAACACCGAGCCGGATATGAAGTAGTCGCCCACCCGCAGCGTCCCGTTGCGCACCAGCACCGTCGCCACCGGCCCGCGCCCCCGGTCCAGCTTGGCTTCCAGCACCGTGGCCACCGCCGGCCGCTGCGGCTGCGCCCGCAGGTTCTGCATGTCGGCCACCAGCAGGATCATCTCCAGCAGCAAGTCCAGGTTCTGCCGGGTGCGCGCGGAAACCAGCACCATCACCGTATCCCCGCCCCACTCCTCCGGCAGCAGCCCCTGGTCGGACAATTGCTGTTTGACCCGCTCCGGCTGGGCCTCCGCCTTGTCGATCTTGTTGATGGCCACCATGATCGGCACTTTGGCGGCGCGCGCGTGGTCGATGGCTTCCACAGTCTGCGGCATCACGCCGTCATCGGCGGCCACCACCAGCACCACCACGTCGGTGACCTTGGCCCCGCGCGCCCGCATCCGGGTGAAGGCCTCGTGGCCGGGCGTGTCGATAAAGACAATGCGCCGGCCGTTGCTCTGCACCGCGTAGGCGCCGATGTGTTGCGTGATCCCGCCGGCCTCGCGCTCGGCCACGTTGCTCTCGCGGATGGCGTCCAGCAGGGAGGTCTTGCCATGGTCCACGTGACCCATGATGGTGACCACCGGAGCGCGCTTCACCTCCCCGCCCTCCTCGGCGACGCGCTCGACTTCCTGGGTGGCCTCTTCCTCGAAGCTGACGCGGGTGGGTTCGGCGCCGAAATCGCGGGCCATCTCCTCGGCCACCTGGAGGTCGAGCGTCTGGTTGATGGTGGCAAAAATCTTTCGGTCCACCAGCTTCTTGATGACCAGGTTGGCCTTCAGGCCCAGCTTCTCCGACAACTCCTTGACCGTGACCCCTTCCGAGATGGTGATCTGCCGCCCGTCGGCCAGCTTGCTGATGTCCTCGCGCACGGCCCTGGGAACGCGGACCAGCCGGCCTTCCGGCTCCAGCTCGCGCTGGGCGGCCCGGGTCGCGCGCTCCCTTTGCCCCCGGCGGGCCTGCTCGGTGGGCGGCGCCAGGGCCGCGTCGGGGCGCAGCGGGGTAGTGGGGTGCGGCCCTCGCAGCCGGGCGCCGGGGGCGGCCGGGACGCCGGGCCGGATCCTGGCCACCAAGGGCTGGCCCGGCCGGATCCGCCCGGTATAAATCGGCTGCCCGGGAATTGGCGTGGCCAGGGGACGCACTGGGCGAGCCTGGGGTTGCCCTGGGACCGGTCGGGTTTGCGCCAGACGCGCCACCAAGTCGGCTCGCGGCGGCACCACCGGCCGCGCCGCGGGCTGACCTACTGGGGAGGGCCTGCCGGTCACAATCACCGCAGGCGCCCGAGGCGGCGCCGCAGGGGAGGGCGTCGCACGGCTGACGCCAGCCGCCGGACGTGCCGCCAGTGCGGCCTCAGCCGGAACCGGGGGCGCCGGCGGGCGCGCTGCTGAGATGATCTGACCCGGCCTGAAAACCCGTGGCGGCCGAGGCGGCGCCTCGACTACGGGCGCTGCTGGCGCGCTCCAAGGCGCCTTGGCTGCCAGCGGGGGCCTGATCGGCTGCGCGCTGGGGCGCGCTGCCAGCAACTCCTCTGGCATCAGCATTGGCGCCACGTCGGCCTTCGGGGGCTCCCTGACCGCCGCCGGCGCGGCAGACACCGCTTCGGGCAGGATTTCTGCTCGCGCCGCGACTTCGGCCAGAGCCTGCCCGTCGGCGGGCGCCACCCCGATCTCGGCCGGCGCGGCGGTAACGGCGGGGGCGGCCTCCTCCGGGCGCTCCACCAGGATTCCGAAATGCCGCCGGATCCTGTCGGCGACATCCTCGTCAACCGAGCTGGAGTGCGTCTTCTTTTCGGTGACCCCGAATTGCGGCAGCAAAGCCACAATGTCGCTGTTGGGCCGTTCGCATTCCCGCGCCAGCTCGTTGATTCGGATCTTCTTCATACCGACTGGGATTGCCCTGCCCCTGAGCCTCGCTGCCGGGGCCGGAGGCCGGGTGGATCAGTCCGCCCCTTTTATCGTATCAGATTGACCTGCCTCGGATTCCGCACTTTCGGCGGGCGAGGCGGGCTCCAGCTCAGCCGCCCCGACCGCCTCCCCCTCGACTGTTTCTAGCGTCGCCGCGCCTTCCTCGGCCTCGGCGGCCTCTGTTGCCTGCTCCCGCGGCGCCTCCTCGGCCGCCGGACCGGCGTCTTCCGCCGCCAGGCCCACGCCTTCCTCAAACTGCGCGAAGTAGCTGTTGACCGCGATCTGGATGGCCTCCACGGTCTTGGGATCGATGTCGGAAATCTCCTGGAGCTGCTCCGGCGTCATGGCGCCCACCTTCTCCACCGTGTTGGCTCCCGCTTCCATCAGCCGCTCGGCCACCTTCGCGCTCAGGCCATACTCGACCAGCACCGAAACCGGCGCACCGGAGACCTCCAGGGCAGCCATCTCCGACTCCACCTCCTGCCGCTTCTCCTCCTCGCTCTTGATGTCCACGCGCCAGCCCAGCAACTTGGCCGCCAGGCGCACGTTCTGCCCTTTCTTGCCGATGGCCAGCGAGAGCTGCGAGTCCTCGACGATTACCTCCATGTGCTTCTCGTTCGGATCCACGATCATGACCCGGCTGATCTTGGCCGGGCTGAGGGCATGGGTGATGAAGACCATCGGGTCGTCCGAGTACGCGATGATATCGATCTTCTCCCCGCGCAGCTCGCGGATAATCGACTGGACCCGCATCCCCTTCATCCCCACGCAGGCCCCCACGCCGTCCACGTCGCGGTCCCGGCTCTGCACCGCGATCTTGGTCCGCTCGCCGGCCTCCCGCGAGCAAGCCTTAATGGTCACGGTGTTGTCGTAGATCTCCGGCACCTCCTGCTCGAAGAGCCGCACCACCAGCTCGGCGGCCGCGCGCGAGACCGCGACGCCGGGGCTCTTGCCGGCCTTCTCCACGCTGCGGATGACGCAGCGCACGCGGTCGCCCACGCTGAAGCTCTCCAGCTTGGATTGTTCCTTCTTGGGCAGGCGGGCCTCGGTCTTGCCGATGTCCACTACCAGGTCCGGTCCCTCGTACCGCTTGATGACGCAGCTGACCAGCTCTCCCACCCGGCCCGAGTACTCCTGGTAGACCGTCTCGCGCTCCGCCTCGCGCACTTTTTGCAGGATCACCTGCTTGGCGGTCTGCGCCGAGATGCGGCCCAGCAAGTCGGTGGACTTGGGGATGCGGATTTCCGAGCCGGGCTGGGCGGCGGGGTCCAGCCGGCGCGCCTGCTCCACGGTCAACTGGTTGACCGGGTCCTCGACCGTCTCCACCACCTGCTTCACCGCAAACAGGTGGATGGCCCCGCCTTGCGCGTCGAACTCGGCCACCAGGTTCTCCTCGGTGCGGTAGTGCTTGCGGGCGGCCACCAGCATGGCGTCCTTGACCGCTTCCAGCACGATCTGCGGGTCGATGCCCTTCTCCTTGCTGAGCAGCTCGATGGACTGAAATATCGCTCCCAACTTCCTTCCCTCTTCGCCAGATGTTTAGGAGATTACCACTCGAATATCAGGTTGGCCTTCTTCACCTGATCGACGTCGAAGCGGATCCGCCGGTCCGGGGCTGCCTCCAGCGTCACCAGGCCGTCGGCGAAATCCGCCAGGGTTCCTTCCCAACAGAGATGGTTTTCCACCGGCTCGTGCAACACTACGCGCGCCTTCTTGCCCAGGCAGGCCTGGAAATCCGCTGGCCGCTTCAGCTTCCGTTCCACCCCCGGAGAGCTGACCTCCAGCCTGTAGCCGCCGCCCGGCACCACGTCCTCCACATCCAGGATCGTGCCCACCTGCTGCGAGATGAACTCGCAATCGGCATGGGTAACGCCCTGCGGCTTGTCGATCAAAATGCGCAGCAGGCGCTGGCGGCCCCCGCCGAGCATCTCCACGTCCACGATTTCGATGCCTTCCGAGCGCCCCACCCGCTGGGCGATCTCCACTACCCGCGCTGCCACCGCTTCTCTCATGACCTAGCTGGGGATACAGGACCAACAAAAAAGTGGGCTTTCGCCCACTCCTGTGGTTCGACACCAGGCCTATTATAGCACCCCGGCCGGCGCTAAGGCGAGAATCTGCTACGGACACGCTTTCACCCTCTGCTGATCACTGCTATCCTGGGAAGTCCCCGACAGGGCGACCGGCCCTGCCGGTCAAAGCACCTGCACCGAGGAGACCAAAGGATGACGGAAGAACTCTCGCGTCGAGGCTTCGTGCGGCGTTCCGCCGGGGCGGCGCTGGCCGTGGCGCCCGCCGTGCTCCCGGCTCTGGGGGCCAACGACAAGGTCGGAATCGGCTTCATCGGCACCGGCAGCCGGGGCAACTACGTCATGGACATGATGTACAAGGCCGTGCCCGAGCTGGTCACGGTGGTCGCCGTCTGCGACACCTTCCAGGGGGCCCTGGCCCGCGGCAAGGACCGCGTCCAGACCCAGGAGAAGCAGACCCCCAAGACCTACGTGGACTACCACGAGCTGCTCCGGGACCCGGCCGTGGACGCGGTCTTCGTGACCGCCCCGGAGCACCTGCACCACGCCATGGCCATCGCCGCGCTCAAGGCCGGCAAGCACGTCTATATCGAGAAGCCGCTGGCCCACACCATCGAGGAGGGCGCCGAGATCGTCAAGGTCGCCGAGCGCTCCGGCAAGGTGGTCCAGGTGGGCACCCAGAACCGCAGCAACTCCCTCTACATCAAGGCCAAGGATATGCTGGCCGAGGGCCTGATCGGCGACATCCACTACGTGCGGGCTTTCTGGTATCGCAACTCGCTGCCCAACGATCCGGCCTGGCGCTACGCCGTCGCCCCCGACTTGAGCGAGCGCACCGCCGACTGGGATAAGTTCCTCGGCCCGGCTCCCCAGCGGCCTTTCGACCGCCGCCGCTACCGCCAGTGGCGTCTCTACTGGGACTACTCCGGCGGCATCTCCACCGATCTCATGGTGCATCAGACCGACATCGTTAACTTCGTCTGCGGCAAGACCGTCCCCCTCTCCTGCATGGCCTCCGGCGGCATCTACCGCTGGGTGGACCCGGATGACGACCGCGAGGTGCCCGATACCCTCAGCGCCATCTTCGAGTACGCCGACCGCTTCCACATCAATTACAGTTGCTACTTCGGCAACGACCGCTTCGGCTACGGCGAGCAGTTCCTGGGCAACGAGGGCACCCTCGAGGTCCTCAACCGCCAGATCCTCAATTTCTATCCCGAGAAGTTCGGCGGCAAGCCGCCCGCGCAGGTGGCCGGGCGCAAGGAAGTGAGCCTGCAAATACCGGGCAACGACAACAACGCCGTGCAAGCCCACGTGAAGAACTTCATCGAGGCCATCCTGGGCAAGGCCCAGGTGATCGCCCCGCCCCCCATCGGCCAGCAGGCCGCCATCTCCGGCCACATGGCCACCCTGTCCTACCGCCGCAACCGGAAGATCTACTGGGAGGAGAAAACCGAGAAGTATCGCTTCTCGTAGCTGAAAATCCGGGGACACTCCGAGCTGGGTCCCTCGAACGTTCCACCGGCCATCAACGCAGGCGTGTCCCCAGGATTTTCACACGTCATTTCTGATAACATTCTCAGAGCGCAGTGGAGGAACGCCATGCTGATTGCAGCCGCCATACTGGCGATCTTTGTGTACGGCTTGATCGCCGCCATGCTGGGCACCATCCTGCCCGGTCTTTCCAAGCGCTTCAGCCTCACGCCCAGGCAGAACGGCAAAATCGCCCTGGCGCAGGCCCTCGGCCTGATGATCGCGTCGGTGGCGGTGGGGCCGCTGATCGACAACCAGGGCAAGAAGGTGGGCCTGGTGCTGGGCCTGGGGCTGGCGGCAGTGGCGCTGTTCGCGCTGCCCCGCTCCAAGGGCTACCGCTACATCGTGGTGTGCCTGCTGCTGCTGGGCTTGGGCGGCGGCGTCATTGTGACCGGCGCCAACGCGCTCGTCAGCGAAATCGGCGCCGAGCGCCGCGCCACCATGATGAACCTGCTGAACCTGTTCTTCGGGCTTGGGGGTCTCGCCACGCCGCTCCTGCTGGCTAACCTGCTGGGCGGGAACTCGACGCGGCTGTGCTATCTGGTGGCGGTGCTGACGGCGGCCACGCTAATACTCAATGGGGCGGCCCCCATCCCGCCGCCGACCGGCGAGCGCGGCTTCCAGTTCTCGCAAGCCGGCCAGTTGCTGGGCCACCCGGCGCTCTGGTTGCTGGCCCTGATGCTTTTCCTTTACGTGGCCTGCGAGGTGGGCGTGTGGAACTGGCTGGCGCGGCACCTGATCGCGCAAGGGATCGACGAGAAGCGCGCGCTGAACATCCTTTCGCTGGGCTTTGCGCTGGGGATGCTGATCGGGCGGGTGGCGGCCTCGCAGATCCTGACCGCGGTGGCGCCGGAGACGGTGACGCTGGCGGCGGCGGTGTTGATGGCCATCACGACCTACCTGGCGCTCCAAACCAAGGCTCCCGCAGTGACCTGGGTCGCGGTGTTTTGCGCGGGCCTGGCCATGGCCCCGGTCTTCCCAACCACGCTGGCCATGGTGGGCAACGTCTTTACTGTGGCCACCGCCACGGCCATGGGCATTGTCATCACTGCCGGCTGGCTGGGCCTGGTCGTCAGCTCGCCCGTCATCGGGGCCATCGCCGGCGAGGACCCCCGGCGCCTGAGGAAAGCCCTGCTGCTGCTTCCGGCGTTCTCCGTCCTGATGGTGGTGGTGAACCTGATCCTGCGCGGGGTGCTGCGGTAGTTTAGAACCTCAGACCGTCACAGCCGGGATATCGGTCTGAGTGAAATCGTTTCCCTTGAACAGCAAGCGTTCCCCGGCCACCTTCGCCAGAGCGTAAGCGACGCAGTCTCCGAGGTTCAACCCGGCCGGGTGGCGCCCTTTGCCGAACTTGCGCCACGCATCGCGGGCGGCCTCGAGCTGCCGCTCATCGAAGGGCATGACCCGGACCGTGATCTTGTGCAGCAACAGCTCAAACTCGACGCCTGCTTGCTCTCCCCGACGGCTTTCCAATACGCAGGTCGTCTCCAGGGCTGAAACCGCCGACATCATCCGGACCGGGTCGTGGCTGAGGGCTCGGCGGAAGGCAGGTGCTTCCGGCTCCTCCAGCAGGACCGCCAGCACGGCCGAAGTGTCGATTACCATGGCGTCAATCGAACAGCCCCTTCTCGTTGTAACCCAGGATCTCATCCGCGCTTCGGGTGTCCAATACGGGAAGAGCGCAAATGCGACGGGCGACCGCCTCCATCTCGGCCTCAAGGTCGGCGCTGCGGCTGGCATCCTCCATGCGTTCGATCCTTTCGCGCAAGGCCTCCACCACGGTGCGGGTCAGAGACCGGCCTGTCCTCTGCGCCAAGTCCCTGACCAGCCGATAGGCCTCCGGGTCCTTTATGTTCAAGCTCTTGCCCATGGCACTATTCTACCATATTCGGTGGAATTCTGTCTCAGACACCGCCCCTGACCTCCACCACCGCCTCCGTGATCTGTCCCAAGTACTTCCCGTCGGCCATCACGTCCGCCGCAATCGCCAGCCGCGGGCACGGCGCCACCCAGCCGCGCGGAATCGTCACCTCCACCGCCCGCGACGCCTTCCCCTGTGCCGGCGCCTCCAGCTTCACCACCTCCGGCTCGATTCGCCACTCCCCCGGCGCCACCAGCGCCACCTCCAGCTTCATCGCCGTGGGCTTGTAGTTCTGCGCCCGCACCTCCAGCCGCACCCGCTCCCCAGGCCCCGCCAGAACCTGGTACGGGTAGATGCTCACCCAGCTCGGGTCCAGCCCGAAATTGCTCGCCCCCTCCGGCAGCAGGTCCATGAACAACTGCTGCTGCCGCCGCATCTTTTCTTCCGTCGCCACCAGCAGCGCCCGGTCCACCGCGAACGGCCGCCCGTGCCCCGGGCAGATCAGGTTCGGCTCATGCTCGAGCAGCGTCCGAATCGACTTCAGGTGACTGTCGTTCTCCACGTGGTTGCGGAAGATCAGGTTGTGCCGCATCGTCCCGTCGTTGCGCGCGTTGGGCATGAAGAAGGCGTCGCCGCTGAAAGCCACCCGCCGTCCGTCTATCGTCACGTACAACGCCATCTGGTACTCCGTGTGCCCCGGGTTGTGCGCCACCTCGAACTCGAACTCCTCCCAACGGAACTTTTCCCCGTGCCGGAAGGCCCGCGCCACCTTGAACGGCTCCCCCAAAATGCACCCCAAATTGTATCCCCGCGGGTTCTCCAAAACGTCCACCATGTTCTCGTAACACCAGATCTTGGCGCCGTAATTGCGTATCAAGTGCGGGAAGCCGTTCAGGTGATCGTCGTGCATGTGGCTGGGCATGGCCACGTCCACCGACTTCAGCCCGTACTGGCTCCGGAGGTGGTCGATGCTGTGCTCCACGAACCGTATCCGGTCGCTCACCGCCGTGGCCCGCTCGAAATTGCCGAAGTGCGTCCCCGAGGCCGATCCGTAGTCTATGAACATCGCCTTGCCGCTGTTGCTCAAAATGGCGTAAAACGACGACGTCGTCAGGTGATGCGCCACCAGGTGCGGGCTCACCGCGTAGGGCCGGTTGAACTCCACCGGCTCGCCCGACTGGAACCGGTAGTAGTCCGTCAGCTTCCCTATCGTCTCCCCGATCCCCGCCTCCGGGTCCTTCAGCGGCTCCCCGTGCGACGGACACAGCAGCTCGGGTTTCTGCTCCCGCAACCGGGCTAGCGAGTAGATGCCCAGATCGACGCCCTCCGCCCCGCCGTAATTCACCTGCGTGTCGTATAGGTTCAGGATCTTGCCCGGCGCGTACATCAGGTCCCCTGAGAACGCCGTCTTCTTCCCGTCAATCACCCCGATCAGCGTGATCGATCCCAGCGTGTGCCCCGGCGTCGGCAGCACGAAGAAATCCAGCTTGCCCCAGCGAAAGGTCGCGTAGTCCGTCAGCCCCCGCGCCACCGGCAGATCTTCGGTCAGCGTATTGAAGTCATTTCGCACATAGTAGAGGTGGAAAATCCGTCGGTTCCGCCAGAAATTCCGGGCGTCCGCGAATAAATGCGTCTCATGATACGGCACGGCGATCGGAATGCCACGCTCCACCGCCCTCCCGTCCCCCTGGCATTGGTCGCGGTGGTGGTGCGTGTGCAGGATCCAGTCGATCTTGGCCACCCCCAGCGCCTGGAGATGGTCCAGTATCTTCCCCGAGCCGAAGTCGATCAGCAGGCCATTGGTTCCGTCCCGGATCAGGTAGACGTTGCAGGTGTCCTCGAGCACGTAGAGGTTGTCCGTCAGCTTCCGCGGCTCGGCCGAGGGCGCAAAACCGCTGCGCCGGTAGCCGCGCGGGGATGGTTTTCGAGCGGCCGCCGCGGGAGCCGGCACGGCTGCGGTAGCGCCGGCGGTGGTCAGAAAATCTCGGCGAGTATGACGGTTCATGGCGTTAAGCCTACACCCGCGGGCCCGCCCCTGACAACGCCCGAAAGCTACAATGAAAATTCCCCATGATCCAGACCCTGTTCGGCGCGGTCCCGGAAGAACCCACCCTCTTCGACCGCCTCAAGAGCGGCATTCAGAAAACCCGCGCCACCCTGGCCTCCCGTCTCGAAGAAGTCCTCGTCGGCGCCAGGCAGATCGATCCTGCCCTGCTCGAAGAGCTCGAATACGCCCTCATCGCCGCGGACATCGGAGTCGCCACCGCACAGGAGATCCTTGAGCTTATCCGCCAGAAGGTGGACCGCAAGCTGGTCGGTGACGCCTCCCAACTGCGCCAGCTCATCCGCGAGCACCTCGCCGAAGTCCTCCGCGCCACCCAGAAACCGCCCGCCCTGGTCAGCGAGCCGCCCGCCGTGGTCATGGTCGTCGGCGTCAACGGCACCGGCAAGACCACCACCATCGGCAAGCTCGCCCATCGTTACAGGTCCGAGGGCCGCAGCGTCCTGCTCTGCGCCGCCGACACCTTCCGCGCCGCCGCCATCGACCAGCTCGAAATCTGGGGCCAGCGCACCGGCGCCGAGGTCATCCGCCAGCGCCCCGGCGCCGACCCCAGCGCCGTCCTCTTCGACGCTCTCCAGGCTGGCCGCGCCCGCCGCCTCGATTACGTCATCGCCGACACCGCCGGCCGCCTGCACACCAAGTCCAACCTCATGGCCGAACTCGACAAGATGCGCCGCACCGCCGCCCGCCTGGTCCCCGGCGCGCCCCACGAAGTCCTCCTGGTCATGGACGCCACCACCGGCCAGAACGGTCTCGAACAGGCCCGCCGCTTCACCGAATCCTGCGGCGTCACCGGCCTGGTGCTGGCCAAGCTCGACGGCACCGCCAAGGGCGGCGTCGTCATCCCCATCGCCCGCGAGCTTAACCTCCCCATCCGCTACGTGGGAGTGGGCGAGAAGGCCGAGGATCTGCTACCATTCGAGCCGGAGCGCTTCACCGCCTCCCTTTTCGAAGCATGAACCCCGATTGCATGCGCCAAGCCTTGGACCTGGCGCGCCAGGGCCTTGGCCGCACCAGCCCTAATCCGGCGGTGGGCGCTGTGGTCGCCCGCGAGGGCCAGGTCCTCGGTAGCGGCTTCCACACCTGGGCCGGCCTCAAGCACGCCGAAATCCTCGCTCTCGAGGAAGCCGGCGCCCAGGCCCGCGGCGCTTCGCTCTACGTCTCGCTCGAACCGTGCTCGCACCAGGGCCGCACCCCGCCCTGCGTGGACGCCATCATCGCCGCCGGCGTCAGCCGCGTCATCGCCCCCCTTGCCGATCCCAATCCTCTCGTTGCCGGCCAGGGCTTTCGCCAACTCCGCGAGGCCGGCCTCGATGTCGTCCTCGCCTCCGAGTTCGCCGCCGAGGCCGAGCTCCTCAATCAGCCCTACTTCCACTTCATGCGCACCGGCCGCCCCCTGGTCACTCTCAAGGCCGCCCTCACCCTCGACGGCAAGATCGCTGCGCCCGAGGACAACGTCGGCTGGATCACCAGCGGCCAGGCCCGCGCTCACGTCCAGCAGTTGCGCCACCTCTCCGACGCCATCCTCACCGGCATCGGCACAGTGCTCTCTGACGACTGCCTCCTCACCGACCGCTCCGGCCTCCCGCGCAGCCGCCCCCTGCTGCGCATCGTGCTCGACTCCCAGTTGCGTCTTCCGCTGGCCTCCCGCATGGTCGCCGGCGCGAGTTCGGACCTCCTGGTCGTGACCACCTCCGCGGCGGCCCCCGAGCGCCGCCGCGTCCTCGAAGACCGCGGCGTCTCCGTCCTCACCCTTGACGGCCCCGCTGGACGGACCGACTTACCTGCCCTCGTCCAGCACTTAGCTCGCCAGCGCTATCTCTCACTCATGATCGAGGCCGGCAGTAAGGTCAACTGGGCCGCGCTCGAAAGCCGCATCGTGGACCGCATCTTCTTCTACTACGCCCCCAAGATCCTCGGCGGCTTGCAGTCTCTTCCCGTCGTCGGCGGTGCGGGCCGCCGCAGCCGCCGCGAGGCCATCCTCTTCCGCAACGTTGTCGTTCACCCCATCACCCCGGAGGAGTTCGGCGTCGAGGCCTGGCTGGTGAAGGAAACCTGAGCCATGTTCACCGGCATCATCGAGGAAGTGGGCGCTCTCGAGCGCTTCGAGCCGCGCCCCGCGGGCGCGCGCCTCACCGTCCGCTGCCGCGATGTGCTCGCCGATCTCAAGCCCGGCTCCAGCATCGCCGTCAACGGCGCCTGCCTCACCGTCGTCGAGATCCGCGCGGACGCCTTCTCCGCGGACCTGGCCCCGGAGACTCTCCGCCTCACCAACCTCGGCGACCTGCGCCCCGCCGCGCTCGTCAACCTCGAACGCCCGCTCTCAGCCACCGGCCGCCTGGACGGCCACTTCGTCCAGGGCCACATCGACGCCACGGGGGACTTGCTCGCGCTCGAGCCCCTCGGCGATCAGAACTGGTGGCTGCGCCTGCGCTTCCCGCGCGACATCGAGTGCTACATCGTCGTCAAAGGCTCGATCGCCATCGACGGCATCAGCCTCACCGTGGCGGCCCTGGACGCCGATGTGCTCTCCGTCGCCGTCATCCCGCACACCTACCAGCGCACCGCCCTCCGCGCCCGCCGCCCCGGCGACCGCCTCAACCTCGAATGCGACATCCTCGCCAAGTACGTCGAAACCCTCCTCCGCCCCCGCCAGTCTTCCGCCCTCACCTTCGAGCGCCTCGACGCCCTCGGCTACTGACCATTCCCACCTCTGGCCCGGCTCTACCCCCTTGCCCCTCAACCACTTCCCCAATCTCTACCCGCCTGCGCCTCCTTCCACCCCTTATCCTGTATGCGGCCTATGGCTCGTCCCAAAGACAGCGGTCGCGTTGACCTCCACGCCATCTTCCGCCACGTTCAGACCCAGATGCTCGCCCAACTGGCCTCCGGAGAGCTCTTCGAGCATCCCACCGCCTGCGGCGCCGCCACCGAGCAGCACTGGCTCCACCTGTTCAACCAGTACCTCCCCGAGCGCTATCGTTCCTCCCCCGCCTTCATCGTGGACGCCGACGGCCGCCGCAGCCGCCAGATCGACATCGCCATTTACGACCGCTTCTACTCCCCTCTGCTGTTCCCCCTGCCCTCCGGCCTGCACGTTCCCGCCGAGAGCGTCTACGCCGTCTTCGAGGTCAAGCAGATGCTCAACTACCGCCTCATCCGCGACGCGGGCCGCAAGGCCGCCTCGGTCCGCCGCCTCCGCCGCACCTCGGTCCCGGTGATCTCCGCTGGCCGCCCGCGGCCTCCCCTCACTCCTCAGCCCATCCTCGCCGGCGTCCTCGCCCTGCGCACCGGCTGGAACCGCCCCTTCGAGCGCCAGTTGCCCAAGGCCCTCCGCCCCCTCAAGCCGGAGGAAACCCTCGATCTCGGCTGCGCCCTCCAGGAGGCCGCCTTCGAGCTCACCCCCTCCCCCCGCGGCCGCCACCCCCAGCTCCGCCTCTCGACCCCCGACGAGGCCCTCATCTTCTTTATGCTCCGCCTCCTGGACCGCCTCCGCGCCCTCGGCACCGCCCCCGCCCCCGACCTCTCCGCCTACGCCCGCTTCCTCCACTCCCGCTAGGAATCCGGGGACACTCCGGGCTGGCTTCCCCCCACGTGCCACTCCCGCACCATCGCAGGCGTGTCCCCAGGATTCTCATGCTCCGCCGTTGCTCCGCCGGGCTCTAAGAATCCGGGGACACTCCGGGCTGGCTTCCTCCCACGTGCCACTCCCGCACGATTGCAGGCGTGTCCCCAGGATTCTCATGCTCCGCCGTTGCTCCGGCCCGGCTCTCCAGCCCAGCCCCTGGAGTCCGCTGAAGTAAAATTCTGCTCCGCCGTGGCGTACGCTTCAGAGAATGCTGAAAAACGCCCGGAACCGCTCCCTGACGGTCGCGGCTCGGAATCAGGCCTGTTGACAGTGAAGCACTTTCCGAGCCGCGCGCGTAAGCAAGCGGTCTGGAATGGGCGTTTTTCAGCACCCGCTTCAGCGTGCCGCGGCGGACTTCAGTCCGCCGTTGGTCCGCCCGGCTCTCCAGCCCGGCCCCTCGAGTCCCCACACCTTGTGACCTACCCCCGTGGGGCGGGCTTTCAGCCTGCCGGGTGCCCTCTGGGCGGGCTCTCAAGCCGGCTTTGCCTCTCTGTGGGGCGGCCTCTCAGGCCGCAGCCGGCTCTCAGCCGGCCCAGGTGGTCTGTCAGGAGCTGGCTCCTGCTTTGCTTGCGGCTACGCCGCACTGTGGGACAGGCGGTTTCGCCTGTCGCCCGCACACTCGACCAAGGCCAATCTTCCACCGCCGCCTCCAGCCCGGCCCTTGTTGCCTTCCCTTTGCAGAACTCCCACTCCACCCACGCGCTCGCACCCCCCTCCGGCGCGCGCCGGCCGGCTGCCCGCTTCCGGGCCCGGTGCAGCCCGCACCCGCCTGCCCCTCCGCCATCACCACCCCGTACTGGTGAATCGGATAGCACGGGTTCGGCGAGACCACCACGTCCCCCGGCCCGATCACCGCGAACAGCAGGTGGGCGAGCGCGTCCTTGGCCCCGATCGTCACGATGGCCTCGCGCTCCGGATCCAGCTCCGCGCCGTAACGCGCCCGGTAGCGCCTCAGGATTCCAGCAAGATCCGTCAGATCACCGGTACGAGCAGCCCCTCCGTCACCAGTTGGCCGAAGTGGGCTTCCACCGCTGCCGGGTGAGGACCGCCGGTGATGAGGATGCCCAGCTCCATGTTCAGTGTCAGGGCGCTCTGGGTGAGGTTGGCGCTGGACAAGAAGAGCTGCCGGCAGTCTGCAACCGCACACTTGACATGCATTACACCCATCTTGCCTTCCGCGTCAGCCGAACGCTTCTCGCGCGGCCAGATGTACACCCCGATCTTGTTCGCTGCCTCTCCCCCGAGCGTGCGCAAGCCGGACACGTATTTGAGCGCCTCGCCGGGCTCATCCGCGTCGATGATCAGTCGTATCGTGACACCGCGCTCAGCGGCCTGGAGCAGAGCCGCCGCAATACGTGGGATGTTGTACACCACGTAGCTCACGATTGTCAGTGAACGCGTGGCAGACTGGATGAGTTGAAGCAGCACCTGCTCGGTTTGCCGGGCGGGAATGCTTCTTGTCGGCGGGCCAGTCCAGACCAACTCAAGGGACTGACGGCTGCGGTGCACGGCTTCAGCCGTCGCGGCGGTCACCAGGGCGGCCGCTGCCTCCTGCGCACTGATTTCGGCGAACCGGTCCCGCCATGCGTTGAGGAACTCAACCGCCAGCCGCCGGCACTGCGGAGTCGGGAGCACTTCGGCCGCCCGCACGGTGCTGCCCTGGCTGGTCTTCTCAAGCTCAGCGGCAAATCGGAGGATCAGTTCTTCGGGGACCTGCGCGGCCAGACTCACGGCGGCTTCAGCAAGCTGTTGGCGAAGCCGGTCTGTCATGGTTCGAAGTCGAAGAAGGCAAAGTCTCCGCGCTCGAGCGTCCGCACCAAGGCCGTGCGATCCAAATACCGGTTTCCCCTCTCGCACGAAGTCTCCGGCACAAACAGGCAGCCGTGGCAGGCGGCCCCATGCAGAGCCAGTTGCTCCCGATAGGGTCGGTTCTCCGCGCACAGCGGATCGGAGGCGCACAGGGTCAGGCTTTGAAGTGCTTCGTCCAGTTGGCGTTCAAAGATGTCCCGGCGGCCAAGACTTACCAGACCACCGAGTGTACCCTCACTGTCGGGGGCAGCCGTATAAAGCAGTACGCCAGCCATCGCTTCGCCGTTCTCCCCGGGGTCACGGCAGTAGATCCGCTCACGAATGCTCGCCGAAGCGTAGCCGCACTCAAGCGCAAGCTGGCGGATGAGAGCGTGCGCAAACGAGTGCAGCAGCACGTACCGCAAGCCGGGATACCCGGTTTCCGGATCCATGCGTCGTATCTGCCGCCACCGCCTGTGAGCCTCGAGGAACTCAGCGTTCCGGCCCTGATATCGTGGGAACCAGGAGCGAAGCGCCGCTTCTGAGAATTGGACAAAGATCCCCTCCCCACGTATCTCCGTGGCTGGGACCCATTGCGGGGCTGACCGGGACAACGGCGCGCGTGGCGTCTCAACGTCTTCCCCAGCCGCGTCGATCCGGGTGAATCCAGTCAGGGCGCGCACCTCACGAAGCCGTTCCACCAGGACCAGCCGCTCGAAGTATTGCCGGTAGCCCTCGGGTGGCTCCAGGGAACGCAACTGGAAATCGCGGCTGTTCCGGCCAGGATCCGGCCGGGACAGCACCTCCCACTCCGGAGCCTTGAGGTCTCCCTCTCCTGGCGGTGCCCCTTCTCCCTCCCGGCGCCTGCGCTCGATGACCTCCCAAAGCTGGTCATCGGTGTAGGCGGCAAAGTCCCGCAAGGCGCCGACATCGCGCAGGAGCCGCAGCCTGCCTGTGTCCGTCACTCGTTCCAGGACTCCCCACTGCTGGTTCACCAGTTGGGAGAGCCGGTCTTCCCCTACTGGTATCGAGAGCGCCGAGGGTACAACGGGGAACCAACTGTTTGAAGCTCCGAGCAGCATGGTTTTCATCTGCTGATCGCATCCATCGGCTTCGAAATCTCTGAGCTGCGGTCTCCGCCCCCGGCAGAGCGGCATTCGGCTCCGGCCTTCTTCGCTGAAGGCCAGTGACATCGCGAGGCTCCGGTCACATCCTTCGCACTTCACCACCACGTCAGCCGCCTCACCGCTTGGGCCAAGCTCAAAGAGGCGCAGAGGCCCTCGGCAGCCACTTCCTCCCTGGTGCACAAACCAGAGCCACGGGAAGTCGTCCAGGTGCCCGTTCCCGCAAGCCACGACGAAGCGTGCCGGTAGAGTTTCCGGGGGTGCGCCCGGCCGCGTGCAATTGCGGTGGACATAGCGGGTCTTATCCGGCCGGTAAGGTTCCGTCTTCAGCTCGAACAGGCCATCGCTCAACGGCGCCAGGAGGCGGCAGTACGAGCACACCATCCATCGGGGGAAACTGGCAACCGGCACGCCGACGCTCGAGAGCGGATCAAACGGGTTGACAGCAATTCCGCCTGTGTCAGGCCCCATCGGGGGTGTCCTCAGGGCCTGCACCTGGGCGCCGAGTTGCCTCCGCACGGCAGCCAGCAGGCGGGGCTCGTTGATGACCCCGCTGTACGTCGTCGGCCAGTCCTCAAGCCCCATCACCATGGCCGACAAGTGCGGCAGATCGACCACGGCTCCCACACCGTAGGTGATCAGAAGCTGGCTGGGCCGCAGCTCACCGACTCTCAGTCGTTCCCTGGGCCCCGTCACAGCTCTGCCCCCATATCAGCCGGGGGAACCGTACCCGGCTGGGCAATCGGGGGGCCTGCCTCGTCCAGCCCGCCCTCCGTCAGCACCAGCCCTGCCGTCGGCTCCACGTCTCGCAGCGAGTTCAGGCAGGTGAAGTCCTCCCAGGGTGCGACCCCAGGTTTCTGGAGGAGGCCGACCGTGAGGCCGTCCTTCTCGTCTTTGTAGCCGAGAATCCGCCCGGCGGTCGCCTGCTGAGCGAGCGTCAGCCACTGGTCCAGCCGCTCGTTGAGTTCCGCCTCGACCTGCTGTTGCGTTTCCAGTCCCTCGCCGGCCAAGCCCGCCCTCCGGGCGATAGCGGCAATCGCCTGCGTCACGTAACGGTGGTTCCGCTCGATGCGGCCCGCCCGCTTGTTCTGGTTGAAGTCCGTACCCGGCAGTCGCACCAACGATACAAACACCCCGGTCAGCCCGCGCTGTATGGCGCCCGAAGAGAACGGCGTTACCGAGAGCGGCTCGACGTGCTTGTAGAACGTGGCGTGGTAATGTTCAAAGCGCTCGTAATGGGATAGGTCGCGCGGCCGGGCCCAGTTGTAGACGGTGCACACCAAGCCAGGGTATCGACGACCGACACGGCTGGTGGCCTGGATGTACTCGGCTGTAGACTTCGGCTGCCCGGCGACCACCATCAGCCCGAGGCGCCTGATATCGACCCCGACCGAAATCATGTTGGTGGCCAGCAGCACGTCCAGCGGCCGCCGCGGGCCCCGTTCGCCTCTGCTGCTCATCTCTCGGCGGAGCCTGTCGAGCTCCGGATCGAAGAAGACTTCCATCCTGTCCAGGATCTGGGGGATGTCGGCTGAACTCTTGCGGGAAGTCAGTTCCTCGATGGACGTGCCCGCATAGAGCTCCCGCCTCGCCAGTCCCCGGATGTCAACCCTCCTCAGTCGAGACCGCACGTCGTCATCCACCAGGCGTCGCATCCCGCCGAGTTCGCGCAGCGAGTTGAAGTACCCCACCAGCGTCATGTACGGATCGGCCGCCCGCCCGTATCTTTGGTAGAGCATTTGAGCCGCCGCCAGGAAAGCCACGTAGACCCGAATCAGCGCCGCTTTCAGACGCTTGCCGGGCGCGCAGATGCCTATGTACAGGCGGCCGGGAAACTCCGTCGTGGGAGCACGCTCGATCGAAAAAAAGTTGTCCGTGCTGTCCAGGCCGCCCGGAGGGAAGACGTTGACCCGCCGCAAGAACAGGCCGTTGATCTGATCCCCGGCGCGGCGGATGGTCGCCGTCGAGGCAATGACCTTTGGCCGCACATTACGGCCACCGACTTCCCAGGAACACAGCTTGTCCACAGCCGTTTCATACAGCCCCACCAGCGTCCCCAGCGGCCCGCTGATCAGGTGCAGCTCGTCCTGAATGATCAGGTCCGGAGGACGCACTGGCGGCACGGGCAGAGTTCTTGCCTTGGGCAATCCACCGCTGGCGGGGTGGGAGTCGGCATCATCGACCTCGGGGGACCGAAAGCCGTGCCGCTCACACCGGCCTTCCACTTGCCCGAAGAGCATTTGCACCCGCCCTTCCCAGGGCATCTGCGCGAACTTGTCCACCGTGGCGATCAGCAGCGCCGGCAACAGGCGGTAGATCTCCTCATCCACCACTACGACGGGCAGGCCCTCCTTCGGCGCCTGGCGGGGCGTGAACGGACAACAGCCAGTCGGGTCGCTGCAATAGGTCAGGGTGCGCGAGGCTTTCGGGTACGTCTCGACTACAATGTCCCGGCCGGGGTCAATTCTCGATCCGCACCAGGGGCAGTTCGTCAACTGATAGGGAGACCCGATACCCCCAAGCCCGCCAGGCACACGGTTCCCACGAAGCTGCATCACCACCTCGGCCGCGTCCGCGGTCCAGTTGGGTGTTACCTGACTTCCGACCCACAGCCCGATGCGGAAGGGCGTCTGGCCCCAGCGCCGGTCGCCTTCATCCAGCGCTTCCCTGCGAATAACCTCGCACGCGCACAGCAAGGCGGCGGCCCGCTGGAACTGCTGGATGGTGAGCAGCCGCAAAGTGTAGCGCATCAGCACGGCCAAACCGTACTCGCCCGGGCGGCCCGCCACCTCTCCCTGGAGCCTGCGCAGGCCCATCGTGTAGGCGGCTAGGCCCAGGTACGCTTCGGTCTTCCCGCCGCCGGTCGGGTACCACAGAAGGTCGCACGTCGCCTCGGTCTCGCCGGTGCGGTCCAGGTGGTCCAGGCGCGTGATCCCCGGCAGATTCAGCAGGATGAAAGCCAACTGAAACGGATACCAGGACCGGTTTTCCGGCGCGTCGAGGGTTTCGAGCGTGGTCTCCTGTGCCCGGCGCCGGCTCTCGCTGTACACGCTGCGGATTCGCTGGAGCCACATAGCCTGGTTGGCAAAGCGGAACGCCTCGGCCGCCCGCGCATCCGCCGCGATGAGGTCGATGCCTTCCTGAATGCGCCGCAGGTTCTCGCGGCAACGCTGGATGGCGAGCGAGGCGGGCTCCTGGTACGGCGCTAACTCAGGCAGGGCGACCCGCGCCTCCTGCTCGTCGATCCACGCCGTATATGCCTCGGCAAGCGGCCTGAGCTTCCCGGGCAGTTCCGCCAGGGCCGTGCCAGCCAGTTCCTTCATGTCCAGCGTCAGGTTCGAGACCCTTGGGAAATCGGCCGCGGTCGGCGCCGTGAACTGCGCCAGCTCGTATTGCGGGACGACGCGGGTCGCAAGTCGCCAGGCGCGCTCGGTCTGCCCTTCCGGCAGCTCGGCATGGACGCTCACGCCATGCCCTACCGCAAACTCCAGACGGCGCCGGTAAACCATGTCGAGCGACTGGTCTTCCAGCGACGCATAGGCGCTGCGACTTGCGCCGGCCCGCCGCGTGAAGATCGGCTGCCCGTCCACGCCCTCCGCGACCAGCTCGGGTTGGAACAGCCAGGCTTCATCGCGTCGCCGTTTCGGCTCTTTCTGGCCGTTCACCAGGAAGAGCGTGACGCTCCAGCAGTCCTCTCTCCTACGGATCAGACCATCGACGTAGACCTGCGGGCATTCGTCGTCTGGAATCCAGCGAGCAATCCTTCCCGCCCGCAAGAAAATCGTCTTCGGCCCGCCCCCGCGCGGGTAGCGCTTCCAGACGAGGAGCGCTTCGCCGGACTCCTTTCTGAGCACCTGGCTGTCCTGGCGCAGGTATTGCCCCCAATGGGCGTCAACCTGGAACGCCTCCGCCCCCGGCTCGACCGAGAAGCTCATGCCGAAAGAGGAGGGGTACAGCGTGCGGGCAGGAAGCACCGTGCTCTCGGCAGGGCCCTCATCCGGGCTGTCCGGCCCGCCTTCGCTTAACTCGTCGGAGTCCTCGAGGGTAACTTCCTGTTGCTGTGGGGCAAGCAGCCCCGCCAGGTACCGCTCGCGGACGTTGGTTTCGGCGACCTCTTCTTCCGGTCCCCCGGCCGGCCCCACCAAATCTCGCAGGACGATATCGAGAAGCTCAGCCCGAATTCCGGAAACGGAAGGAGCCGAATTCAGCGCTTCCATGTACTGCCATCCCTGCCGGGGTCCCTAACACGCGGCTCGCCGACACTGCTCCTGAACCACTTGCCCGGTTTCCTGGCGAATCCCATCCACCTCCGCGACCGCCTGCGTCGCGTCGGACGGCGAAATGTGAGGCTTAAGTTCGCAGATCCGCGCGGGGCGTTGATCGGGCTCGACCTTGCCCCGCAAAGTCACGTACAGCGCCGTCGCCAGACGCTCCAGCTCCGCCACCCGTTTTGGCGCCAGCTTTTCCGCCACGAACCCAATCTCGCCAGCAAAGCGCCGCGCCGGTCCGGGGAACTGGCGCCTCAGCAGGTCGCTCAACGGGCCCGGCTTGAGGCTCGCCCCGTAGGGATAAGGCTGCACCTCCCACACCACGAACGAATCCGCAAACATGCCGCCCAGGTCCCTCCGCAGCTCGAACGAGAACGGACCGTGCTTATACAGGATGAAGCGGAGGCCCAGCGGCACCCCGAGCAACTCTTGCAGGAAATAGGTTGACTTCTGCAAGTGGGTTTCGCCCGCCCAGCTTCCCCGGGATCTCAAGGCTTCCAGCAAAGCCAGCAGCACACTCGCGCGCTCCAAACGCTCCATTTCACTCCACCCTTTCCGTCGTTGATTCCTCGGTCGCTTGAGGAATGATGCTGTCGCGGTTGTCGTCCAACCATTTCCGGGCTTCCTCCCGCAGGCTCGGATCCACGTAAACATAATCTACCGCAAATGTTGGAACCTTGCTGAGCGTCTCCGACATCGCCAGGGACGACTGGATTCTCCCCTCCCGGTCCAGGACCGGAAACTCCAGCGAACCGGCCTCCAGTGGGTAGGAATCTCTGCGCACCAAGGGTTCACCGTATTTTGCGGTGACCGCCTCAAACACATGACGAACACTTTCCGTGTTCCGCGCCTGGTCGCGTGGGTTCCGCTGGTAGAGCAGCCGGAAGTGCCCCCGGGCGACGATTCGCCGCGCGTGCTCACGACCGGGTGCGCCTTCCTCCTGCGCCGCCTTCCAGATCGCCGCCATCACCTCATTATCGGTGATCCGCAGATGCTCCTCCAGGCTTGTTGGAAACTGGCCGCCCGGGAGCCATGCCTTCAGGAAATCGCGAAGATGAATGTCGTAGATGCGGCGCACCGGATGGAAGTAGAGCTGCGTGTACATCAGGTAGCGGGCCCAGAGCAACGACTCCGCCGATTGCAAGCCACCCTCCCGCACGCCCAGCACGGGTTCTTGCGATCGCTCTTCGGTCGGAAGCACCTGCAATGTGTCGATCAGTCGGTAATGGTCGAAGCGCCCGTAGGCTACGCCGGCGTGGTGGGAGTCCCGCAACAGGTAGTCGATCCGGTCGGCGCCGAAGGCGTCGCCGGTGATGATCCCGCACAGGATCGCCTCCCAGTCCGTGAACTCGGCCTCGAAGAATTCCGGCCCCACGGCGAGCTTGGCGACGTCCTCAGGCTGAACTTGCAGTTCGCTTTTGAGGATGCCGGCGAGTTCCTGTAGGATGATCTCCATACCAAGGCGCTCGTGGCTCCAGCCCTCGGGAAGAAGCTCCGTTTCGGCGGCGTGCGAGAAGGGAAGATGGCCCAGGTCATGGCACAGCGCGGCCGCGCGCAGTACACGCCGCCAGTACTCCCGGTCACCCATGATCCTCTGCACGGATACGTGCTGGACTTTGACCGGATCGGTCACCACATCATAGATCCGGCTGGCAACCTCCATGACGCCCAGTGAATGCTCGAAGCGCCGGTGAGTTGCACCCGGATAGACCAGATGCGTCAGGGCCAGTTGGTGGATGTGGCGGAGGCGCTGGAAAGGCCGGGAATCGACCAGCTTGCGCTCGCCGGAGTCCAGCCGGATGAAAACGTGAATGGGATCGCGGATCTCCTGCAGTCTGTCGGCCATTTCAATCGAGCCCCGGGAGCGGATCTTGCATGCCTGCCGCTGCCGCCATCTTCTTAAGTGCCTTCCTGCCCGGTCTTTTCTCATGCAGGCCCTGGGCGACTTCCTGGGCGTAGCGCTCGTGGTTGAGGCGGAGCAGGCGGTCGAGGATTTCGCGGCGGGCAGGCTCGTTGATCGTGTAGCGGATGCCCTGGCGGGTCTCGTGGAAACCGTGGCCCAGGTCAAGATCGGCCCAGCCGTAGGCTTGGGCGACGGCGTAATCCATTTCGACGTGCAGTCCCCGGAGCTTGCGGATGTCTTCGGAGGTTTCCTCCCGGTTGTGGAAGCGGTTGTAGGTGGCGGTGAGGCCTTCCTGGCGGGAGAGCATGATGGACTGGCGGTAGGTGGAGTAGCGCTCGCCGATGGACTCCAAGGCGGCCGTGTCAGCGGGGAACGGGAAGGTCTCGAAGCAATCGGAGGGAGTGTAAACGGCGTCTGTTCGCATCGTTGAACCCCGGCTGATCACCCAATGGTAGTGGAGTGAACTGTCGACAACAGCAAAGAAGTCGAATCCGCCCCGCCCGAAGACGATAAGTTTGTGTCCATATACCCAACCGTTCGGTACGAAGCACGAAACCTGGGTCCTACTTGTCTGAGTTCTCACCAGCACCCGCTCCAGGCCGGCGATGGTGGCGTACAGTGCCATCGTAGGGCGTGCGAACTGCCACCAGCGCCGTGCGCGGTCTCTGGCGGTTGCATCGCCTTCCCAAAGACGGTCCCGCTCCGGCTTCACCCGCGCCTCAACAATTCGCAAGCAATCCGGGTAGTCCGCGGCCACCGGGCCCGGATAATCCCGGGGCACCACGCCCGCGCGCAACCACGCTTTCCGCTCCTTCTCGCCGGCCTCGGCCCAGCGGCCCTCCGCCGTGCGCGCGAGCGGCCAGTCGTGGACGTTGATCACCCAGCGGCTGGGCGACTGGTCCGGACGGGAATTCAAATCCTCGCCGTTGAGATAGGGATAAAGCACGTCCTTGTTGCGCGGGTCATTCGCGAGCAGCCGCTCAGCCTCGGCGGGTTCGAGCACAAAGCCCATGCCCAGGACGTTGGAGCCTTGAAACGATTTGCCTTCATTCGCTGCCAGCCGGTACGGCTTGCCGGTCACGGCACCGGGCACGGTCAACTGTGAAGTGATCCTCGGCACCGGCCGGTCGTCGAGCACGCATTCGCCTTTCCAGTCCCCGCGCCAGATCCACAAGTGCGCCACCGCTACGTTGGCCTTGCCCGGCCACTTGCGGGTGGGCACTGCGCGGAAGATCGCCGCGCCCTTCTCCACGAGCTGGTCGAGGCCCACTCGGAGTACAGCACCCTCGGCGATGGTCTTCGTGGCCAACATCCCGAGCGTGGCGCCCGACCGCAGCAACTCGAACACCCGGAGGTAGAAGTAGGCGCACAGGTCGGCGCTGCCGCGCTGTCCCGAGGCGATGTACCCCACCAGGTAGTCCCGATAGCTGGTCCCCAAAGCGCCCGTGATCTTCTGTCCGCCCATGAAGGGCGGATTGCTCAGGATCGCGTCGAAGCCGTCCCGGTCCACGAACACCTCGGGGAACTCGATCGGCCAGTGGAACGGCCGGCGGGGCGGCACGCCCGAGGGATTTCCTTCGTCGAGGAGGCGGGCCGCCTCGGGCTTCATTTGCTCGAGGGCGTCGCGCCAGGAGCCCACGTCTTCGTCATAAGCGTACTTTTCCTTAAGGCGTCGCCATAGCTCGACACGCTTCCGGCTGAAAGCGTCGCCCGGCCGGGGTGGGCGGCCATTGGCGGTGGCAATCGCCGCGCCGGCCAGCAAGTCGCACGTCAGCCGGACCAGACCAGTGGCG
Organism: uncultured Solibacteraceae bacterium; assembly: GCA_964353255.1. GTDB lineage: Bacteria > Acidobacteriota > Terriglobia > Bryobacterales > Bryobacteraceae > VFZS01. Next base: position 7,868 of record CAYGVJ010000025.1, on the reverse strand, counting down.
CCTTCCGCTTCCTCGAGGAGCTTCTCCTGGCGCTCGGTGTCGGCGACGGTTGACGCCTGGATTGCTTCCAGGCGGCGCCTGCGGTCGAGGGCCTGTTCAAACAGCACCTTGGACCATCTGCGCCAGAACGAAATCTGCTTCTCCTCGGCCTCCTGGGGCAGGAAGTCGAACGCCTCGATCTGCCAGCGCTGCGCGACCCCCAGAAGCGAATCGCCGCACTTGATGGCGTGGTCGAGGAACGTGAACGGCTTGTTCTTGTCGAGCGTCAGCAGCCAGAGCGAGAGCTTGGCCATCTCAACAGCCAGCGGGTTCTTGTCCACGCCATAAAGGCAGCGCTGGGCAATCAGCCGGCGGGCGTAAATGAGGCGCTCGCTCGGATCCTTCGGGATGAGCAGCTCACCCGGCTGGCCGCGGGACGGCTCGCCCTCCGGAGTGATGGCCGGCACGCCGGGATGTGCGGCCTCGGTCTTCTCCCAGGCTTCGACGAGAAGCTCGGAAAGATACCGGCAGGCCTGTACCAGGAAAGCACCGGAACCCGCCGCCACATCGCAGATCTTCAGGTTGAGCAGTACACGGGCGGGGTGCAGCACCCACTGCTCCCGCGGCTTGCCCTCGGCCGGCCCCGCGTAAACCAGCGGCTCGAGCGCGTGCTGGACGATGGATTCTGTCAGGCCCCGCGGCGTGTACTGCGTCCCGGAAGTCCGCCGGTCGGTTCCCGCCGTCACGTAGACGCTGCCCGGCAGGATCACGACCGGGTAACCGAAACTGTCCGGCCGCACGAGGCCCGCGAAGGGCTTCACGTGCCGCCACAGAGTCTCGTCATTGCCGCAGGCGGTGCGGAAGCGCTCCTCAGCCAGCGGCGCCAGCGGCTCCTCGAGCCCACGTCGCAGCGCGCTTTCCGAACGGCCCGTCTGATCACGGAGCCATTCGATGAATTCGCCGGCGCCCCTGGCCGCCTGCCGCTCCATCTCCGGGAGCGGAATTTCGGGTTCCTTTTCGCGGGTGCCGGCGAGGCCCAGCACGGTCTCGGCGGTGCGCGTGGCAGTGTGATCGAGCAGGCCTTCGTAGACGGGGCCGATCTGCTCGATATCGAGCGCGCGGAAGCTGAGCCGGCGCTTTTCCGTGGCTGCGCCCTGCGCCTTGACCTCCAGAAATTGGAGCGCTTCGAGCGTGTGGAGCACGGTCCGGTTGTTGACCGGAAGCGGATCGGCCGGTGCCTCGCGCCAGCGCGTACGGGAAGGCCGGCCTTCCAGGAACGCGAACCGGTCGGGATCGAACAGGCGCCCGCCGTAAGCAGGCAGTTCGAGCCGGTCGTGCTGGATGCCGCCGTGAACTGCGCGGAAGGTTGCCAGCAGGCGGCACCAGGCGTCGAACCGCCGTTCGAGGACCTCCTCGCCAAGCTGGTCAGCGGTCTCCCGGAGTTGCGCCTGAAGGGTCGAGACGGCGTAGTGCAGGGTGTACAAAGGATCTTCCACGGGAAGCAGCCCGCGCTCCTCGGCCGAGAAAAGGAACACCAGCCGCATCATCACGGTAAGGGCCGCCTCGTACAATTCGGCCTCGGTTAACCCGGCGAGCAGCTTGCGGCCGCGATCCTGGTCCGCGCGGTCCAGAGCCTGGACCAGCAGCTCGACAGCGTGGCGAACCTGCGCGCCAAGCTGCTCGGTGACTTCCTGCTGGTTCTCCGCGCTCTCCGCGAGCATGGCTTCGAGCGTGTCGGTCTCGGGCACTGAGAAGAAGCGATAGGCCCAAAGCAGGCTCCGGAAGGCTCTCAGCGTGATGGGTTCCTCCAGCCACAGCGAGGCGTACCAGGAGGCGAATCCGGTAGATTCCCCGGGCTTCGCGTAGACCAGCATCCAGCGCTCGCCGTTGGTGGCAAGGCCGAGCGGGCAACCAGTGGCATGGAGCAGCTCCATCATCCGCGTCGCCGGCGAGGCCTTCCAGTGGAGCCGGGCCAGGGGCTTCTCCAAGTCCTGCGCTGATGGAAGAAGCTGGAGCAGCAGCCGCGGCCTGCCAGAGCCGTCGGCTTCCAACACGGCCAGGTCGGGCCGGAGCGTCTCCCCATGCTCAGCGATGTGCGCTTTCAGCGTTTGCGGAATCGACTGCCCTTCAGCGAGGATCTCGCTGGAAAATCCCAGGACGTCCGTCAAAACCCACAAGATCCAGCCACGGTGCGCCGGAGCAACGATGCCACCGGTTGCCCGGTTGTCCTCCCATTCCTCGTATCTCAGGCGCAGTTGCTTCGCCAGGTTCGGGTCGTGCGCCTGAAGGCCTTGTGGGAACACCCGCAGCAGAACTGGCAGACTGAGGAAAGGTCCGGAGACCTCGACGAGCGAAAGCCATTCGGCGTGATGGCGCGCGGCAGACATCCCCAACCTCCCGGCTACCTCGGCGTGCCCTGCGCGAGCCGCGCCGGCACGAGAAACGTAACCGCAACAGGAAACAGCCTGGGCTGTGGATCGGCGAAACGCTTGCGGATGTGCTCGACCTCCCTGGCAAGCTCACCAGGGATCGCCAGTAGGCGGGCGCGCAGGCTGTCCACGTCGCGGTCGAACTGTTCGCGCTGTTCCTTCAACTGTTCCCACTCTTCTTCTGGGAAAAGCTCCAGTTGTTTGTGCTTGGTGCTCTCCAGCTCTTCTCGAATGTCCCGCTCCAGCTCCTGCATGATGGCGGTGAACTTTTTGACCTCCTTTTCGGCCCGTTCACCGAGCTGTTTCTGAACTGCGGCTGTGCGCTCCTGGGTGCGGGCCTCGAGCGCTTGATAGAGAGGTTCGGCAAGGTGCAGCCAGAGCTCGCGGAACCGGTCCTTCAGGGCCGGCGGGGGCTCGTCCGGCCGCGCGGCCGCAAGGGCACTCTGAAGCTGCGTGACGCCAAGCCGGGAGAAGCGTCCTTCGCGGACCAGCCCGCCGGCGACCAGCAGTTCCTCGTGAAGCCGCTGGCTGTCGCCGCTGACGAAAAGCAGCCTGGCGTGCGCCACCACGGCGGGAGCCTCCAGCGCCTGGTCGGGTGCCAGGCGGGCGCTGACGCGGTGAATCTTTTTCTTGCCCTCCGGTGCCCACACCTCGGCCCGCAGGAGCCGCAGGCACATCTGCACCAGCTTGTGATTCAGATGCGCCAGGACCACGTCGTCGCGGCCGCGAGCCAGGTCCGGATCGAAAACGATCGGACGCACCTGCTGGGTGTGGGGATGCCGCAAGCCCTCCGCGCAGGCCGCCCAGCTCCCCGCGAATTGCGGCAGGAGAAACACCGGGCAGTGCTTCCGCTGGCCGATGGGGTCTGGCCATATGCCGGGTACCTTGGCGGGGATGAGCCGCGGCTGTCCCGCCAGTTCAAGAGCGATTTCCACCACCGACTGGATGTTCTCGGGTGAGAGGCGCAGCTCGTTGCGCGTCTCATGGAGCTGGCTCATGTGGCGCTCGATCTCCTCGCGCAGATTGCGTTCGAGCCTGAGCAGGCGCTTGATCGGCCCGGCCTGGCGCTCCGCCTCGGTTGTATCCAGCGCGGACCGGCGCCCGAGCATCGCCTCTTCCACCTGCTGCGCAATGATCGGGCCTACCTTGCCCAGGTCCTCGCGGATCGTGTTGATCTTGATGGCGGCGCGCATCAGGAACTCGAGGTCCGCCTCCAGCTCGGACGGCTTGGCCGTGGGGTCCTGCTGCCGTCTGGCGAAGCCCGCCGGCGCGAAGTGGTAGACCAGCACTTTTTGGGCGCGCTGGCCGTGCCGGTCAATGCGGCCGTTGCGCTGCTCCATGCGGTTCGGGTTCCAGGGGATTTCGTAGTGAATGAGTTGGTGACAGTGATTCTGAAGATCGATGCCCTCCGAGGCTGCATCGGTGGCCAGGAGGATTCGCACCGGGCTGCCGTGCGGGTCATATTGAAACGCTGCCTTCACGCGCTCCCTCTGCTGGGAGTCCATTCCGCCGTATAGCGTCATGAGCCGGTCACCCCCGGTCAAGCCCTCGGTGGCCAGGATCCCCTCCAGCCATTTCTGCGTCGCGCGGTACTCCGTAAAGATGATCACGCGCTCATCGGACCACTGCCCGTTCGGCCGGACGTTATCGCGGAGCCACTGGATGAGCTCCGAGGCTTTCGAGTCGGGGCGGAACCGGGCTTTTTCCGCCCAGCTTCTCAGGCGGGCCAAGAGCTGCTCCTCTTCTGTGCTGAGCTGGCTGAAGGCCAGCGTGGCTGCTTCGACCGCTTCTTCAGTGCTGGCTTCGAGTTCCCGGTCGTCGGCGTACTCCTCATCGAGGCGGTCAGCCTCGCGGAGAAGCGTCGCCAGGCTCGGTTTTGTGACCGGGAACTTGCGGAGCCGGCGAACGGCCTGTTCGTGCTTGGCGAGTGTATCCGCAAAAGCCGCCGGCGAGGAGAACAGGCGCTTCTTGAGCAGCTTCAACACGAATTCAGCGGCGTAGCGTTCGGCGGACCCTGAGGCCTGCTCGAGGCGCAGCCGGGTGTAGCGCTTAAGGAGGTTGTGAATCTCCTTCTCTTCATCCGTGTAGGGAACCTCGATGGGCAGGGGTTCGCGGCTCGGGAACCGCGGGCTGCCGTCCCATTTCAAGATCTCCGTCTTCAGCCGGCGTACCATGACCGCGCCGAGTTGCTCCCGGTCCGGGGGAACGCCTCGGGCGAAGCGCTGGTTGTCCAGCAACTCCAGCAAGGCCGTGAAGCTCTCCTGGTAGCCGTTGTGCGGCGTCGCGGTGAGGAACAGCTTGTGTTCGAAGTGAGGTGCCGATGTGCGGATGGCCGCGGTGCGGAGGGAGTCCGTGGCGTAACGGCCCCGCCCGCTTGGGGCCACGTTGTGGGCCTCGTCGATAATGAGCACGTCGAACTTGCGAGGATAGGCGCGCTCGCTGCCCTGCGGCAGGACCTCCCGGAACAGGCGCAGGGGCCGTTCGCGCTTCAGAAAGTCGATAGAGGTGATGAGACGAGGATAGTGGTTCCAGGGATTCACACGCAGGCCGCGCGTGCGCCGCAGTTGCTTCATCAGATCCGAGTCCACGATCCGGAACTCCAGCCCGAACTTGTCCCGCATCTGCTGCTGCCACTGGATCTGAAGCGAGGCCGGGCACACGATCAGGATCCGGCGTGCCCGGTGCCGCAAGATGAGTTCCAGAACGACCAGCCCCGCCTCAATGGTCTTGCCCAGCCCCACGTCGTCCGCTACGAGCAGGTTCACCCGGGGCATCTGGATGGCGCGGACCAGCGGATCAAGTTGGTAATCCTCGATGTCGATTCCGGCGCGAAACGGGGATTGCAGCAGCCTGGTGTCGGCGACGGACGCCGCGCCCCAGCGAACGGCATCCAGGAATGCGTCCAGCCGGGCGGGATCGTCAAATCCCGTTGGCTCGGGGAGGGCCAGCTTTTCGTGCACGCGCGCCCCCGGCTCCAGCTCCCAAATCACTTGCAACTCTTCGCCCAGGCCCTCGTCGTCAACGGAGGTGAGAGAAACCAAGTGTTGAACGGGTTCACCGTTTCTGGAGGGGCCAATCGCGGCACTCCGGACCACCTCCGTAGCGATGTAGCGGCGCTGGCGCACTTCGGCGAGTTGCCCCTGCTCAGGCGGAGCGGTCAGTGCGGCGCTCTGCGTTACGGCCATGCTCTCTAAGACGATTCTAGTACCCCCTCACCCCGCCCTCAACACCCGCCCTATCCCCCTCACCGCCTGCCGGATCCGCTGCTCGTTCTCCACCAGCGCGAACCGCACGTACCCCTCCCCCAGCGGCCCAAACCCTACCCCCGGCGACACGGCCACCAGCGCCTTCTCCAGCAGCACCTTCGCAAACTCCAGCGACCCCATCTCCCTCCACGCCGTGGGGCGGGCATTCTTGCCTGCGGCCGGCTTTCCAGCCGGCCCTTCGGGTATCTGTGCCCACACGAACATGGAGCCCCGCGGCTTCTCCACCTCCCACCCCGCTCTTCCGAGCCCCTCCACCAGCACGTCCCGCCGCTTCTGATACGTCGCGCGAATCTTCTCCGTCTCCTCCGCGCACTCGCGCAGCGCAATAATCGAGGCAATCTGCACCGGCTGAAACACCCCGTAGTCCAGGTAGCTCTTGATCCGCGCCAGCGCCGCAATCATCCGCGCGTTCCCCAGGCAGTACCCCACCCGCCGCCTGGTGCTCGAAGCCTGGAACCGCCTCCACTCCGGGGCCGACTAGCAACCTTGTCCCACACAGCCCCCAATTCCCCCGGCGGATCTGCCGATGATACACTCGAAGTGCTGATGCCTTTCGAACTTCTGCCCCTCGTCAAGGAGATCCACCGTCAGGCCCGTCTGCAAGCGATGGCGCCCCCCGCCGCCACCCGCCTCGTTAAGCTCCTCTACCTCGCCGACCTCGAATGGCGGCGGCGCCACGCCGGCGAGCCGCTGGCGCAACTCACCTGGCGCTTTCTCCATTTCGGTCCTTATGCCACTGAAGTGGCTGCACTTCTGGGAGGCCCGGACGTCGAAACCTCTGACCTCAAGGGCGGCAAGGCCGCGCACCGGCTCGTCTTTGCGCCCGAAGACCTCGAGGCTTCTCGCGTTCCTGAGGAGGTCTCCCAACTGGCTGCCCAACTCGTGAAGGACTGGGGCGACGCCGACCTGAATATGCTCTTGGATCACGTCTACTTCGAAACAGAGCCAATGGAAGCCGCAAGGCGTGGTGAACTTCTGGACTTCACGTGCCTGAGGCCCCCCCCACGCCCTGCTCCGCTGCCAGTGGATCAACAGAAGCTCGGCGCCCTGCGCAGGAGACTGCGAGAGCGTGTGAAGCAACTGAGTTTACCCACAACCGGGTTGGAACTGCCGCTCGATGCCATTCAGGCTGCCCGCTCTTGGGACGAAGACGACAGGCCGCCTCGACTCCCGCCGGGAATCCCTGTCAAGTTCTCTGAGACCTGACCAGTCTTGCCGGACCCATTCGATCAGACGAGCCTGCTCTGCGATCGCTTCTACGAACTCATTGACCCTCTTGGCCGCGACCAAAAGGGCCGGCCCATCGTGCGGCCTGGTCAGTTGGTCTTGGCACACCACGTATATCCGCCCGCAGAACCCTACATCGTGTCCGTGGAGGGGCACGACCCACGGGACAGCTCGAAGACCAGCTATGTGATCCGAAAGCTCGATCCCCAACGTCCCCCTCCGACCCATTTCCCGATCAAGGAACTCGAACTCCGCGCCGACGAGAACTACTACATTCTCTTGGGCAAGATGCGGCCCGCCGTGGTCTTGCAGATGGTCCACTCCACGTGGGCAAATCAGCTCTATCCCGCCCCCTACGTCCTGGTTGCTCCGGCTTTCACATTCAAACCGCGCCACGACCAGGCGTTCCGATGCCGCGTGGCCGCACTGGAGTTCCCCCACCTGTTCTACCTCCCTGCCCAGCCCGGAGGTGTGACCGAACCCAGTGTGCTCCGCTTCGAGTTCATCCAGCCCGTGGCCCTCGCCGGAATCAGGCCCTTGTTCTTCGACGGAGCCAAGAAGCAGGGTGTCCTTTCAGAGACCGCTTGGGCGATCCTGCTCCACCACTTCGTGAAATTCGCGTGCGGCCGCCCTCTGGACGAAGAACTGGAGCAGACCCTGCGCGCCTATCAGGACCTCGTCCTCGAAGCCCTTCGGCATGCCGGAGCGTAATCCGCTCCTCCGCCTACGTTCCTTCCCTCAACACCCGCCCTATCCCTCTCACCGCCTGCCGGATCCGCTGCTCATTCTCCACCAGCGCAAACCGCACGTGCCCCTCACCCAGCGGCCCAAACCCCACTCCCGGCGACACCGCCACCAGCGCCTTCTCCAGCAGCAGCTTGGCAAACTCCAGCGACCCCTGCTCCCTCCACCCCGTGGGGCGGGCATTCTTGCCTGCGGCCGGCTTTCCAGCCGGCCCTTCGGGTAT